>SGYN01000019.1 GCA_004321715.1 bacterium | reverse complement strand
CCACCACTCCAGTAAGATCTATTTTTCTATTATAATAGCTAGCAGGACCTTGAAATGTTAGATGCTTTGCAATGATATGATCTGCCCCATTGAATCGTAAAATATAATTGGAACTCCAATTTTGGTTACTACCTGCCCACGTCACACTATCGGCACTCATCGCTTGAGACTGGATGGTGATCGTATTGGTTGCACTTGCCCCTGAAATCTCAGGAATTACCACTCGCTCCGTATACAGCCCAGAAAGAATATTGAAGGTTACGGGAGCGGAAACTCCGGAGCTTGATAGTGCCGTAACCGCGCTTTGAATGGTCGTATAATCTCCACCCGTTCCAATCGTGTACGAACCCGATAGCTGCGCAGAGAGGTTGCTCACATTTAATAATATAATTCCTATGAGGACTCTCTTGGAAATGATTTGGTATATAGATGTAATTCTTTTCATTTGTATACGTTTCTTAACGAGGTATCCATTCATTATTGAGGCGTAGGAAAGGTTGGAGGCGTTCCAATGCCACCGCCACCACCATTAATGTCTCCACCGCCGCTGATATCTCCGCCTGTATCACCGCCACCTAAAGCAACAGCTGCGCCACCTAACACGGCTAAGCCTATTCCACCCCATAGCATCCAATTGGTGCCTCCTTGAGGTCCATCCGTCATTTGACCACCTTCAGCAAAACGACGTTGTTTCTTGATTAAACTTTTTGGTGGATCCAGACCCAGTGTGGTCCAAGCCAATAACTCGATCTCCACAATCAATCCGTCCACTTTTCCAGCATAGGTAACACTTTTCATACTCTCTGCTGCTCCGGTAGCAACACTAAACATTTTTACATCAATGGTATATGTATCACCCAGCTTACCAATAGCACCATTAATCATAAACTGAACACCCAGCATCGCACCTACCTCGGCAGCACATTCCTGGCTTGAACACTCTGCACCTGTCATGCCCTGCTCTTCTAATACTTCTGACATCACACCACGCTCAACTAGCTGTACTCGATCCGTACTGCTCATAGATGTCGTAAATCGATCGGTTAAGGTTTGGGCCTCCATAACGGATATTCCTCGCCCTTCAAAATCCAATACTGCTACCGTAGGCTTATCTGTTTCACCGCCACGCTGCAAACGCAACCGCTGCGGCGCCTGCAATCCAACAATCTCCCAGGCCAAAATCTGCATCTCCGTTAATAGACCTGCAATATCCCCATCATGTGTGGAGCTTACAGTACGCTCTGCTTCGCCTGTCTCCACCGAAAACATCTTCACATCAATGGTATATTTGTCGCCCAGTTTTCCAATCGTACCATTAATCATAAACTGCACACCCAATAACTGCCCTACTTCTGCGGCACATTCATCCGATACACAACCCGATTGCGCAAGGCCCTGCTCTGCCATAATACTCTCAATGGCTTTTCGCTCAATCAAGCGAATGGCATTCGTAGAACCAATCTCAGAACGCATACGCTCCGTAAGGGTTTGTACTTCCTGCGCGCTTATTCCCTGTCCTTCAAAATCCAATATGGCAACTGTGGGACGTGTATCCTGTGCCGGAAGACAGACAACAAACAACAGGATAATTGCGATGTGCTTTATATAATTCACTTTTATTTGATTATTTTAATAAATTGTAATCGGCGAAGATAAGATAAAATATTGTTTAATAAAAATCAGATTTCATAACTGTGTTTTTCCGCACAATAAACATAATAATGTCGAAATAAAATGCATATTGGATCATTACATATCACCAACCCCGTTTTTTTGGCACCAATGGCTGGCGTTACTGATTATTCATTTCGGATACTTTGCAAGGAACAAGGAGCCGGGATGGTGTATTCTGAATTTGTTTCTGCCCATGGAATCATCCGTAAAAATGAAAAAACACTAAATATGATTCGTTTCACCGAATTTGAACGACCTATTGGTATACAGATATTTGGAGATGATCCAGAAGTAATGGGAAAAGCTGCGCGATTGGTGGTGGATATGTTTCAGCCAGATCTAATTGATATTAACTATGGATGTCCTGTTCCAAAAGTAACCAAAAAAGGGGCTGGCTCTGCTGCGCTTCGCGATTTATGCTTAATGGATGATAGTACGATTGCCGTAGTAGAAGCAGTTCCAGAAGTTCCCGTAACTGTAAAAATGCGGTCTGGATGGGATGCAAAATCCATTGTAGTACCAGAAGTAGGACCACGATTGGAAGCGCACGGAGTGAAAGCTATTGCGTTGCACCCAAGAACAACTAAGCAAAGCTATAAAGGTCTATCAGATTGGAATTTAATACGGTTACTTAAACAATCAGTTTCAATACCTGTAATTGGAAATGGAGACATTCATACGCCCCAAGATGCCCGGCGAATGTTTATGGAAACAGGATGTGATGCGGTTATGGTTGGGCGTGCCGCATTGGGCAACCCATGGATATTCCATCAACTTTCTGCATTCCTTAGGGAGGGGTCCTTAGCCGATGAACCAACGATACAAGAACGATTGGAGACTTGTTCCAGGCATTTTGCTCTTTTGGTAGAATCGAAGGGGCCCATTGTTGGATCCAACAATATGCGCAAGCATTTTGGATGGTATATCAAAAACTTTAAGGGTGCAGCTACATTACGAAAGCAGTTGGTCACAGCAAAAGATAAAAATGCTATGGAAGAAATTCTTGAGGATGTAATGAGAAATTTGGGTGTATATCTTAAAGAAAGCGCTTAGGGTTTCTGCGTACCGCAGAAATTAATTTGCTCACGTAAATCCGGCTGGGGTACTACATCCCGGTTGTTCGCAGGCCGCGTCAAAGCTTCCCCCACCCACCGCAACTGCGGGAGCCGACAGTTGTCTTTTTGCTTCCTGCTTGTTGCACTCAGGACAACTAATTTTTGTATCAGCTTCCGAGCTTGAAAACACGAGCTCCTCAAACAAATGCCCACAATGAGCGCATTCATAGTCATACATTGGCATAAAAGAAATTACGTGAATTATATAATTATTTCTACTGAACAATAGCTGGTGGACTGTAACCGCTACAAAGTCCTTCAATCGCCTGTGCAAATGCAATGGGTGTATAATCTTCCAAATATGGACCAATAACCTGAACACCAATAGGCAGGCCGTCAACATTTGTTCCTATGGGAATAGCCAGAGAAGGTAATTGAGGTACCGTGGCAACACTTGGCCATGCGGGTAATTCTAAATAGCGCCTGTCAACTCCATCTACAGTAATGGTGCGATTGTACATATCTGGTTCATGATTATGATCAAATGCTGTCGTAAAAACCACTGGACATATAAGCACATCAAATGAGGTAAAAAATTCTTCCCACATTGCTTTAATTCGCAATCGCCCTTCGTTATACGACAACCAGGACTTGTGCTTCAATAGAGCTGCACGAGCCAGACGCACACGAGGGCTGGTGTCAGTAGGGTCACTATTTCGTAATAATTCTTTCATTTTGTCCATTGTAGATTTCGGAAATCCGCTGGCAATAATAGGGGTAGACATATTCCAGTAGATATCATCATTGATTTGAAGACTTACACCAGGGTTTTTCTCGTGTACCGATGCACCTAATTTTCCAATTTGGTTCGCAAATTCTTCTATCGCATCCGATATTGCATTCTCCACAGTACAAAAAGGATCATTGGGCCATATAGCTACACGAAAATCTTTGATTTTTTGATGTCTTGCCGGAGGCAAATCCAACTTCCATCCTTTTTGCTCCAAGGGACTCGATCCTGCTAAAACAGAAAGTGCAATCTGAATATCTTTGGGACTTCGTGCAATAGGTCCTGCCACAGAAAGTGTATCCTGATGACTTAATAATCCTGGTGGTGGTGGAATATGGCCCAACAAGGGGATTAATCCATAACTTGGCTTCAGACCATACACTCCACAAAAGTGCGCAGGTACACGTACCGATCCACCAATATCACTTCCAACTTCCAATGAAGAAAAGCCCATAGAAACGGTTGCAGCAGAACCTCCCGATGAGCCGCCAGGTGTTTTGTTCAAATTCCACGGGTTGTTGGTTATTCCAAATAGTTCATTAAAGCTCTGCCAGTCTCCAGATAAAACTGGGACGTTTGTTTTGCCAAATACGATTGCTCCTGCTTGCTGCAAACGATCTGCAACTACAGCATTGCTAGTGGGAATATGGCCTTTCCATTTCGAAGAACCGCCTGTACTAGTAATCCCTTTTACTTCATATGCATCTTTTAGGGTAATTGGTAAGCCATGTAATGGTCCCCAACTCTCCCCTTTTTGCAAAGCATTATCTGCTTCCTTTGTTTTTTTAAGGGCTAGTTCTTCATCAATTGTAACAACTGAATTAATGGATGGATTATGTTTGGAGATATGTTCCAGTTGTATTTCGAATAATTCTTGGGAAGAAACTTCCTTATTGTTGATTTTACTAATCAACTGATGCATAGGTAAAGTGAGTATATTATTACGTGGTGGTGGTCTTTTCATAGTATGAGAATACTATTATTATTGAATTTCCCATATATATTATTTTGGATATTTCTTTCATTGATTTATAGCTTGCTTGATCAATGGCTACGATGCCGTTAACTTCTGACATCAATTAATCAATTAATATATACTGGAAACTTCATGAGCAATATACCAAAACCTGTAAATGAACCAATTCGTAATTATGAATCCGGTTCATCGGAAAAAGCAAGCTTAAAAGAAAAACTTGCAGAACTCAGCCAACAAGAAATTGAAATTCCACTTATTATTGGTGGAAAAGAAGTTCGTACTGGTGATACCGGAAAATGTATCATGCCCCATAATCATGATCATGTATTAGCAACCTTTCATCAAGCAGGAGAAAAAGAAGTAACGCAAGCGATTGAATCTGCTCAAGTTGCCTGGAAACAATGGTCCACGACCCCATTACAAGAACGTGCTGCTATTTTCCTTAAAATGGCAGAATTACTTACTGGGCCGTATCGTGACACCATTAATGCAGCAACTATGCTCAATATGAGCAAAAATGTGTTTCAGGCAGAAATCGATGCTGCTTGCGAATTAATTGACTTCTGGAACTTTAATTGTTGGTTTGCACAAGAATTATACAATCATCAACCAATGTATTCACCTGAGCCTACTAAGAATTCCATGGAACACCGCCCATTAGAGGGGTTTGTTTTTGCAGTAACCCCCTTCAATTTTACTAGTATCGCAGCAAATTTACCATCTGCTCCTGCGCTTATGGGTAATGTTGCCATTTGGAAACCTGCTAGTAGCACCGTATACCCAGCATATTTTATTATGAAGCTTTTTAAAGAAGCCGGACTGCCAGATGGTGTTATCAACTTTATTCCAGGAAGAGGATCTGTAGTTGGTCCATTAGTGATGGATCACCCAAATCTTGCTGGCGTCCACTTTACGGGATCTACGTCTGTGTTTCAGAATATGTGGGAACATATTGGAGGCAATATCAAACAATATGCAACCTATCCACGTATTGTAGGTGAGACAGGTGGTAAAGATTTTTGTATTGCTCATGAGTCCGTCAATCAAGATGCCCTTGTGACCGCGATGGTTCGTGGTGCATTTGAGTATCAGGGCCAAAAATGCTCTGCTATGTCTAGAGCCTATATCCCTTCTACAGTTTGGTCAAATATTAAAGAAGACTTGCAGAAAGAAATGTCTACAATAACTATGGGAGACCCTAGTGATTTCACTAATTTTGTTAATGCGGTGATAGATAAAAGCGCATTTGATTCTATCAAAGATTTTATTGATGATGCGTCCGGTTCAGATGATGCAGAAATTATCTTTGGAGGCACCTGTGATGACTCCATTGGGTATTTTATTGAACCAACAATTATCCTTACAACAAACCCAAAGTTTCGGACTATGTGTGAAGAAATTTTTGGGCCCGTGCTTACCATTTATCTTTATGATCCTTCGGAGTGGAAACAAACGCTTGAACTAGTTGACTCTACATCACCGTATGCCCTCACAGGTTGTGTGATGGCAACCGATACACATGCAATTGCAGAGGCTTCCTCCCTACTTCGACATGCCGCTGGAAACTTCTATATAAATGATAAACCAACAGGAGCCGTTGTTGGACAGCAACCATTTGGTGGAAGTCGTGCCTCAGGAACAAATGATAAGGCTGGTTCCATGTTTAATTTAGCACGATGGGTTTCACAACGAACGGTTAAAGAGAACTTTGATCCGCCTACAGATTATCGTTACCCATTTTTAGAAGAAAAATAATCCATGGCGGTACAATCAGAAATTGACTTCATTCGCCAGGTAGTTATTCATTCACCTGGAACGGAACACAATTTCACTCTACCAAAAAATACCCGGGAATGGGTTGCAGATGAAGATGGAAAACTAGTCCAAAACCCAGACTATCTTCTTTTTGACGATATCATTTCACCTGGAAGAATGACCGATGAACATTCTGAGCTTGAACAAGTTCTTCTTGCTTTTACTGGTTCTAGCAATACCTACCAATTTGTACACCTTCTATTAGATATCATTAAAACTCCTGAACAACGAGAAGAATTATTCAGTAAATGTTGCCAGTTAGATAAAGAATTATATGGTACAGATAATTTTATAGATACGAATTATGTGTTGGATATGGAAGTTGCTGATTTTGCAACCACATTACTTTCAGGAAGAATTACAACACCTGAAATTAGCAATGTATTTAAATGGCCATTGCCAAATTTAATTTTCACTCGTGATATAGCAGTAGCCTTGAATAAGGCACTCGTATTGACGTGGGGAAAATGGCCTGCCAGACAAAGAGAAATGCTACTGATGAGCCATATTGCAAAGACCCACCCACTTTTTTCGGATTTCACAAAATTAAACTTCCATGAAGTATGTCCTGATTTGTTTTTGGAAGGTGGTGATTGTATTGTCTTAGATGATGAGACATTGTTGATCGGGCTTAGCGAAAGGAATTCGAAAGAATCTATTGAAGCAATTCTGCCTTTAACATTTGGCGAAGGATTTAAACGTGTGCTTGTAATAGATTTACCAAAGACACGCAGTATGATGCATCTGGATACACTTTTCAGCAGAATAAGTAAAGATGAAATTATTGTTTTTCCTCCTTTGTATAATGATAAAGAAATTAATGATCATACTATTCAAACCTATTATATCGAAGCAGGAAAATCTATTTTTGATATCAATCCAATTCAGCAGTCCTTATCAAATTGTTTCAAAGACTATGGATATAATTTTCAAGCAATACATTGTGGTGGAGATGAACCTGTTCATCAAGAACGGGAACAGTGGTCAGACGGTGCAAATGCATTCGCCCTTGCCCCAGGTAAAATAATTTCCTATTCAAGAAATCATGAAACTTCCCATGCCCTGCAAGAAGCTGGTTATGAAAAAATATCTGCAAAGGATTTTATAACAGATTCAAAGAAATATATTGCTAGTGATGGTAAGATACTTATTACTATTTCGAGCTCTGAATTACCACGTGGTCGTGGTGGTCCACGATGTCTAACAATGCCATTGGATCGATCATGACATCCAATAAATCCATCATGCTTGCCTTAGGAGGTAATGCCCTTTCTCCAAAGGATCAAACTGGCACAATAAAAGAACAGTTTGAAAGAACCAGGCAAAGTCTAAATGGTATTATGGAGTTTATTAAAATAAAGAACAATATTTGTATTACCCATGGCAATGGACCGCAGGTTGGTAATGAATTATTACGAATGGATCTAACACATGAAGAGGTCCCTCCCCTCCCGCTAGGACTTTGCGTTGCAGCAACCCAAGGAACCATTGGATATATGATTCAACAATCATTGCAAAACAAACTTCGAACATTTAAGATTGATCGAGAAGTAGTAACATTGGTTACTCAAGTACGAATTGATGAACAGGACCCAGCAATTTCAGACCCTACAAAGTTTGTTGGTAAAACATATTCAGAACAAACTGCAAAATCGTATGCAAATAAATTAGGATGGGATATTGCAGAACAAAACCCCGGTGAGTGGAGACGCGTTGTTCCTAGTCCACTTCCTCATTATGTCATGCATGGAAAGAGCATCAAGGCTCTAGTGGATAGAGGAACTATTGTACTGGCTGCAGGTGGTGGAGGTATCCCTGTATTTAATGATAAAAATTACCGATTAAAGGGTATCGATGCCGTTATTGATAAAGATTTAACTGCTGCGAAACTTGGTCGCGTAATTCGAGCGCAAGAACTATGGATAATAACCGATATAGATTACGTATATTTGCGATTCAAAAAAGAAGGTCAAAAAGCAATTTCACAAATGACAACCCTGGAAGCAGAACAATACTTACATGATGGAGAGTTTAAAAAAGGAAGTATGGCCCCAAAAATTAGGGCTGCATTGTATTTTCTCAAGCACTATGGAGAAAAAGTAATTATTACTTCTATCCCTTCAATAACAGATGCTATCCATGGTAAAGCAGGAACAAGAATAATTAAATCAGAGATTGGTTAAAAATGAAAATTCACGAATACCAAGCAAAAGAAATATTTAGAAATTTTGATGTACGTGTTCCCACTGGAAGACCAGCTTTTTCTGTTGAAGAAGCTCTTCAGGCTTATGATGAAATGGGATCAGAAACAGTTGTTGTTAAAGCACAAATTCATGCGGGAGGTCGTGGTAAAGGAGGCGGCGTACAACTTGCACACAATCGCAAAGACGTCGAGTCGCTTTCATCACAGATATTAGGAATGAATTTGGTGACACATCAAACAGGTCCTGAAGGTAAAAAAGTACAGAGACTGTTAATCGAATCTGGTATTGATATAGAGAAAGAATTTTATGCTGGAATAGTACTGGATCGTAAAGAAAAAAAATTCGTTTTTATGGTTTCAACAGAAGGTGGTGTTGAAATTGAAAAAGTGGCAGAAGAGTCTCCGGAAAAAATAATTAAAGAATGGATACATCCGGATCATGGATTAACTATAGATCAATCAAAGAAACTAGGTGAAGCACTGGGATTACATGGAGCTCAGCTAGATTCTGGCATTGAAATTTTTACGGCATTATGGAAAGCATTTCATAATCTCGATTGCACTCTAATGGAAATTAATCCTTTAGTACTAACAAAGAATGATGAAGTAATAGCTCTAGATGCCAAAATAAATTTTGATGGCAATGGCCTTTTTCGTCACCCTGAATTATCTGAATTACGAGATAAATCCGAAGAAGACCCAGCCGAAGCAGAGGCAAGCTCATACAATTTAAACTATATTAAGTTGGATGGAAATGTTGGGTGTATGGTAAACGGAGCTGGATTGGCGATGGGAACAATGGACATTATTAAATTAAAAGGTGGCGATCCTGCAAACTTTTTAGATGTCGGTGGTGTAGCAAACCCTGAAACGGTCGCTAATGGTTTTAAAATTATTTTATCTGATCCCAATGTGCAATCTATCCTTATAAATATTTTTGGTGGTATTGTGCGATGCGATCGAGTAGCGCAAGGTGTAATCAATGCAATGGAAACAATAAGCGTAAATGTCCCAGTAGTGATTCGTTTAGAAGGAACAAATGCAAAAGAAGCCTCGAAATTATTAGAGCAATCCCCCCTTAATTTTATTGTAGCAAATAGTTTGAGTGATGCTGCTGAAAAAGCTGTTGCTGCTTCGAATGGAGATGCGTTATGAGTGTACTTGTAGGAGATAATACTCGGCTAGTAATTCAAGGAATAACTGGCACGGAGGGAACATTTCACGGTCAACAAATGATTGATTATGGAACAAATATTGTTGCTGGAGTAACACCAGGAAAAGGTGGGCAAGAAGCATTAGGCGCTCCCGTATATAACTCAGTTCAAGAAGCAGTAAAAGAACAATCTGCAAACACCTCAGTTATTTTTGTCCCACCAAAATTTGCTGCTGGTGCTATCATGGAATCAATTGATGCCGATCTCGATCTGATTATATGTATAACGGAAGGAATACCAGCTGCGGATATGGTAAAAGTAAGTCATGCATTACAAAATAATAAAACTCGCCTTGTGGGTCCGAATTGTCCTGGAGTTATTACACCCGGACAGGCTAAGATTGGTATCATGCCAGGATTTATTCATACTCCAGGAAGTATTGGGATTATGTCAAGATCTGGAACGCTTACTTATGAAGCAGTTCATCAGATTGGATCCCAAGGCTTAGGCCAAAGTACAGTGATTGGTATAGGAGGCGATCCCATCATCGGGACAACTTTTATTGATATGCTCAAACTATTCGCTACAGATGATGGCACAGAAGGCGTGGTTATGATTGGAGAAATTGGCGGAACCGCGGAAGAAGAAGCTGCTCAATGGGTTGTAGAGAATAATTTTTCAAAACCTATTGTTTCATTCATTGCGGGCCAAACTGCTCCTCCCGGTAGACGCATGGGCCATGCAGGCGCAATTATTGCTGGAGGAAAAGGGACAGCAGAAGAAAAAATGAAAGAACTAAAAAAAGCAGGGATAACAGTAGTAGAAAGTCCAGCTGATATTGGACAGGCTATGGAATCAGCAATCAACTAAATATATAAAAAAGGAATACATTTTGGATAATCAAACATTTGCAATAATTAAACCAGATGCTGTAAAAAATAAGGATACAGGATTAATTTTAGATCGAATACTGAAGGCTGGATTTCATGTCTTAGCTGGAAAACTATTACATATGAGTCAAGAACAGGCAGAAGGATTTTATGATATTCACAAAGGAAAACCTTTTTATGATGAATTGATTCAGTTTATGTCTTCTGGACAATGCATGGTTCTAGCGTTAGAAAAAGAAAACGCTGTAGAAGAATGGAGAAACACTATTGGGGCAACAAATCCCGATGAAGCACAAGAAGGAACTATACGAAAAGACTTCGCAACAAGTGTAGGATTAAATGCAGTCCATGGATCTGACTCAAATGAAAATGCACAAAAAGAGATTGCCTTTTTCTTCTCAGATGGTGAACTTAGGGGAAATTAATAAAACATTTATGAAATCACGTGTATTACTAATTTTAATTTTTAGTTCATTTTTACTAGTGAACTGTGGAGGAACCAAGGGCGAAGGGTCTGTTGGTGACGTTACTGTTGTTCAAGGGGAACTTCCTGAAGAAACAGAATCTATTGATTTATTCTGGAGAATAACAGGTCAACCTGATGCAAGTAAGCTTTCCATGAGAGATCTAGAATTCAATGAAGATAAATCAGAAATGTCTTTTACTCCTGACGCACCAGGAAAATTCCAATTTGAACTAGAAGTATTTCAGTATGGAGATGAACTAGAAACACAAAAGTTTACATACACAGTAGATTCCATAGAACCGTTGGTTGCGGATGCATCGGAAGAATCATTATCTGATGAAAGTGAAGATTGGCTAGATGAAGAATATGAAGAAGAACTAAATGATGATTCGGAAGATACATATATGGAAGATGATGAATACGATTATGATGAATTTGATAGTGAAGATAGTTTAGAGTACTATGAAACAGATAATAATGAAGCTAGCATTGATGAAAATAAAGAAGAAGAATTAATACCATTAGAGATAGCTACAAAGAAGGAGACTTCCTCTACCCCAATTCCTGTTAAAACACAAACAACCGCAACAAAACCTCCCGTTAAGAAAAAAAGTACGCGTTATGTAATCCCTTATGATAAATCACGTTTCACTATACAGGTGGCGTCAAAAAAGAATTTAAACGATGCAGAAAAAGTTGCAGCAAACCTTATTGAATCTGGATATGATGCATATATTCAAAAAGCATACTTTCGCGATACCGATGAAGTATGGTTCCGAGTGCGGGTCGGAAGCTATGATAATCGCGATACTGCTCTTGCAGTTGGAAAAGTGATTGCTAATGCTATGACTATGGAAGTTTGGGTTGATTTTGTTCGATTTGAAGAATAATTGTTTCACAAACCAAGGAGACTAACATGCAACCAATGAAACTGTACTTTGATGTGCGGGACGTTTTTAGAGCACCTAGACTTGCCTTAAGTGGAAAGAAAATTATTGTATTTATCCAGGCGAATCTGTTCGGTTACTTTGTATACTGGACTTTAAACTATTTGGGAGCCATGATAAATGGCATGTCATTTTCTGATGCTTGGTTACTTTATGGATTGTACCCTTGTCTATTGACAATTGAATCATTATCTCTTCTACCCTGTGTTCTATATTGGATCGGTGTGGTTTTTTGGTTTTTTGCCATTTCTTTAGGCTCAACTGCAGTTTCGCGTATTACATATCGCCAATTAAAAGGGGATGAATTTTATTCTGGAAGTGATGCTTGGAGTTATGTAAAACGACATTGGCATCCAATTATATATTCATCTATTTCTCTTTTATTAATACTAGTATTTCTATTTTTTATTGCTGCTCTGCTTGCATTAATTGGAAAAATTCCATATTTGGGTGAGTTCTTATTCGTATTGCCATATCTATTATATTTTTTTGGATCTGTATTTACTATATACACTGGCATTGTTTTCTTGGTTTCTCTTATTTATACCCCATCCATAGTTGCAACATATGAAGAGGATACGATGGGAACCGTATGGCACAATTTTTCTATTACCTGGAGCCAACCATGGCGTATGTTATCATATTATGTTGTATTGCTACCCCTTATTATTATTGGAAGCTATATATTCTCCCTTTTTTGGATAGGTGGTTATGATTTAATTAATAGTGTTTTTGGTCATGATTGGTTTATGGGAACAAAATTGATGAATATAGTTGGTTGGGCAAGTCAAGTTGTCCACCCAGAGGCTATTTGTTCGCTCATAGGAAATAGTTGTAG
Organism: bacterium; assembly: GCA_004321715.1. Classification (GTDB taxonomy): domain Bacteria; phylum Fidelibacterota; class Marinisomatia; order Marinisomatales; family TCS55. The sequence continues at coordinate 20,648 of SGYN01000019.1, read as the reverse complement.
TATATGCAGTGTGTGCAGTACTGGATGTTTAAGTTGTGGATCTATTCTACCTGCAAGCGCAGTAAATCTGACAGGAACAGAACAAGTTGCCTCATTTATTATGGTGATTTTTCTATTTCTAGTTATGGCTTCAGCTGTATCGTACACAATGTCTATCTTCTCTGTTGGGCATACATTAATGTTTATTATTTTTAAAAACCGCACTGATAATGATAATATTCTAGAAAAAAATGATGAAGATGATATTGAGGATGAAAATGATGATGTATTAGCTAATGAAGATGCGGATGAAGATTCTGATAATAAAGAAAAAAGCAACTAAACGAACCATGATATCTACATGTTTTCAGAATCATTAGATCAATTAGATAATTATTATTTAAATAGCGTAAAATATGATTGAATTGAATTTATCCTGGGAAAATCTTGAGTCCGGATTCGTTCAAAAACTTTTTGAACTTCATGGTAATAAACTTGATGACAACTCTTTGTCTTTTGCTGATAATAAAGTAGAGTGCCTCCTTTCATCAGAAAAACAGTGGCATGGCTTTCAATTAAAAGGAGATCTATCATTTTCTTTTATTGAAAATTGCGACCGATGTTTATTAGAGTACAAAGATAAACAAAAAACCCAATTCAAAATACTTTTGACAAATAATAGAGATCTAATTCAAAAAGAAAATGACGATACATTATGGTTTGATAAATCAGATAAATTAATTGATATTGGCCCCATAATTCGTGACCAAATTTTAACAACTGAATCAATAAAAAAGATTTGTAATGAGGATTGCAAAGGAATTTGTCAATTCTGTGGCAAGAACCAGAATAAACAATCTTGTAATTGTGATAGCAAACAAACTATTGATAATCGCTGGGAAAATTTGAAAGAATTAGTATAGATTAATACAATATATAGGAGAATTAAATGGCACTTCCAAAGACTAGAATATCAAGATCGCGAGGTCGTAAACGTAGGACACATTATAAGGCTGGACATGTTGCTGTAATGAGCTGTCCGCAATGTACGCAGAAAAAGATGCCACATCGGGCATGTCCAAATTGCGGTTATTATCGTGGACGCCCTGTTATTTCAGCTTCTGATTAAGAAGCTCTATTAATGAAAATTGCCTTAGATGCTATGGGAGGAGATTACGCGCCCCTCTCCCCTGTTAAAGGTACTTTAAAATTTTTAGAAAATTCTTCTTCTAATATAGAAGTTATATTAGTTGGAGATAAAAATATTTTATATCAAGAGCTCGGAAGATCTATCCCCAGTGGTATTCGAATTCATCACACTACTCAAGTAGTAAGCATGCATGATCATGCTTCAAAAGCCATTAAGTCCAAGCCAGATTCATCCATAGTCCAAGGAATAAGCTTGGTTAAAGATGGTGTTGCTGATGCATTTGTTAGCGCAGGCCATACAGGTGCAATTATGGCTACCTCTCTTCTCACGCTTGGTCGTATTGAGGGTCTTAATAGGCCTGCCTTAGCAGCTTACATACCAACACCTAAAGGTGGAAAGATTCTTTGCGATGTTGGAGCAAACCCTGATGCGCGCCCAGAACACATGTTGCAATTTGCAATTATGGCCTCAACATATTTTGATCATGTAGAAGGAAAAACCAAACCAAAAATAGGACTAGTAAATATTGGTACCGAACCAAGTAAAGGAAGTGACTTATATCAAGAAGCACATAAATTAATAAAAAAAGAGCTTCGGGATGATTTTATTGGAAATGTTGAAGGAAGACATTTATTGGATTCTAAGGCAGATGTATTGGTTTGCGATGGGTTTGTTGGAAATACAATTCTAAAATTTGCAGAGAGCTGGGTAAATATATTTATTAAACAATTAAATAGACAAATTACGCATAAGAAATATTACCAAATGACTGCACGAATATTAGAACCAGTATTTTCAAACCTAAAAAAATTATATGATTATGAAGAGTTTGGTGGTGTACCATTGCTTGGGGTAAATGGTGTTATTATTGTTTCACATGGCACCTCTTCGCCTAAAGCAGTAAAGAATTCACTAATTGCTGCGCAAAAATGTATATCAGAAAATCTTCTTGGGGATATTCAAAATGGAATACAAGAACATATGGTAGGGTCAAATTGAGAGCCGCAGTTTCAGCTACTTATCGTTATTTACCAAAGCAAATTATGACTAATCATGATCTAGAAAAAATGGTAGACACCTCAGATGAATGGATTCAATCTAGAACTGGCATTGCTGAGCGAAGAGTAGTGAGTGAAGGTGAAACAACTTCAGATATGTGCACACATATTGCTAAAGGGCTTTTAGAACAATCCAATACAGACCCAAATGAAGTAGAAGTAATTATTATCGCAACAGTGACACCTGACATGCCCACTCCAGCAACTGCATCCCTTGTGCAAAATAGAATTGGAGCAAATAATGCTTGGGGCTTTGATCTCTCTGGGGCTTGTACGGGATTTATTTATGCTTTAGATACTGGAACTAGACTCGTTGAATCAGGAAAATATAAAAAAGTAATGGTGATTGGCGTAGATACTATGAGCGCTGTATTAGATTATACGGATCGCAATACCTGCGTTTTATTTGGAGATGGTGGCGGTGGAATAATGCTTGAACCTGCTGAAAATGAAGAAAATGGTATTATTGACTCTATTTTGCGAACGGATGGCTCTGGAGCTGATTATTTAAAAATTTCTGGTGGCGGTAGCCTACACCCCGCCTCCCATGACACTGTTGATCAAAACCTACATTACATTAGACAAGATGGAAAAGTTGTGTTTAAATATGCTGTAAAGGGTATGGCAGATATAAGCGAAGAGATTCTAATTAAAAATAACATAAAAAGTAGCTCAATTGATCTATATGTACCTCATCAGGCAAATAAGCGTATCATAGATAGCGCTGCCAAGAGATGTGGTTTTATTGATGATCAGGTATATATTAATATAAATCGATATGGAAATACTACAGCAGGCACTATTCCAATTTGTTTAGATGAAGCGGTTGAATCAGGAAGAATTAATAAAGGTAGCCTTATTTTACTTGCTGCTTTTGGTGCTGGATTCACTTGGGGAAGTATGCTAATACGTTGGGGGAAATAATATTGTTAACTGCTTTTTTATTTCCCGGTCAAGGTTCCCAAAAAGTTTCTATGGGTTATGATCTTTATAAACATACAGATATCGGGAAAAAATATTTTGATCTTGCAAATGATATTATGGCATGTGATATAAAAAATATAGTTTTTAACGGTCCTGATGATAAATTAAAAGAAACAAAATTTACTCAACCTGCTATTTATATAGTGAGCGTAATTATAGGAAAAATTTTAATTGATAGAGGTTTGGTGCCAGCAATGGTAGCCGGCCATAGTTTAGGAGAATATTCAGCTTGTACAATTTCTGGATCCTTTTCTTTTGAGAATGGATTATCCTTAGTAAAATTACGTGCTGAAAATATGCAAATTGCTGGAAAAACAAACCCCGGAACCATGGCAGCGATTATTGGAATGTCTTTTGAAGATATTCAAAATATTTGTACAACTACATCTAGAGAAAACTGCCTCGTTGTACCAGCTAATCATAATTCACCGAATCAAATAGTTATTTCTGGACATAAATCCGCAGTGGAAGAAGCTATGAAACAAGCTCGTGATTCTGGAGCAAGACTTGTAAAAGAACTAAATGTTAGCGGAGCTTTTCATTCCTCATTAATGCATGGCGCTAAAGATGCCCTATCTGAAGCATTAGATAAAACTGAAATAAATTATGCAAATATACCAGTTTATTCAAATGTAAGTGCAACAGCAACTTCTGAATCAGATGAAATTAGATTGAACTTAAAAAATCAAATAGACTCACCTGTCCTTTGGAGTAGTATAATTATGAATATGAAAAATGATAATGCATCAAAAATGATTGAAGTTGGACCTGGAAAAGTATTGCAAGGTTTAACACGGAAAATAGATCAGAATCTCCAATCAATGGGAATGGAAAATCTAGAACAAATTAATGAATTTGATTATGTTTGATCTATCTGGAAAAATCGCTTTGGTTACAGGTGCTTCTAGAGGTATTGGACAATCTATATCTATGGTACTTGCACAAAATGGAGCTCATGTTATTTGTGTAAGTCGCAATATAGATGATGTACAATCAGTAGCGAATAAAATTGCAGATCAGAAATTTAATGCAACGGCAGAATCCTGTGACATCTCTGATTCAAAAAATGTTACTGAATTAATTAAAAAAATAATTGAAAAATATGGTCGAATTGATATTTTAATCAATAATGCCGGTATAACGAGAGATAATTTATTAATGCGGATGTCTGATGATGAGTGGAATGAAGTAATAAATGTAAATTTAAAGGCTGCCTTTACTGCAAGTAAGGCGGCGTCACGCACCATGATGAAACAACGTAGTGGAAGGATTATCAATATCTCATCCGTGGTTGGGCTTATGGGAAATGCTGGACAAGTAAATTATGCTGCATCTAAAGCAGGTCTTATTGGGATGACAAAATCTATAGCTAGAGAGTTATCCTCCCGTGGAATTACTGCAAATTGTATTGCACCAGGCTATGTAGAAACGGATATGACAAATACACTTACAGATGAAGTAAAAACATCATTAAATAAACAAATACCCCTAGGTAGAATAGGAAGTGTTGAAGATATAGCATATGCAGTAGCATTTTTAGCTTCTGATGAAGCAAGCTATATTACAGGACAAACTATTGCTGTAGATGGTGGTATGGTCATGTAACTAAATATAAAGGAGAATAATAATATGTCTACATTTGACAAAGTAAAAGATATCATCATTGATAAACTTGGAGCAGAAGATGATAAAATCACAGAAAGTGCATCATTTATGGATGATCTTGGGGCAGACTCTCTCGATACAGTTGAGCTTATTATGGAATTAGAAGAAGAATTCAATCTTGAAATACCAGATGAAGAAGCTGAAAAGCTAGCAACTGTTGGTGATGCTGTAAAATATATAGAATCAAATAGTTAAAACTAATCTATGCGCGTTGTTATTACAGGAATAGGTGCTTTAGCTCCTAATGGGAATAGTGTCCCAGAATACTGGAAATCATTAGTAGCTGGTAAAAGTGGGATTGATCATATTACTCATTTTGATACAACTGATTTTCCAGTAAAAATTGCTGGAGAGATAAATAACTTTGATCCGGAAGATCATTTTGAGCGTAAAGAAGTTCGAAAATTGGATCCATTCAGTATTTATGCTCTAGTAGCTTGTAATGAAGCGGTCCAAATGGCTGGATTAGATTCATTTAGTTTCGATCAGAATCGTGCAGGTGTTATGATAGGATGTGGAATTGGTGGTATTAATACATTATTAGATCAACATGATGTTCTCAATAATAGTGGGGCTAGGCGCATAAGTCCCTTTTTTGTTACGAAATTGATTGTAAATATTGCTGGGGGTCAAATTGCAATTAAATGGAATTTAAAAGGTCCAAATCAAACTATTGTTTCTGCTTGTGCTTCTGCGACTGATGCCATTGGAATGGCATTACGAGCTATTCAAAGTGGAATGTCCGATATTATGATAGCCGGCGGTACAGAAGCATCAGTTTGTGATTTACCATTAGCTGGGTTTTCAAAAATACGTGCTTTATGTAATGACGCAGATCCACCTCAAAGTGCCAGCTGTCCATTTGATAAAAATAGAAGTGGTTTTGTTATGGGTGAAGGAGCAGGTATGCTTGTTCTAGAAACTGAAAAACACGCGCGTGCGCGTGGAGCAACAATTTTAGGCGAACTTGCCGGGTATGGTGTAACAAATGATGCCTATCATGTTACGCAACCTGCTGAAGGGGGCGCTGGTGCTGTTTCTGCAATGCAATTAGCAATCAAAGATGCTAAAGCTAAGCCAACAGATGTTAATTATATTAATGCTCATGGAACGTCTACCCCATTCAATGACAAAAATGAAACTGCTGCTATAAAAACTGTTTTTGGTAAACACGCGTATCAATTGAAAATTAGCTCGTCAAAGTCAATGACAGGCCATTTATTGGGTGCAAGTGGCGGTATAGAAGCAATCGCTGGTTTAAAGGTGCTACAAGAACAAATAATTCCTCCTACAATTAATTATAATTCCCCTGATCCAGAATGTGATTTGGATTATGTACCGAATACAGCTCAAAAACATAATGTTGATTTTCTATTATCTAACACTTTTGGCTTTGGTGGCCATAATGCTGTTATAGCTTTGCGCAAATGGCGTGGTTAATTCGTATTATTAGTTTTTTTAAATCCCTTCTTTTCCCAGCTTCTGTAAATCGTTTTTCTAAATTAACAAAGATATTAGGATATCGTTTTAATAAAATAGAATATCTAGAACAAGCTTTTACTCACCGATCTATTTCATCTGAACCCCGGGGAAATTATGAACGTCTTGAGTTTTTAGGAGATGCAGTTATAGATATTATAATTAGTAGGGAACTAATGCGCTACTATCCAGATGGAGATGAAGGTTTATTAACAAAAAAAAGATCTGCTTTAGTACAACAATCTTTCTTATCTAAAATAGGAAATATGCTAAATATTATGGATTATTTAATTGTAGAACCAAATGTAGACTTGAATAATGAAAAAGTTGTGAATAAACAACAAGCAAACCTGGTAGAAGCACTTGTTGGTGCATTATATCTTGATGGTGGAATAAAACCTGCAAAAACTGTGATTAAAAACACAATATGGAAATATAGAAATGAAGCGTGGAAAACTATTAATTATAAAGGTCAATTAATTGAATATTGTCATGCAAATGGAATTAATAATCCAAAATTTCACGTTGTTAATGTATCTGGACCTGATCATCAAAAAACATTTGAAATACATGTGTCAATTAATGGAGATCAATATCCTACTGGAATTGGTACTGATAAAAAAACTGCTGAACAATCAGCAGCTCAGAATGCATTAGAAAGTCTTATTGAATAACTATTCTTTCAGATCGTTAATTTGATCTCTTATTTTTGCTGCAACTTCATATTTTTCATTATCAACAGCAATTTGTAAACGATCTTCTAGTTCTTTAACTGATAACACTTTATCTGAATTTTTACTAGATACATACTCGCTTTCTGATAGACCGGCTTCTTCAAATAATTCATCAGAAATCATAATAGGGGCTTTCATTCTTAATCCTACGGCAATAGCGTCACTTGGCCTAGAATCAATTGAACGTTTTCCAGTAATTTCACCATTGATATCTAATGAAGCGTAAAAAATACCATCTTCAATATTTGTAATTCTAACAGCAACTAGATTAGCATCAATTTCATTAATTAAAAGACCAATTAGGTCATGTGTAAGAGGTCGAGGAGTCTCCATTGCTTCCATAGCTAAAGCAATAGATTGTGCTTCAAAAGATCCTACTATTACGGGTAATTTTCTTTCTCCATTAATTTCAGTTAAAATGACCGCATAACTTCGGCTAGGTGGGTGAAATGAGATTTTTTGTACTTTAACAGGTACCATATATAAACTCAATTTAGGATATCAAAAGCTGCGTTCGCTAATCTTTTTTTATCAAAAAATTAATATTTTTGATTTGTAAGCTCTTTTTTTAATGATGATATTTTATCAACTGGCGATGGATCTGTATCATGTAAATATGCGCACCACAAACTAACCCAATCTCCAAAATGAATGAGATGAAGTAACCTCTCAAATCTTGAAGATCCGTTTAATGAAATCTCAAATTGTTTTTTTACAGTTGTATCTAATATCTTATTTGATATTTTCTGTCTCATTGATATCCTTTCATAATCACTCTGATCACTTAACCAAATGACACTAAGCCTTTCTATAAGATTGGGATTGTTTTCCCAACCAACAATTTCATTATGATTAAACTCGGGAAGCTCATTAGAGAATGCCAACATTTTACTATTTTCTGATAATTGATTACACCATCTTAATGCAATTATCGATGTATTGTCTGTCTCACCATAAATAATTGGAATAGTATTATAAATTTTATTTGATAACACCCAAGTCGGATTTTTTTGATTATCATGAATATAATCATCCCTTACGGATTTTAATAATTTGACAGAATTCATAAGTTTATCTTTAAGATCAATTTTAATTAAACCAAGATGAAAAAATAAATATAGCATTGGAACAAATGAATATGCTAATGCAGCGCGCGGTTGCAACCCAGATGGAATAAGTGTGAAATCAAGATCATTACTACTTAGTCTTTTTGATAAATTTCCTCCTGTAGTTATACCATAAATTTGGCAATCTTTTGATAATGCATCTTTAAATGCACTTAAAGTTTCTTCAGTCCCTCCTGAATAAGATGAAACAACCACTAGCGTATGATTATTTGCCCATTTAGGAATAAAATAATTTCGACAGACAATCAACGGAACAGATAAATCATTTTTAAGGAGCATTTTATTTATATCTCCTCCTATTGCGGAGCCACCCATTCCTACAATAATGATATTGCGTATATCGTCATATTTATTATTTAATATGATTTTTTCTCCAATTTCAGATGCGTGTTTAATATTATCTGCAAAATTATATATAGCATCTTGCATTCCTTGTGGGTCTATAAATTTACTCATTTTAATATTCTCTATTTTTTAAATAATTAGTAAACAGCTTTAATTCGTTTCTATTGGCTTTTGGAACAGATAATAAATTATCTAGTCCATTTTGCAGATATTTATCAGATAAAGACTTCGCTTCAGAATAAATATTGTGCTTAATAAAAAATGAACGTAATGATTCAATCATTTGCTCTATCGAATAATCTTTTATTATGTAACAAAAATCAGACCATTCTTTTGGAACCATTTTTCTAGCTGTAATTGTTAATGCAGTTTGTTTTTTTGAAAGAATATCACTTCCAAGACTTTTCCCCATAGATTTAGTATTACTGAATATCTCCAAAATATCATCTTGAATCTGAAAAGATTTGCCAATATTATAACCAAAATCTCTAAGTTCTTCACATACCTTACTATCTTGATTGGATAAAAGAGCCGGAATCTCAACGCAAAGGCCAATTAAAGCACCAGTTTTATTTTCAATCATATGTAAATATTCATCCAATGTAATCTCCACTTTTCCTTCATATTCTTTATCATATGCCTGACCAACACAAACATCTAATGCGACATCATTAAATCGATTATAAATTTTTTGAGAATTGGTATTTATTTTACCAACCAACCGTTGTGCTTCAACAAAAATTGCATCTCCAGCTAATATTGATGTAGATGTGTCCCATTTTTTTTGAACAGTTGGTTGCCCATGCCGCACTTGATCATTATCCATTATATCATCATGAACAAGGGTAAAGTTGTGTAATAGCTCAACAGCTATGGCCGCGTTTTTAAGATCACTACCTTCTAATTCAAACGCATTTCCTGTAAGTATTAATAGAATAGGGCGAAGTCGTTTCCCTTTACCTTTAAGAATATACTTTAATGGATCATATAAATATTTTGGTTTATCTGGAAAGGGATACCTGATTAAAGTTTCATTAATGTCTTTCTGTATCTCCTTTATAATAGATGAGAAATTGTTGTCAATGCTCATCAAATTTAATATTGCCAATTGTTTGTAATTTATTTAGAACTAGATTTTTTATTTCCTCCATTCTTTCAGAAGAATTGGCTTCAAATCTACATACAATTACGGGTTGTGTATTAGATGACCTAACAAGTCCCCAACCATCTCCAAACTTAATACGTACGCCATCTACTGTTATACAATCATAGTGTTCTTGAAAATAATCAATAGCTTCATTAGCAATTCTAAATTTTTCTTCATCAGATTCACAAGTCATCCTCAATTCAGGCGTAGAATAATATTTTGGTAAATTTTCTTTTAATTCAGATAGTTTTTTATTGGTACGTGATAGGGTCTGAACTATTCGTGCAGCAACATATATTGCATCATCATAACCATAGTAATCATCAGCAAAAAAAATATGACCGCTCATTTCTCCTCCTAATTTGCAACCCAATTCAGTCATTTTCTGTTTAATCAATGAGTGACCTGTTTTCCACATTAATGGTTTCCCTCCAAGCTTTAAAATCATATCTTCTAAAGCTTGGGAACACTTTACATCAAATAAGATCGTCTCTCCATTTTGTATAATCTCCGGCAAAAATAGAGCCATTAACTGGTCAGCCCATATAATACCTCCTGTTTCATCTACAACGCCAACGCGGTCTGCATCTCCGTCAAATGCTATTCCTATATCATGGTTTCCTAATTTCATTAGATGTATTAAATCTTTTAGATTTTCTTTTACTGTTGGATCTGGATGATGATTTGGAAAGGTACCATCTGGCTCACAGAAAAGTTCTGTAAGCTCAACATTTAAATTTTTAAAAATATCAGGTGCATTGATTGCTCCTGCTGCATTACCACAATCTATTACGACTTTCATTGGTCGCTCAATATTAATTTTTTCAATAATCATAGACTTATAATCTGATTTTATATCATATTTAATTTCATTTCCTTTACCAATATCAAAATCACCATTATCAATATATTTTCTTAATACCTGTATATTTTTCCCGAAAACAGCTTTACGATCAAGAGACATTTTAAATCCATTAAATTCTGGAGGGTTATGGCTACCTGTTATCTGTACGGCTCCTCCTACTTCCAATTTAAACATGCTGTAATAATTTGCTGGTGTAGGCAATATACCCAAATTAATTACATCGACACCAGTTGATAACACCCCTTTTTTAAACTGATCCATGAGGTCTGGTGTTGTTAAACGAATATCACCACTCAGGGATATTTCATGAAAACCATTTCTTTTTACAAAAGTACCAAAACCTTTACCCAATTGGATTACAATTTCAGGAGGAAAATCATCTATTACTTTTCCTCTTATATCATACTCTCTGAAAATATATTTATTTACCATATGGAAGTTTACATATAATTTTTTCTAAACAATAATTATGCTTTTTATTTTAGATAAAGGACCTTAAATAAATTTTTATTTTCCGTAAGATAAAATATATATAATTATTTTTTAAATAATTCTCCCTCTAGATCACGAAACGCTTTAAACTCTATTGAATTACCACTTGGATCAGAGAAAAACATTGTTGCTTGTTCTCCTGCTAATCCTTTAAAACGTATATATGGTTCAATTATAAAAACGATATTATATCTCTTTAAACGATCAGCTAAACTTTTCCAATCTACCATTGTTAATATAACTCCAAAATGTGGGACAGGGACTTTCTTCCCATCAACATTGTTTAATGTGTTTGAGCGTTTCATTTTATAATTTAGGTGACATACTAGTTGATGGCCAAAAAGGTTAAAATCTACCCATCTTGAATCTCTTCTACCTTCTTTGCATCCAAGTATATTTCCATAAAATTCTTGAGCTTCTTTCAAGCTATGAACTTCTATTGCTAAATGGAAGGGGTTAGGCATTGTTGAATGTAATTTCTAAGATAGCTTAATCATAAAAAATTTATACGTAAATTATATAAATTTTTGTTAGGGAAAACAATCATGATCAAACAATTAACTATTAATATTCTATATATTTTATTTCTTTTCATCATTATACCTAGTTGTGAGAAAAATACCAATAATCATCTAAAAGAATATGTTTATAAACACGATCCGGCCTTTAAATACGAAATTGCAGACATATATTCTGGAGATGGATGGAAAGAATACTATATAAAAATGGTTTCAGGTACCTGGTTGACAGAAAAAGAAGTGAACCAAACTGAATGGTGGCATTGGATAACGATAGTTGTTCCAAATAATGTTTTAGAAACTGAAGCACTATTAATGATTGGTGGAGGTTCGAGTAAAGACCAAGAACCAAGAAAAGCATCTGAAATACTTATAAATACTGCTTTAGAAACAAAGTCCATTGTTGCAGAAATAAGCAACATACCTTTTCAACCTCTAAATTATGCTGATGATAGCAAAAATGATAGATACGAAGATGATCTCATTGCATATGGATGGAAAAAGTTTCTCGATGGTGGAGCACGCGATGAGGATATTCCATGGCTTGCTCGCCTACCTATGACTCGCGCTGTTGTAAGAGGAATGGATGTAATTCAGAAAATTACAGGTGATTTTAACATAACACTTGATGAATTTGTTGTTGCTGGAGCATCAAAACGAGGTTGGACAACATGGACAACAGCAATTGTAGATAATCGAGTTGTTGCTATTATTCCAATTGTTATTGATTTATTAAATGTCATTCCATCATTTGATCATCATTGGCGTTGCTATGGTAAATGGTCTACTGCAATTGATGATTATGTAAACCAAGGAATAACAGAATGGATGGGATCAGAAGAATACAACAGACTTTTAGAGCTTGTTGAACCATACTCTTTTATTGATCAATTGGATACTCCCAAATTTCTTATAAATGCAACGGGAGATGAATTTTTTGTAACGGACTCCTGGAAATTTTATTGGGATAGTTTAGTAGGGGAAAAATATTTACAGTATGTTCCAAATGGGAACCACGGATTAACCGGAACATATAATCCTGAAAGTCTCATTGCCTTTTATCATGCAATAATTACAAAAAGTGATATACCAGAATTCAACTGGCATGTGAGTAATGATAGTATTTATCTAAACGTAAATTCTGATATCAATTATACAATAAAGAGTTGGGAGACTATAAATGAAAATTCTCGAGACTTCCGTGTGCCTGTTATTGGAAAAACCTGGAAGTCAAATAATATAAATACTACATCAAATAATAGTTATTACCTTCACGTTAGTAAACCCGAAACCGGTTATAAAGCTGGTTTATTAGAAATCACTATCGAATCTGGTACTAACATACCTTTTGTATTCACCACAGGCACTTTGGTATCACCAAACTCTTATCCGTTTATGCCGTATGAACCAAGAGCTCCAAAAGGTAGACGCATTAAATAGTATAAATGTTAGTTATTAATCCAACTTTTATTAAAGATGTTTTTTTATCGTCGATAACATTTGTTCTAGATATATTGATCCGTAAATAGAAGATATTAAAGGATAATAATAAATTAAGTTTTACGTTTTAATTTCATGTTTGTTACAAAATTTTTCTCTCTACAAACAGAGTATATTTACTTTTATACTTGAACAAATAATCTTTGTAAAATATATTGAAGGTAGCCAACCAAGCGGAAAATCGCTTATTCACTTACCAGCCAAGTTTTTTTATAATTGTTAACACCACATACCAGTTAAGAGGACACATATGGCAGAAGCAATGGAATTTGATTTTTCACTTCCTTCAAATGAAGGAAAAAAGTTTGACCCTGAACTTGTAGAGAAAGTTAAAAGAATTCAAGAAGAAGCTAATGGTAAAGCTTCAACAAAAGATATACCAGAAGAATTTACTATAGAATCATACTATGCAGATGATGACCTAGGTGCAGATGTTTTAAAGAATAAATACCTAGCCCCTTGGGAAAATCATCCAATGGAAATATGGTATAGACAAGCAAGGGCTCTGGCTTCTGTTGAAAAGAATAAAAAACTCCAAAAACAATGGGAAAAGAAATTTTTTACCGTTCTTAAAGATTTCAAGTTTGTACCGGGCGGTAGAATAATGCATGGCGCAGGTAGAGATGATATCACAACAACGCTGAACAATTGCTATGTTGTTGCAATCAAAGATGATCAAATTAACGATATATATAAAACAGTAGTAGATGAAGCTTTAACTTATAAATATGGTGGCGGATGTGGACACGATCTTTCAGTGCTAAGACCTTCAGGTGAAGCTATAAATGGAACTGGTGGCGAATCATGTGGACCAACAGGATTCATGAACCTTTTTTCTGAAAATACTAATACAATTGCACAACATGGACGTCGCGGTGCCAATATGCAAACTTTGCGAGTAGATCACCCAGATATAGAAAAATTTATCAGTATAAAAACAGGTGATATTGATATGGTTAAATATTCAAATATATCTGTCTTGCTCACACATGATTTCATGAAAGCGGTTGATAATGATTCAGATTTTGATTTATGTTGGGATAAAAAAGTATATAAAACTATACCAGCAAGAGATATCTGGAATCAAATTATTGAAAATGCGCATACTAGTGCAGAGCCAGGATTGCTTTTTTGGGATACGATGAAAGATTATCATAATGCAGAATATTGTAGCCCTCTAGTGTCAACAAATCCATGCGCAGAGCAGCCCCTTCCGGATGGTGGTTGTTGTAACCTTGGAGCTGTTAACCTTGAACGTTTTGTAGATGAATCAGGTAATTTTATGATTGAAGAATTCAAAGAAACTGTATCTATTGGTACTAGATTTCTAGATAATGTTATTGATTATAATCTTGATCGACATGCGTTAGATGCACAAAAAGAGAATGCCACAAATGATCGTAGAATTGGTCTCGGAATACTTGGTCTAGGTGATATGTTACTTAAAATGGGTATTAAGTATGATAGTGAAGATGCCTTGCAAACTACAGATCAAATTATGAAAATTTTTCGAGACACTTCATATGAAACAAGCAATGCCTTGGCGCAAGAAAAAGGTGTTTTCCCCAAATATAATTGGTCAGGATATAGTAAAAGCAAGTTTGTGAAGAATTTACCAAAAGTAATACGAGATAATATTCGTAAAACAGGTGTCCGAAACTCTACAATTACAACTGTTGCACCAACAGGAAGTGGTGCAATCGTTTCAAGAGTGACTTCAGGTGTTGAACCCATATTTGCAACAAGTTATAAAAGAAGAGTAAAGAAAAATGATGGATATGGAAAAGATTTTGATGAATATAAAGTTTATCACCCAACAATAAAAAAGCTGTTTGGCACTGATGAATCTCTCCCTGAATATGTTGTTACTGCACATAATATTGATCCATTTTTTCGTGTTAAAATGCAGGGTGTTATTCAGAAATATATTGATAGTTCTATATCATCAACAGTAAATCTGGCAGAAGATATTACTGTTGAAACCGTTGCAGACATTTATATGACCGCTTATAAATCTGGGTTAAAAGGTATAACTGTTTATAGAGAGGGATCTAGAGAAGGAATCTTAGTTACTGAAAAGAAAGAAGTGAAAAAAGAAAAAAGAATCACTAATAATGCTATAGATTCAGAATCAAAGGTATCGCCTACACCTCGAGTCCGACCTGTTGCTACAAATGGTGTAACTCGTCGTATACGTACAGGTGAAGGATCCCTGTATATTACAATTAATGAGGATCCTAAAGGATTATGTGAAGTATTCACAACTATTGGCAAAGCAGGGGGTAATGCAGCAGCTCAATCTGAGGCAATTAGCAGATTAATATCATTAGCGTTGCGCTCTGGGGTCAACCCGCATTCTGTTGTCCGTCAATTAAAAGGAATCTCTGGCCCAAATCCAACATGGGAAAATGGTCGCTTAATATTATCTACACCAGATGCAATAGGTAAAGCACTAGATGATTACTTAAAGGAAAGAGAACAACAATTAAATGGTGTGGATGACCTTTCCTATGATGATCAAAAACCACTTATCACAATGGCGCCAACTAGCTCTGATGTTCAAATAAGTACTTGCGAAGAAGGATCTCATGATTTAGTTAATGAAAATGGATGCATTGTATGTAGGCAATGTGGTTGGTCAAAATGTGACTAATAGATCAGAGGCTGAAGAAATTAAACGATCATTATTTCCTTTTCTTTGCTCTCCATAATTTCATTTAAAGTCTTTACATGACTATCTGTAATTTCCTGTATCTCTACCTCAGAACGTTTAATTTCATCTTCTGATATATGGTCTTCTTTTTGGGATGACCTAAGATGGTTTATAGCATCTCTCCTCACATTTCTTACAGCAACCCTACCCTCTTCTGCTAATTGATGAATATATTTTGTTAAATCAACTCTTCTCTCTTCAGATAATGGCGGTATCGGGACATGAATAAGATCACCATTATTATTTGGAGTAAGACCTAGGTTACTCTCCATAATAGCTTTCTCTATTTCATCAATAACAGATTTATCAAAAGGATGAATAGTAATTAATCTAGGTTCTGGAATAGAAATTGTGGAGAGTTGATTTAAAGGCGTTAAAGAACCATAGTAAGATACTCTGATAGATTCAACCAATTCAGTATTTGCTCTTCCCGTACGAACTTTACTCATTTCTGTTCTGGTATGAATAACGGCTTGATCCATGCGCTGTAAAGCATCTTGAGTAATATCCTTAATCATAATATTAATCTCCTACTAAAGTTCCAATTGGTTCACCAAGTACCAATTTTCTTAGTTCTCCACTTTTGTTAATATTAAAAACCCTGATAGGTAGAGAATTTTCTTTGCATAAAGAAATGGCTGTCATATCCATAACCCGAAGTTCTTTTTGAATTACTTCTTTAAATGAAACCTTTTCATACAACTTAGCATCAGAGTGTAAAAATGGATCTTTATCATATACGCCGTCAACTTTTGTTCCTTTTATTAATACTTGAGCTCCAAGTTCTGTTGCTCTTAATGCAGCAGCTGTATCTGTTGTAAAATATGGATTTCCTGTACCACCCGCTACAATTACAATTCTTCCTTTTTCCATATGTCGTAATGCTCTACGTCTTATATAGGGTTCTGCAATTTGAGCTACAGTTATTGCTGATAATGTTCTTGTAACCGATCCTAAATTTTCTAGGGCATCCTGAACGCATACTGCATTCATAATAGTTGCAAGCATACCTAAATAATCTCCAGTTACACGTTGCATACCTTTAGAGGCAGCTTGAATTCCTCTAAAAATATTACCTGCTCCAATAACCAATCCTATGGAAACTCCCATATCATGAATTAATTTAATTTCTTGAGCTAAATTATTTGCTTTGGCTGGATCAATACCAAACCCTTGATCACCAGCAAGTACCTCACCTGATAGTTTAAGTACGAGGCGCTGATAAGCAGGATCAGACATTATTAATTATAATTAGTTTTCGTTATGAGATTCACCTATTGCAAAGCGTATATATCTACCAACAGAAATATTCTCACCTAACGTTGCAATAGTTTCAGTAATTAGATCCTTTATTGTCTTATCTGGATCTTTAATAAAAGGTTGCTCAAGCAAGCAGTTTTCCTGAAAATATTTATCCATCTTACCTTCAACAATTTTTTCGATAACATTTTCTGGCTTCTTAGAGCTTTTTGCTTGTTCCATATAAATATTTTTTTCATTCTTTACTATATCTTCTGATACAGAATCTCTACTAACTGAAACAGGGTTTGTAGCAGCAATCTGTATAGATAAATTATGTACTAACTCTTTAAAGCCGTCTGTTTTAGCTACAAAATCAGTTTCACAGTTCACTTCCAATAAAACTCCTAATCTTCCACCATGATGAATGTAAGAATATATAAGTCCTTCTTGAGCAGTTCTAGATCCTTTTTTTTCAGCCTTTGCTACACCAGCTTTCCTTAATTCCTCAACAGCTTTTTCAAGATCCCCCCTAGTCTCAACAAGCGCTCTCTTACAATCCATCATTCCCGCACCAGTTTTCTCACGTAAAACTTTTACAGTTTTAGCATCTACACTCATTTATCATTCTCTACTTTCCCATTATTTTTATCCATTGCATCAGCGTCATCTTTAACAGCTTTATCTTCATCCTTATCATCTGATAAAACTTTTTTATCAGATATATTATCAGAATTATCTGAATCTAAATAAACATTCTTTTTTGTAGTTTGATTATCGTTAGTTTTTTGATTTTGTTTATCTAGATCTTTTACTTGTGCAGATAAAATTGCATCAGTAAGAGCAGACAATATTAATTGTATAGTTCTAATGGAATCATCATTTGCTGGTATAACATGACTAACAATCGAAGGATCAGTATTACTATCGACTATAGCTATTACTGGAATTTCTAATCTTATCGCTTCCTGAACAGCAGTAGACTCAAAGTTAGCATCAACTACTACTAATACATCCGGAACTCTTCGCATATCTTTAATACCGCGATGTTGATCTGCTAGCTTAACACGCTCACGATTTAGCATTTGGATTTCTTTTTTTGTTAAATCTCTATATATACTTGAACCTTCTTTTTCAAGCATTTGTAAGCGTTTAATGCTTTTTTTAATTGTTGAATAATTAGTAAGTGTTCCACCTAGCCATCTCTCTACAACATAGAACATGCCACAGCGATCAGCTTCTTGCTGAACGATATCTTTTGCTTGCTTTTTAGTGCCTACAAAAAGCACTTCACCATTTTTCTTTACAATTTTAGTAAGAAAATCCTGGGCTTTTTTTAACCCAGATAATGTTTCTTCTAAATTAATTATATGTACACCATTTCTTTCCATAAGAATATAAGGTGCGTATGAGGGGTGCCATTTTCTGGTAACGTGACCAAAATGAGCACCAGTGCTTAATAAATTTTTAAAGTTTACTTCAGACATAATGTATTAACGTTTAGAAAATTGAAATCTTTTACGCGCTCCGGGCTGACCATATTTTTTTCTCTCGACCTTTCTTGAATCTCTTTTTAGAAAGCCACCTGCTTTTAATAAGGAACGATAATCAACATTTTCTTCCAGTAAGGCTCTCGCAATTCCTAATCGAATTGCTCCTGCTTGACCAGTTAAGCCACCACCATGAACATTAATATTAAAATCATAAGCTTTAACTTTATCAATGGCTTCTAATGGTTCTAAAACAACATTTGCTAAAGTTGCTCGACAAAGATATTTCCTGAAATCTCTTCCATTTATTGTGATTTTACCTTTCCCAGATGCAAGATATACTCTTGCCACTGAGGATTTTCTTCTACCTGTACCATTCTTTAGCAATGAAGCCATTATAATTTAATTTCCTTCGGATTTTGAGCAAAATGGGGATGTGTTGGTCCACTGTATATACGAAGATGCGTCATAATTTTACGACCCAATTTATTTTTTGGGAGCATTCCCTTAACAGCAGACTCTAAAATTCTTTCAGGATAATATTTTCTCACATGTGATACTCCAATAAAAGAGGTAGCACCAGGATAACCTGAATGACTAAAATATGTTTTATCTTTTTCTTTTGAACCTGAAAGAATAATCTTTTCAGCATTAATTACAATAACACAATCTCCCATATCCATATGTGGAGTATAAGTTGGCTTATGTTTCCCTTTAAGTAATTGTGCAATTTTAGATGCAAAACGTCCCAAAGTCTGCCCATTTGCATCAGCTACAAGCCAGTCTTTATTAATTTCAGATTGTTTTATTGAAAATGTATTCATTTCTTTTCAGTTCGAATAAAGCCGCTGAAGATAGCTTATTACGTTCATTTATGTCAATAAATAATAACTTTAATTGTAAGCTAATTTTTTGTATTTAAATCAGCTAAATATCCCTTTGAAATTGTATAAATAACTTTTCCTTTTAATGTTTCTCCTAAAAAAGGTGAATTTTTAGATTTAGAATAAATATTTTTTTCAGAGAATACCCATTCCATATCAGGGTCAATTATTGTTAATTCTAAATGAGATCCTATATCAAATAAATTATTATTAAAGCTCATAATTGCTCTTGGGTTTTTCGTAACAAGTTTAATTATTTCATTAATTGGCAAACCTAAAATTTTATTTATAACTCCAAAACAACTCTCTAAACCAATCATACCAAATGGAGCCATATCAAATGAAGCTTCTTTTTCTTCTACAGTATGTGGAGCATGATCAGTAGCAATACAATCTATAGTCCCATCTTTTACACCCTTTATTAGAGCCTTTCGATTGTTCTCAGAACGAATAGGTGGTGCAACTTTAAAATTTGTATTATAAGTAGAAAGCTGTTGATCATTGAAATATAAATGATGCGGTGTGACTTCTGCTGATATTTTAGGATTATTTTTTTTCATTCTTTTAATATGTAATAGAGCTTCGCTTGTGGAAACATGAGGAACATGGATTTTTGTATTTATAAGATTTGCTAGTTCAAGATCTCTCTGAACCATAATTGATTCTGATAAAGATGGATTACCTTTAAGACCTAGCTTTATTGAATTAACTCCTTCATTCATTACGCCATTATTACGTAAACATTCATCTTCAGCATGGTTGATTACTGGGATATCAAACATAGAGGTATATTCTAAGGCTAATCGCATAATTTGAGCATCAGATATAGGAAGACCATCATCACTTATGGCAACAGCACCTTCTTTAATCATACCTTGTATTTCCGTTAGATCCTTGCCTTTTTGACCTTTAGTTACTGCACCAATAGGATGGATATATATTGGGTATTCAGTCGATTTATCAACAATAAAATTTATCGCTTCAGGCGAATCTAGTGGTGGAATAGTATTTGGCATAGCACAAACACGGGTAAATCCACCTGCTAATGCTGCGAGAGAACCGGTTTCTAAGGTTTCTTTATCTTCTTGACCAGGTTCCCTAAAATGAACATGAAGATCACAGAATCCATGAGTTACAATTAAACCATTACAATCAATTGTATAAATATTATCATCTTCAATTTTTGTATCTATTGCTTCTATCTTATTTTTTTTAATTAGTACATCAGATTTTTTCAACTTATCTGAATTTGGATCAAAAATTTTTCCACCTTTAAGTA
>SGYN01000018.1 GCA_004321715.1 bacterium | reverse complement strand
TAATGAATCAATAAATAGAAGAAATACTAGGCTGCTAATTGTCTTTCATCTTCTGAAGCGTAATTGTCTTTCCAGTATTCTAATTTTGGCTCCATCATTTTTCGATATAGCCATGGGAAAAATACAACTATATATAATGTAGATAAATATCCATAAGGCATTTCAGGCGCATTATTTTTTGGTTTTAGTTTCCAAAACTCTAAACTCCCCTGTTCATGATGATGAGAATGGCGAGTGACGTTATACAACAAAATACTGCTAATTCGCTTATTTGTATTCCATGAATGATGCAATTCAACAGGAGTTCCTTTTATACGAACCAACCCATAGTGCTCTACATAGTTTATGGATTCCAGAAAAAATTTAGCAAAAATAGCAATGCCAAGAAACATTAAGACGCCATACCATCCAGAAAGAAAAAATGCCACCACAGCAATAATAGAACTTTGCAAATAACCAATAATCATTTTATTAGAAAGACTGTATGCAAAATGTCCTCGTTTTCTCAATCGCTTTAATTCAATTTTCCATGCATCACGATGTTCTTTAATAGAACTTTCAATGAAAAATCTAAACAGACCTTGTCCCCGTTTTGCCGTTGCAGGATCCGAAGCTAATCCGACATTTTTATGATGACCATGAACGTGCTCTACAGCAAACGCATTATCTATACTAAAGGAAAGCATCAGATTACCCATAAACCAATCTAATTTATTTTTCTTATGATGAACTAATTCATGTCCAGGAATGGTAGCCCCTGGCCCCACCATTAAACCAACCGTAAAAATATATCCTACTAAATGCCAAGACTCGGTACCAATTCTTGTCAAATAAATATCATGTCCAGTTAAAAAGATGATAGCATGTTCAAACATAGGAATTGATATATTTCCAGCCATATACACAGCAACGCTTACAAGAATCCCAACTAATGGCAAATTAATAAATAATAGCAATCGTAATACAATAGGATATTTATATTCGGGTGTGGACTTATCATTTCCTAAAAAAGCATCACCAAAAATAACAAAAATATTAAAACCTATTAGATATATCCATATCCATTCTTTACCCATAGCAGCAAAATATATAGCGGTAGATACTAATAATGGTGTGGCTAGATATCGTAAATATTTTGACATAATTGAATATTCTTATTTTTCAAATTATAATAAAATTAAGTAGTAAAAATCCTATTCTATTTCTTTCAATTCTTGTTCAATCTGATCAATATTTGGAATATCATCATATTCATTTTTTATAGGTATTCTATTAGATGACATATTAAGATAGCGATACCAAATGATGATACCAATTATACCAATAATTATAGGTGTAATCCATGCTAACAAATTAAAACCAGACATAACTGGAATAGCTAGCACTCTTTCACCATATTGATTAACAAAATGGTCCATTATTTGCGATTTTGTATTTCCAGATTGTACCATAGTTGCAATTGTAGTTTCCATATCTGAATTACCATGGTCAAAAACAGTCCCACTCCAACAACATACTGCCATTAAACTATTTTCTATATCCATAATCAGTTCTTCTTGATTATTAGCGTATAAAAACGTAGTAAAAAGTGTAATTAAATAGAATTTTTTCATATAAGAGATTTAAAAAGTTACAATAATTATTCAATTAATCCGCATTTAGATATCAAAATGAAATCAATAACTTTTCTATAATTAAATGAAAAGCAATTAATGTTAAAACAAATCGAAATAGTCTTGAAAATAATTTTTCCGATAATTTTCCAAGATATCTTTTTCCTATTCTAGTTCCAAAATATACTGAGATAACTAATGGGAGTAGTACATGCCAATGATGAAAATAGTTCACATCAAAGAAATAAATAAAAATAGGTATTTTCCCAATATGGCCTATTGCCTGACAAGCAGCTTTTGTAGCAACAATATTTTCCTTTGATAGATTACGATCAATAAAAAAAGGTGCTATAAGAGGTCCTGCTGCTCCAATGAATACTGTTACCAAACCACTTAGAATACCCATTAACAAAAAAATTCTATCTGATTGAATTTTTTTCTTCTTTTTTAGATAAAGAAACCAAATAATATAAATGCCAATTAATGGTTTTAAAAAATCAATTTTAAATTCACTTGCAGATTGAAAATCAAAATAATTAATTAAACCAATAATGAATAATACTGCAAAGAATAATCCTGGAATTATACCAATAAAAAACTTTTTTAATATTGGTTGATACACGTGTTCACGATATACAGTTGTTCTCGTAACATTACTCACTAACTGAATTACGCCATGAAAGGCAACAACCATGTATCCGTCGGGTATTATAATTGCCATAATGCCAAGAAGAGTCACACCACCACCCATTCCAATTATAGCTGATATAATGGAGGTTATAAAGGCTGCACTTATTAAGGTAATTAATTCAACCATTTAGATAAAATTAAAAAAATATATTTAATATAAGCGTGGTAGTTCCAGCTATAATTTTATGCTAGCCTGCACCACCGCCACCGCCACCGCCAGCTCCACCACCACCGCCAGCTCCACCATCTCCTGCAAACCCAGCGCTCATTGCTGCTCCTGTGTCAACCATACTTGAAATACTAGAAGAAAAGGTATCCATATTCATTGAACCATCGCCTGTACCTCCAAACCAAATAAATGTATCTTCACTTTTAGGTACATAATTTTTTAAGATTTTCTTTAAACCTTTTACAGCTTCAATAACAATAGAATATTGCAGTAACTCATTCATATCCAATTCATGATTTTGGGGTATTTTTTTTCTCTTGATGAATAAATGCATTGTTTTCCAACTTTTCTGATATCCTTTAGCTTCTTTTGATAATCGTGACATAGCAAAAGCACCAATGATTCCCATGCCTAGAAGGATACATATTGCTATAAACGAAACGGGTCCATTAAACATGTACACTTCTAATCCAATCATAAGCAAATGTCCAAATAAAAATATAAATGAACTAAACAGTGGAGGAGAATCCTTCCAATGATTCTTTTTTATATTTCTTTTTATTTCTTTTTTCCATGAGCTCATAAAGGTGCTATCGTATGATAAGGATGTAAACAATTTATCCAGTGTGTTTTCTCCCTTGTTTAAACACCTATTCACTTGCTCTAAAAGAATTTTATCCCAATGATCTAAATTGGATTCTAGAGAACTATCGCCTTTACTGATTTGTATATTTTTCTTTTTCTTTGTGCGAAAAAAAGATTTTGTTGTGGTTTCTATTTCCTTTACTGTAATGCATCCTTTTTGCCCAAGCCTCATTAATGTTGCAAGTATTGCATGCCCTGTAACTTCTTGTCCTGAATACAAATACGATACCAGTGCAGGATGGTGTTGTGTAGGCCATTGAATATAATCTGGATCTATATTCTCCGTTTCAATTTTATGTGCTTTTCCATGTTTAAGATATCGAGCGATTAACCAAAATATTGAAAAGATAATTACTACAACAGAAACAATGTTTGATATGGAACTTTTCTTTTCTTCTTGTTCTATATCATTAAAATATTCACTTTTTGAAAAATTCTTATCATTTAAATTTAATACTGTAAAATAACTACTGGGAAATATTGTATTTATTCGAACTTTTCTTTCATGAGAGACTCTTCCAGTCGCTAGAGATAATTTATTACCACTATAACTTAAATTTCTATTTTCCTGTTTAATACCTGTGGCTTTAAACCATAATTCTTTTTTAGAAATTTCTTCTTCAAACCTCTGTTCAATACGAAGCTGATTGGCGCTTTTATCCCAATCAGAACCCAAATATGTCCAGTGAAATTGTGCATCTTTTGGACCAATACGTATTGCATCTCTTAGCTTATAGGAAACAGCAAATTCTTTTGTTTCATCTTTCGAATGGTGATACCAGCGAATCTTGATTGATTTTTTTGAAGGAATTATCTTAAATGTATATGGATTAGATGACTTATCATTTATATAGTCACGTCCATTTTCTGAAACCTGAATATCAAATATTTCTTTAAATTTTTTTTTATCAATAATTTGATATGCATACGTAAAGCTACCTTTAAAAGTAAATACTCTTTTTTCCGTAAATTGCACAATGCCATCTTTTCGTATGGTCGATTGAATTTCAACGTTATCAATGGTATACGATTTGCCAAAAATAAAAGTAGTTATCAAAGTAACATAAATAGCTATACGATATATCATAGTTTAAACTTATTTTTTTTCATTGAATAGATAGATGATTAAATCCATTAGTAAAGAATATATAATCTCTACAAACTACAAACAATTTTCTTACCATGATACTCGTTCGCTTTTATTAAATCGTGTATTTGAACTAGATTTTCATTTGTGATAGATCCTGCTGCAATAATTGTAAACCGTTTTCCAAACTTGTTAATCATTTTAGTTATCATACCGGCACCTTTTAGTGCGCTATCCTCTCCACCTGAAGTTAAAATACTCGATATATAATCAATTTTGGATAAACGATTTAATTCGAATAAAATATCTTCTGTATAATCGATTGCTTTATGAAATGTAACTGCCATTGGATAGGCTCTTGAAGCAAGTTTATCTGTTAATTTGATATCAATATTTGCACTATCCGTTAATGCGCCAATAACGATCTCAGGTATATTTAAATCTTTACAAATATCAATTTCGCGTTCCATTTTTTTCACATCATCGTAATAATAAATGAAATTTCCGGCTCGTGGGCGAATCATTACTTTTATAGGTATATTTACAGAAATTAATGTATTCTTAATAACATTTACATCTGGAGTAAGACCATCAAGATCAAGGTCTTTACACAATTCAATTCTATTTGCGCCATCTTGCTCAGCTTGAATAGCCTGTATTGATGAATCAACACAGGCTTCCTTGATTATTTTATTTAAGTTATTCGTACTGATATAGCTTATAAAGTTTCAACAATAACTTTATTCAGTCGCTCAGTAAATTCCGCAGGATTATCAAGCTTGACACCTTCCTGAATCAGTGCTTGTTCATATAAAAGAAAAGCAATATCATTAAATGATTTCTGTCTTGTTTTTTCCTTTAATTTTTTGATAATCTTATGATTAGGATTTACTTCTAAGATTGGTTTGACATCAGGTAATTCTGCTTGGCCCATGGAACGCATGATCTCTTGCATTTGAGATGTTGGATCATTTTCATCAACCACCACACAAGAAGGGGAATCGCTTAAACGACTTGATATTTTTACATCCTTCACTCTATCACCCAATATCTTTTTTATTTTCTTTAGTACTGGTTTTAAAGATTCTTCTTTGTCTTTGTCTTTGTCCTCGGAAAAATCATCTGCAGCTCCACTTCGGTTCACTGATTTGAGTTCTTTCTCATCATATTTTGGAACAGATGAAATAACAATTTCATCTATTTCATCATCCAATATCAGGACTTCTATATCCTTTTTTTCATACATTTCCAGCAGAGGTGAATTTCGAAGAGAAATCTGATTTTGACCTGTAATATAATAAATAGATTTTTGATCATCTTTCATTCTACCAACGTATTCTTTTAGAGATACAAGACCATCATCTTTTGTTGATGCATATCTCAACAGATCAGTTAACGCATCTTTATGTTCAAAATCTTGATAAACGCCTTCTTTAATCAATCGACCATATTGTTCGTAAAACTCAGCATATTTGTCTTTATTCTTTGCAACTGTTTGCAATTTATCTAGCACTTTTTTCACTGAATTTGAACGAATATTTGCCATTACTCGATTCTGCTGAAGTATTTCACGGCTAACATTCAATGGTAAGTCCGAAGAATCAATAACGCCCTTTACAAAGCGCATCCATGGTGGTAGAAGCTCTTTATCATCATCAGTAATAAAAACACGGTTTACATATAATTTTACGCCAGATTGATAATCTGCTCGAAAAATATCAGATGGAGCTTTTGAAGGTATAAAAAATAGTATCGTATATTCTAAACTACCCTCTGCACGATAATGGACCCATTCAAAGGGATCATCCATATCATTCGATAATGATTTATAAAATTCTTTGTATTCTTTCTTTTTTACCTCTTTTGGTGATCGCGTCCAAAATGCTTTTGCATTATTTATTTGATCTGTTTTGGATGATCTACTTTTTTCTTTCCCTTCATCATCATATTCAATATCAGCATAGGTTAGAAATATTGGAAAATCAATATGGTCCGAATATTTTTTTACAAGATTTTCAATCTGCCATCTGTTTGCAAACTCTTTTCCTTCATCATTCAAATGTAGTGTTATAATCGTACCATTATCTTTTTTGACATCTTTTACAATTTCAAAACCTGATTTTCCATCACTTGACCATTTCCAAGCCTCTTTATTACCTGCTTTTAAACTCACAACATCTACATGATCTGCGACCATAAAGCTCGAGTAAAACCCAACACCAAATTGACCAATTAATTGAGCATCTTTTTGCGCATCACCAGACATCTTATTTAAAAAATTTTTTGTTCCAGATCTTGCAATTGTACCCAGATTACCTTCTAACTCTTTCTTACTCATTCCAATACCAGTATCAGTTATTGTTAATGTTGGATTATCTCCATCTACAAAATCCATAGATACTTTTGGATCAAAATTCAATGATTTGAAATCATCATTTGTTAAAGTTAAATAGCGAAGCTTATCCAACGCATCAGATGCATTTGATATTAATTCACGAAGAAATATTTCCTTATGAGAGTATAAGGAATGTATGATAAGATTAAGTAGCTGACTTACTTCAGTTTGAAATGAATGCTGTGACACAGATTGCTCCTTTGAATTTTATTATAATTGATATTTATTAAACTCACTACAATTTATAAAACAAAAATTAAAAATATGTTATCAATAAAATCCATATTGATTCTATTATTTAATTACGTTTTTCTTTTCTTTTCATAGATAATCGTTTATTCTGATCTAATTCCATTTTTCTTAATCGAATATTTATAGGTGTAACCTCTACCAATTCGTCTTCCGCAATAAATTCAATATATTGGTCTAATGATAAATTTCTTGGTGGGCGGAGTGTTACTGTATTATCTGACCCTGCAGCGCGCATATTTGTAAGTTTTTTTTCTTTAGTAATATTAACATTTAAATCACCTTCCCTATTACGCTCACCAATAATCATTCCATTATAAACATCTGTCCCAACATCTAAAAATAATTCTCCACGATCTACCATTCCTACACATGCATATGTTGTTACTTTTCCATTACGATCTGAAACAATTGCGCCAGAATTTCTTTGAGGAATAGGACCAAACCAAGGCGCATACCCATCAAATAATTTGTTCATTATACCTGCGCCTTTTGTATCTGTCATAAATTGTGATCTAAATCCAATAAGCCCTCTAGATGGTATTGAAAACTCAATATTTACACGGCCCGTACCATTATTTTGAAGATTCGTCATTTTTCCTTTTCTTGTAGAAAGTTTCTCTGTCAATATACCAACGTTATCTTCCGGTACATCTAAAAATACTTTTTCCATGGGCTCAAGCACTTTATCGCCTTCTTTTTTAGTAATTACTTGAGGCTTTGAAACCATAAACTCAAACCCTTCTCTTCGCATTGTCTCAATCAATATAGCCATTTGTAACTCTCCTCTTCCACGAACCTCAAACACATTGGTTCTACTTGTAGGGATAACTTGAATGGCAACATTACTTAAAGTTTCCTTATTTAATCTCTCCGATATATGCCTGGTAGTTAAAAATTTTCCATCCTGACCTGAGAAAGGACTATCATTAACGTAAAACAGCATCGATACAGTTGGCTCATCAACTTTAATACGAGGTAAAGGTTTTGGATTTTCATTATCTGATATTGTATCACCAATGGAGATACCTTCTATACCAGCAAAAGCAATTATATCTCCCGCTTCCACTTCTTCAACCTGCATCTTATTTAACCCTTGAAAAGTATAAAGTGCAGAAAACTTTTGATTTGCTTTATTATCATCAATTGTACATAGTGAATACAATTTATTCATTGATAATGCACCGTTATTTAATCTGCCAACAGCTATCTGTCCTACATAAGAATCATAATCTAGGCTAGTTATTAAAAATTGCGGTGTATCATTATCAGATATTTTTGGTCCTTTAATATTAGCAATGATAGATTCAAATAATGAAGTAAGATCAGTTGATTTATCATCGAGATTGTTAAATGATATTCCTTGCTTAGCATTTGAATAAATAATTGGAAATTCTATTTGTTTATCGGAAGCATCAAGATCTATAAATAAGTCATACACTTCATCAACAACTTCACTAATTCTCGCATCTGATCTATCAATCTTATTAATAACTAAAATAATTGGTAATTCTCT
The DNA here is from genome assembly GCA_004321715.1 of bacterium. Lineage (GTDB taxonomy): Bacteria > Fidelibacterota > Marinisomatia > Marinisomatales > TCS55. Next base: position 25,785 of record SGYN01000018.1, on the reverse strand, counting down.
TTCAAGTGCTTTTTTTAATACAAAGCGCGTTTGCGGTAATGGACCTTCACTTGCATCAACAAGTAATAATGCTCCATCAACTAGATTTAAGCTTCTCTCAACTTCTCCTCCAAAATCAGCATGTCCTGGTGTATCAAGAATATTAATCTTTATTTCATTATAAAATACTGCCGTATTTTTTGCTGTAATAGTTATCCCACGTTCCTTTTCAAGATCCATTGAATCCATTATTCTATCAGCAACATCTTGATGCGCTTTAAAGGTTCCACTTTGTTTTAACATTCCATTAACAAGAGTAGTTTTACCATGATCTACATGAGCAATTATTGCAATATTTCTAAAATTTTCTTTTCTCATAAGGCTATATCTAGGTTGAAATTAATTCAGAATAGTTCGTGTGAAATTTAAAATTATTACCATCATTATAATCCTCAACATATTTCTTTAAAAAGAAATCGACTGAAGGGAATGCGATTTCTTCCCACGGTATTTCATTTATTTGAAAAAGTCTCACTTCGGATGTTTCAGCTACCGCATGGTAGTCATCATTCATAATTTTTCCCAAATAAATAAATAGTACTTGGCCAATTCTTGGTATACTGTATGTTCCGTATAATTTTACTATTTCATATTTTAGGTTAGCTTCTTCCAGAGATTCTCTTTTTGAACCTTCTTCTAACGATTCACCTAATTCCATATATCCTGAAGGGAGTGTCCACCTACCCCTAGAAGGTTCAATATCACGTTTACATAATAAAACTTTATCATTCTTTACAGGTAGAGACCCTACAATTATTTTGGGATTTTTATAGTGTACATGAGCACACACCGTACACACATCACGTTTAATTATATCATCAGGTATATTTATTTTTTTAGTATGACTTCCACACTTTACACAAAACATTATTGAATACTCATAAAAATAACTTTGGTTATCTGAAATTATAGACGTAGGTAGACTACACTATGTTAGTGGAGGGAAAATATTAAGATACGCGAACTACAATCTCGTTCAATGAACTAAGATTATATGAAAAATTTCTTTTTCTTATTTCTTAAATTTTTTATTAATTGGAAATGCAATCATAAAGCCAGCAAATGCACCATAAACAGTGGTATTTAGTGACGAGGATGCAATTGAGCATACTGTATCACAACCAATAATAGACGCATAAGCAAAGCCAGCTACAGCACCAACAGATGTTAGTATTATTGTACTTATCATCCTTGAAATTATACATTAAAATGATAATAAAAAACAAAATTGATATAGACCATTGTCTACACATATTCCTACAAGAAAAAAACCCGTCAATAAGACGGGTTTTCATTGTAGCGGGGGCAAGATTTGAACTTGCGACCTCCGGGTTATGAGCCCGACGAGCTACCAGACTGCTCTACCCCGCGATCATTAATTTTTTATAAAAAGGCGCCGGCAAAGTTAGAACACAAATTGCTTATGGTCAATGGTGAGTTTAAATTAAAAAATTAAACGGAACTCTGTAGAGAAGCGAACTCCCTTTGCGTTATTAAAGAAACCTCCATTTTCTCCAACACCAATATTCCATTGAAAGCCACCTAAATTAAGAGAGAATCCACCACCCCAAGTAAATCCATAAAGTCCGCCTGTACTCATTCCAAAATATATTGGAAACTTTGGAAGAGATGCGATCTCTAATCCCATTGAAATCTTTGGGTCTGTTTGTGAAAAGTAATCATTTTTCAAATATTGAGTTAAAGCAATATCAAAAACAAATATATTAGATATTTTATAAGATCCACCCAACATGATTTTCCCCGGGTACTTCGTATTCCTTGATCCCAAATCATATGTTGTATCATTAATAGTGAAACTTTCTGTTAATGAATCCATTTCAGTACTTTTATAATCACTGATATCTTCCAATTCATCTGAGGAAACACTTATGGCAAATTCATGGAAATTACTATATGTCTTTGGCCAAGTAATAGAACCAAGCAAGTTTTGCATTGCAAGGCTAATATTTACTCTAGGATTAATATTGGCAGCAACACCAAAATCTATACTGAAACCATTTCCAAAATATATATTGTTATCATGATCAATATTTGATATCAAACTATTTTTACCGTTTATAAAAATACTATCTGATGTTGTAACAATTTGCATATTATCTGACTCTATATGAACATCAGTAAAACCCAGCAATATATTGATTCCTGCACCAGCATAAAATTTATCTACTTTACCCTCTAAAGCAGGAATCTCTAATTGTCGACCGTACGAAAGTGATAATGGTGCTGCAAATAATAAATTTAATGATAGATCAGATAAATCTTGCGGTTGATCAAATTGTAAACCATTGAATAGCACATCCATAATCCCTTTGGGTAAAGTTAAAGAACTATATATTTTTGGTTGAAACATTGATATCGCTAAGTTCCCCATACCAAAATTGAGCCAGTTCAGGCTTCCTTGAAAATTTATATCAATCCCATTTGAATTGAATATAGAAAGAAAGTTTTCTTTTTCAGAAGAACCGCGTAAATCCAAACCTCCAAATAATTGATTATTTATCCACTCAGGATATAATGTATTGTTTCCTAAATCGCCTTCAAAACTAGCAATCGTCATTGTAAAATACGGAGTCACCTGATCTTTTAGGGCCAAGGGTTGATTAGACGTGACTACCCATGCGTCATCATAACCTGAGGCAATAAGTGAATCTCTAAATAAATTTACAGAATCTCTTGATAAAAAATCACCAACACGAAACTTATACATGGTTTCTTCAGTAATTATTACAGCATGAATCTCTCTACCAAACGTTGCAAGATATTCTTTCTTAACCTTTTTTACCATTTTACGGTCAGCGTTAGCAATTAATTGCACCGAGTAATAGTTGATCAATGAATCGATGACAATAATATTGCTATCATTTTCTTGAGTACTTAATGAGTCAGGAAATTCAATGATCAAACTGTCTATTTCAAGAGATCCAAATACAATTTTTTCCCCAAATTTACCCAGCAAGGCAGGATTATTTTGAATAGCGTGATTTCCAAATGATCGGGCATGGTAAGCGCCCGCAGTAGCCGTTTGTATAGGATTATGTTGTGCAAATATAATTGAAAAAAGAATTAGAGATGGATATATATATTTCATCATTCGGAATCCAATATATCAGGACCATCAATTAGATACTGTACTCGTCCATAAATGTTTAATTGCATCTCATCTGTACTCAAAAACTTCGATGAAATAGGATTTCCATTATCATCCTCTTGACCAATGACTTTTATTTCAACCCTCAGATATACGCTATCCTGGTTAAATAAACCCAATCGATTATCATTTAATTCAATTGAATCAATACCGGATGACATGGATTCAATCTGCAATGCATCAATCAAAAGATCTGCATTTCCAGATTCAAAATCTAAAGTATCCTGACTCATTGATACGGTAATTATACTTCCAAATTCAAAATCGTTATCATATTGAACAAAAAGTACAATATTTTCAATCTCTTCAGGGATTATCTCAGATTTATTTTCATTGAACAACGTAGGATCTGTAGTGATTAGTGCATTTTGACCTATCTCAAATTCAAGTGGAGCTCTAACAGATAGCTGACCTAAGATAATTTCATCTGATGTCACCGACCCTACTGTTCCATCTCCACCCACTCTTGCAGACCCGTATGACAATATTTGATCTGGCTGTACATTAATTAATGTACTTGCATTTGGAACAATTACTGTTGAACTATCGGAAATATTCCAGTTGGAAATAGAAACTATTTCAGAAGCACCATCAGAATTACTTGATTCCAATGTTAAGTCTAAAAATACAGGGATAGTAATCCCTGATTCAAAATCTATTGAAATTTCTACATTTGCAAAATCGAATCCATCCATATCTTCAGGAAGGGCAGAAATTTCTTTTTTAACTGTGTCAATTGTAACATCTACAGTATCAACAATTCCAGTTATGGAACCAAACCACAAGGTGTCAATTAACACATCTATGGAAATAGAATCATTAAGCGTTAATGACAATAATTGATCATTTGGAATTGATAAAGTTGATGTATAATTCACACTCTGTGAATCTAGCGGTAGACTTAAAGTGTAACCTGATAAATCAATCTCACGTTGAAGCGGATCAGTAGATGAACTTATTTGAAATGAAGTTTCAAGCGGATCACTTCCTTCCTTTAATTCATTTATTGAAAAGATAACATCTGCTTCTAGTCCAATAAAATTTTGAATAGTAAATAATATTTTCCCTGAATCAATCTCTGCAGTTTGTATCTTAGTATCATTATCTAAATCAATTCTATCCATTTGAATATTATCATCTTGATTCAAGTAACCTGAAACAGCATTAAACGTTAAATCAGTAAGATTTAAAGTAATACTTATAGAATCATGCAAGAAGTAGGTGCTTGTTTCAACTAAAGTTGTTGTATTTGTATTATAGGTTAATCGTTGATCATCAACACTTATGGGATGCAATTCGTATTCAGAAAGAGGAATTACAAATTCATTCACTCCAGAATTAATAAATAATAATGAATCCAGTATATTATTTCCTCTCATTAGTTCTGGTACTGTTAAATGAACATTCGATGATCCACCAATACGATTATCTACAATTAAATTCATTTGCCCGTTTGATATGTTGGCACTTTGAATTCTAGATTCAGATTCAATATTAATATCCCCAGATTGCTCCACAATTTGAGATTCAATTTGTCCCGTAACCGATCTAAAAAATATATTAGAAATATTTAAATCAAGTTCCACATTATTTGTTTGTGATATTGAAATATTATCTGGATCTGTATCATTTGTTATGATGATATAATCATAGTTTAACAACTGATTATCAAAACTCATTAGTAAGGACCATCCATCTAAATCTACTGTAGGCATTGAAAATGATCCTGATTCTAATAAAAAGTTTAATTTTAATGTTGAATCTATTGATTCAAAGTAAAGACTTGGTATATTGAGAAGTATATTGCCTGTCAACGGCAAATTATTTGTTACAGCAATATCCAGCTCACCATGTGACATAATAGCCTGTTCTACAATTGTTTGTGATGGATTTATTGTAATTACATTCGTATCATTGATTGTCTGCGAGGGTACTACAGCTGTTGCCTCTGATACACTAAAATCCCGTGCAGAAACATTAATGGTAAATGTTGAACTTAGATCCGCAGTTGTAATAGCAACTTCTTCGCCCTGCGATCCATTTGATGTGCCTGAAACCTCAACCAACATATCACCAGGTAAAGTCATTCCACTCACATTTTGAGAAATAGTTGACGAATCACCTGCAGCAATTTCTGAATTCCAAACCATTTGGAATAACTCCGTACCTATACTATTCTTAATATCAACATATATGGGTGCTCCAAGAGGAATAAATAAATTATTATATATTTTCACATCGATAAAGCCTGAATCAATTGCTGCAGAGGTAAATGATTCAAAATTAATTGTTTTTTGCTGCGGAATAAGTGCAGCCGTATCAACTACTACTTCAGCATTCCCTCCTGCAGCATTTATAGCTGCTTCAATTACATCAACTAAAGATGATGGCATTGCATCAGAAAATGATATTGGGTCCGTATTTTGACTGTTAATATTATCTAAATTAATTAATCCTATTTCTGCATTTATAAGCTCAGATATATCATCAAGTCCGACAGAATCATATCTTATGGAAAATGTTGTTTCTGAAGTATCAATATCTATAGCACTTGCATATTGAACAATGCCCTTGTCAATTGGATCAATTTTTAGTTTATCTCCTACTGTAACTGTATCCAATTGGATCGTTTTATTAAAAACAAAAATCGAATCTCCTCCTTCACCTAATGGATAGGTAGCAATCAATGAGTCTTCAAGAAATTCATTTAGATCAAGAGTTGTCTGAATAATAGGAACCTCTAATATTGTTGACCATTGAGGAAGTTTATTTTCGTCTGGGCTGTCCAGCGCACAGCTAATAAAGAAAAAGATTAGTACAATAAATATATTATGTTTCAATTTTTGGAACATATTTAACGATCAATAAATAAAGTACAGCTGATAGCAAGATGATCAGAATATCCACCCAATAAACGATTTCCTGCCCAAAACCGAAAAGGATAATGAGCATATTTCCCCTCTTGCTGACGGTATTTTGGCAAATCTAGAATTTCAATAGATCCAGGAATTATATTTAGTGGACCAGAATTAATCAATCCAGAACTTATCATAATTTGATCAATCAAATTATCTTTGCCTCGGTATACATACGTTCCAACCTTCTCTTTTCCAACTAAGGGATTCATTAAATTAATAAATGGCTTGCCCTTTCTTTTTCCATTTTTCATATCTATAAGTCTAGTAATATTAGAATCTGTTGGCTCTTCATTAAAGTCACCTATTAATACTATATTTGCATCGACATCCTTATCTAAGATATTTAAAAGTACATTCTCAAGTAAATTAGATGTTGCCGCTCGCTTTGGTATAGCCTTTTCTCTTCCCCCATAATTTGATGGCCAATGATTAACAAAAATATGAAGGGGCTGATCATGAAATAATCCTTTTACATGAATGATATCCCTAGTGGGTAGATTACCTGGCAATATGTTTTCAACTTGATTCGATTCTAAAAGAGTAAATACTTGTTCATCATATAATAATGCACAATCTATCCCTCGGTTATCCGGAGAATCATAGTGAACAATAGAATAATCTCTATTTGTATAAGACCGATTTAACTCCTCTAACATAAATCTATTCTCAACTTCACAAATACCCAATATATCTGCATCTAAATCTTCAAGTACTTCTCCACAATTTTTGAGCTTCAAATCATATATTTCTGTAGTAACATTTTTTCTACCACCAATAGAAAACTCATCATCATTTTTTTCTGGGTCGTTCTCTAAATCAAATAGGTTTTCTACATTCCAAAAAGACACTTTTAATTCTTTTTTACTCTGGGCATTTAAAACAGGATTAGAAATAAAAATTAATAGGATTATTTGGAATAGAAAGAAACCTATAGCATAGTTTTTTTGGAACTTTTTCATATTAAAATCATTTATTTAAATAAGGGAGCGGGATTATTACCCAAAGTTCACCCTCCACTTGCCTCCTTGGTTTGGCTACCACCCGCTCCCAAACCCTTATAACAAACGTTTCTTTTTTAAAAATTAATTGCATTGTCTATGATTTTCTAAATGCTAATTTGATAGGAACTCCATGAAAATCAAACGTTTCTCTCAATTGGTTCTCCATATAACGACGATAATGTACAGGAACTAATTTAGGATAATTTGTATAAAGAATTATCATTGGAGGAGAAGTCCTTACTTGATTGATGAATTTAATTCGTATCATTCTACCTTTAATTGCTGGAATAGACATCTTTTTTACTACCTCATCAAGAAAATTATTTAATAATTTTGTACTTATTCTTTTCATTCGTGAATGAAATACTTTGTCAGCTATTTTTAAAATGTTTGATACTCGCCTTTTTGTAAGTGCAGAAATAAATAATATTGGATAATGATCCAAAGGCTTGAACTGTCGTTGAATTTCTTTCTTCATATCAGACATTGTGTTGGTATCTGCCTCAATAAGATCCCATTTATTTACTAGTAAAACCAACCCTTTGCCTTTTTTAATCACTAAATCAACAATTGATTTATCCTGCTTGCTAAAACCTTTTTCTGCATCAATTAATACTAAAGAAACATCTGCCTGTTCAATTGCACTATGTGTTCTAAGATTACTATAAAACTCAATATTATCACTTACTTTGGCCTTTTTACGTAGTCCGGCAGTATCAACCAAGGTGACTGTCTTTCCGTACCATTTAAAGGCTGTATCGATTGAATCACGCGTAGTTCCTGCTATTGGTGTTACAATTGTCTGATTTTTTTGAAGCAATGCATTTGTAAGGGAAGATTTTCCAACATTTGGCATACCAACAATAGCTAACCGCATATATGAATCATCGCTTTCTTTATCAGAAATATGACCTAATGATGATGAAACTTTTTCTAACATATCGCCAGTTAACCTTCCGGTTAATGCAGATAATGCCATAACCGGTTCTAATGCTAATTCATGAAAGCGAAATTGTTGATCATCTGAATCCATTGAATCGCATTTATTTACAGCTAATATATGAGGTTTACCTGATTTACGTACCAAATTCGCTAAATCCTTATCACTTGAAGTAGGATCTTGTTTCCCATCAACAAGAAATAAAATAAAATCCGCTTCATGAATTGCTAACTCTGATTGTTCACGTACAGCTGCATTAAAAACATCAACATCATCAGGGATATATCCACCTGTATCAATAATATCATACAAACGATTCTCCCATTCAAGCGTCCCTCTGATCCGATCTCTTGTTATACCTTCTTTGGCATCAACAATTGCTTTTCGTTTTTCTACCAAACGATTAAATAAAGTTGATTTACCTACATTAGGACGACCAATAATTGCTATTGAGGGTCTACTCATATTTCTAATGCTGAAAAAAAATCAGCTGGCGTATCATCAACAACTTTAACCGGTATATTTAAAGAATTAGATATCTTTTCCAAATTCATATCATCCAATGTTACGGTATTATCTTCATTTAAAATTCGATTAGAAAACAAGACTAGATCTCCTAATTCTTGTCCCTGTAGTTGTGATATGATATCGTGACCAGTTAAAAGTCCACTTACCGTTACATCCTCTTCACCAAAAAATGTATTTACTATGGGTTTCAATTGAATATCTAAATTTGAAAAGGATTCAAAAAGAGGTATAAATCTTTCTTGAAAAAAGTTTGCAACTAACGTCCCAGTGCAAATTGTAACTTTTATTGATATTTCTTTAAAAGAGTCGAAATTATCAATCTCATTCTTCCAATCATCAATAAAATGTGCTACCTGACCAACTCCGTTTTCAATTAAATCATGTCCAGCATAATAATCTAACCCTGGTACCTCATTACCTACTTTTAAAAACCATTCATCACTAAGAAGAACAAAATTATTCCCATTCTTTTGACAATATTTTTTAGAGAGCTTATCACCTATTGGAATAAATCTTTTAGCATATTCTTCTGTTACTTGAGGTAGTTTAGGCAGACCTTCTCTATGTTTTGTAAGGCCTACTGGTACAATGGACATAGATAATGTATAAGGATAAAAAGAATAAATATCTGCAATTGTTCGTTCTAAAAATTTTCCATCATTCCACCCCGGGCAAAGAACAACTTGCGCATGTAATTCGATACCATTCTCCGTTAAATATTCAAATTTTTTCATTAAAAAGTCATCCTTACCATATAAAAACATTTCTAGTCTTTTGTCTGGGTCAGTTACATGAACAGATACATACAAAGGAGATAATTGCTGTTCAACTATTCGTTTCAATTGTTTCCATCCCATATTCGTCATGGTAATAAAATGCCCATAAAGAAATGACATGCGAAAATCTCCATCGCGAAAATATAGACCTTCTCTCATACCGGGAGGGTTTTGATCAACAAAACAAAAAACGCAATCGTTAGCACATGCACGAATTTTAAAATCATCAAATCCAATTCCTAAATTATCATCAATATCTTTTTCAATTTCGTATTCAATAAGTTCTTTACCTTGCTTAACCTTAATTACAATATTTTCATCCGCTACTTTAAATCGATAGTCAATAACATCTTTAACTCTAGATCCATCAATTGAATACAATTGATCTCCTTTTCTTAGACCAATAGATTCAGCAATACTATCTTTCTCTATATGATTAATTTTCATAAGTAAAAACTACGTTATTGAATCAATACTATACCTTTGATTATTTTTGAAATTTATAAACGATACAAACGGCGAATATTATCATCATATAATAAAAGCCCGCTTAATACTGTCCATAAAGAAAGAATTGAAAAAAATATAACCACCATAAAATAATTACCATTTGGTTCAATTATATGACCTATATAATGCACACCAGCTCTTATCCAAATAATGATTCCAAAAAAAGTTGTCCATTGAACAAAAAGCAATACTGGCCTTCTCATAACTATAAGCAGCATTGGAATAACTAAACTACCTATCATTAATAATTTATTTCCATTCATATAATTCTGGGCTGAAATCAGAATCCAGGAAATAACAAGAGGTATAAATCTATAAATAACCATACTTATTTTGAAGAGCGGGCGATGAGAATCGAACTCACGTCACGAGCTTGGGAAGCTCGGGTAATAGCCATTATACGACGCCCGCAAAATCCTTTTACTATTGACGACAAACTACACTTTATCATGTATAAATCCAAAGTTTGAATACATCTCAGTGTACCTTTCTTTGTGTACCTTTAAGGGGGTTTTGCCCTCTACAACACTATTTTTCATAGCTACAATATCAGGAAATGCTCTGTTTAATTCAACCTTATCTAACTTTGTATAATGTACTGTCATACTTGTGTCCGTATGTCCTAGTGCAAACATTAAAGAAAACTCCTGACCTGTTAGAAAGTAAAGCCTACTAGCAAATGTCTTTCTTAGATCATGAAACTTCCCTTGTATGCCTGAAATCAATTGAATTAATGCTATATAAATATACCCCTACAGGTAAAGAATCACCTTGATAATCAGTTCCATGGACCCTCTTGAGTAACATTTACTATAACCGAATCATTTAATCGAAAAAGTCCTCCAGAAAAGCCGAACCAAAGAGTTCCATTACTATCTTCCAAAATACTTTGAACACTCATACTCCACGTTAAATCCATCCTATCTGTATGTCTAAACAAAGTGAATATTTTCCCATCATATCGATAAACTCCAGAGTTCGCTGCACCAATCCAAATATTTCCTATTTGATTTTCATATATAGAATAATAGGAATTTTTATTAAGTCCTTCAATTTTAGGAAAACGGATGAAAGAGTCACCATCATATCGGCATATTCCTCCCTCTTTAATTTCTTCAGGTTCGCTGGAAGGAAGAGATGTGAACCAAATATTCCCCTGCCTATCTTCAATAATATTATTGACGTTATTACTCCAAAGACCATTTTTTTTAGTGAAATGAGTAAAAGTTGTTCCGTCAAACTTACATGCACCATAGCCATCTCTTCCGAACCATAAATTTCCATCTTTATCTTCCATAAGACTCCAAACCTTACCAGCCTCCCAAGAATAAGATGGATTTTCAATAACTGGGTTAGGAATATTAAACGCAGAGAAAAAAGATCCATTAAAACGAAAAAGACCAGCATTTGTACCAGCCCAAATGTCACCACTCCTATCTATCAGGATGTTACAACCAAGCCCACTAAGGCCTTTTTCACTCCCATAATTGGTAAATATTTCCCCATTATATTTTGAAGCGCCATTATGAGTACCAAACCAGATATTACCTTCTTGGTCTTCTGCAATACTCACAACAGTATTTCCACATAATCCGTCTTTGGTGGAAATATAGGTTAGCATATTTCCATCATAATGAGCCACTCCCTTCCCCATTGTTCCAAACCAAAGGTTACCTTTTTTATCCTCAAATATGTCCACTACATATTCGGCTATTTGAGGAGCATTATCCATCGAATTTGTGAAAGAAGTTGCCTGACTTATCAGATCATTATCATTTAAGAAACTTGGTTTCTCTTTCTTAGCACAGTCAATAATAAAAAATAATAAGAAAAATATTTTAAAATAGACTTTTTTAATGTTTCAATCCTTTTATTTTAACTTAATTATTTATTTGATAATAAAGCATCATAGTCTTATTGTTAAATTAATCTAACATCTTACAAATACAAACCCAGATTAAGCTCAAAAAATCTCCAATCAGGTTATGAGACTCACGCACTTTCTTCTATTTTATATTGGCTGGAAGACAAATAGGCGTCGAATTATAGGGGCTTAGTTATTAATAATTAATAATGTGATATAGGGAAATACTGCAAAAAAACCAGTCAGCATTCTATATTGAAAAAAAATATTTACGACTGATTTATTAAATTCTTCTTTGCTTCCCAAATATATTTTTTTGAAAGGCATATAAAAAAAGTCAAATGCAAAGTAAAGAAGTATATAAAAAAGTATTATTATTGAAATATTTATGATTGAAAACCACATAAAAAAGTCTGTAATTAAATTAATATCATTCATTTGTGTCTCCTTCTCCAAATCTACCCATCATCCTACAAAATAATATCAACTTTTAATCAATATTATCATAATATTTTTTAGTCAATTTTTCAGTCCAAATTGTAGGATCGTTCTCATATATTGCGATATAAGAAACTTTACTGTTAGGAGTTGATGAGTGCCAATGTTCTACACCTTTTGCACTTTTAATTACATCACCTTTTTTTAGCACTATTACATCTTTTCCACGTTCTTGATAGTATCCTTCACCTTCTACAACAATTAATACTTGTCCCGTTGAATGTTTATGCCAATCTAATGTTGAGTTTGGACTAAATGTTGCCATTACAACATTATAATTATAATCCTCATCAGCTTTACTCAATAAATTAAGCCAAGCATCTCCTATATGATGAATATTTTGAGCTTTTTCACCAATATTTAAAAAGGAGCTTATATTATATTCTGAATCTTGAGCAAAAGAAAATATTGGAAAAAATATAGTTAAAAAAACTGATATATTTTTAATCATAATGACCTCCAATTACCCAATATTACAAAGTAGTAGTCCTAAATGTCTAGAAACAAAAAAGTGTGTCCCATAATTCTGTGTCCCGTTTTAGCATATATTTGATATAGGGTTGAATAGGTGTGACTACTAAGAAGACTTTAATAAAAAGAAAACCCCCGTTATAAAACAGGGGTTTCTTCTCTGAGCGAGAGACGAGGTTCGAACTCGCGACATCCACCTTGGCAAGGTGGTGCTCTACCAGCTGAGCTACTCTCGCATTTATAAAAAGCAGTTTGAATTTATACAGTGCTTATTATTGAGTCAATTAAGTTTTAGGATACAATTCCCACTTCCGTTCGCCACGATTTAAAATAAGAAGCGACAAACCTAAAAATAAAATATCTTCAATAATTCTTCTATACCCTATATTACCTCCAGCATTATCAACTGAAACTTTAAAACAACCACAATTAATATCAATTCCTCGAATCATTGCTTGTGATAAAGCAATTATAAATACACACATCATTCCAGCCGTTATTATTGCTGATCCATCAAGCATTATACCAAAAATAAGGCAGCAACCAATAAATAACTCTAAAATAGGTAATGTTATAGCAACAATATTTTCCAGACCAAAAGGTAACACATTATAATTTCCAATTACTTCTGCAAACGCTTCAGGATGGAGAATTTTGTCAATACTTGCAGCAATAAGAACTGCCCCTAATATCAATCTTGAAAATAATACTAATATTGAACGTTTCTGTAAATTAATCATGGTCCTATTGGGTGGCCGTTTTCGCTCCATTCATCCCATCCCCCTTTAAAAACATATAAATTGGAGAAGCCTTCTCCTTGTAATTCATAAGCTAAATCTTCACTTGAACCACATTCGTCACCACTACAATAAACAACAACTGGACTCTCCTTTCCCTGGAGACTATCAAGCTTAAATGTTAATTCAAAAAGGAATGGCACATTCCATGCGCCCATAATATGCCCATCAGTAAAATATTCTGGTTCTCTAGCATCTATAAATACGGTACCATTATTATATAAATCAAGCGCTTGTTCTAATGTAATTGCTAACAGCTGTGGCTCATCAACCGATATTTTAATATTATCCGCTACATCAAGCTCTTTGGCAAGCAAAGGAATGCCATCCGTACGAATACCATTAACAAATAAACTAAATACTGATGAAAAGAATACTAAGAAAAATACCTGTACCAATGGCAATCTTACGTTCATCCTGATTTAATACCTTTTTTAAAATTCTCTTCAAACCCTGAAGGGTTATTCATAAGATTTTTTTTAGGTTTAATTTTTGTAAGAGTTTCACACTGTTGGAGTACATCTGTGACATATTTTAGCATTTCTTGATCATCTTCTATCTTTCTTGATAAGGGTACACTTTTGTATGAAGAAGTATTTTTAGCTAGTTGAAGATTTTTTTCAAAAGTTTCACGATTCTGACTTAATTCACCAATTAATTTGATTATCCTAGGCTGATCAGCATATATATCGTCCAAAGATTTTTTTGGATCTTTATTCTGAAACCTTTTTAAACGTTTATCAATATTATCTATTTGAGCGTGTAGATTTGAAACATCTACTAATGGAGAATCTATTTCTGTTAAGTTGATATCAATTTGTGCTAAATACTTCCCTTGCACATTACTTCCATAAGTAAATGGTCCATTGACCGGTTGCTCTGTTTCGGATCTAGTTTTCATTGTATTTCTACTAAGGAATACATAATCCGCATCTGAGAATTCTTCATTCATTAATTTATTTTTATCTCTATTTGCATTTGCTAATACAACCACAATATCCACTTTGTTTCGAAGTTCAGCAATCTGTGCTTTGCCAACAGAAATTAAATCTTCAATCTTCACTCTTCGAATATGAGGAGGAATGAAATCAGTAAGACCTATCACACCAACAGATAAACCTTCATTTTCAATTATATGATGCGAAGGAAACAGGTTTTTATTCGTCCTTGAATCTATAATATTAGCTGAAATGAATGGAATATCAGTACTATCAATAATTTGTTGAAGATAATCCATTCCAGCTGCCATATCAAAGCCACCAACATTAATTACATCACATCCTATTGTTTCATAGCCTTTAATAACGGTTTGAGCACGCAATTTATCAGCTTCTTCTTGGATATCTACTAATACAGAATTACTAAATAACAAATCACCAGCATCAAGTATGACGATGTTCTTTCCTTCTTTGTTTAACTGTTTAACGTATGTTGATTTTCTAGACAGACCGCCTAGAGGATTCTTTTTTCATCCGCAGGGGTCAAGCTGACCCCGAACATTTGTGGATACTAATAAAGTTATTTCACCAACAACATCCTTCTCCGTCTTTGCGCAAGATATGAAGAATATTAAAACAGTTAATATTGTATAATTAAATATTTTCATAGCGTCAATTTATGGAATAGAATAGATATCAAGAAAATGTATTTCTAATAAATAAAAAATTATATCATCTTACTAATGATTACTATTTTTATTTAGCTGAGCAAAATAATCATCTTTTGCTCTATTTAACTCGTTAATTATGTTCAATCTCTTCTCGATCAATTGATACAATAAAATACGTTTCTGATAAAAAATAGTTAAAAACCTAATATGCTGTTGATAGTTCTTTGCTTTCCGATAATAATATAGAGAAAAGTTACCGGCAGGAATAAAAGTTGCAAAAAATATTGTGGTCCAAATAAAACTATATCCCATAAAACTAAATAAAAGTATTATTAGGGAATACCAAAAGACGAAAAGACCTAAACCAATAGTCATTTTTTTTGAACTTATAGCAGCAACATGTCCCTTTACAGACCATACGGCAAGATGTCCCGATATTTTATACGGTAAATAATTGATAATCACACCATAAACAAAAAGTGGAAATCCAATAATTAAGAAAAACCACGATTGAATTCGATGGAAAAATGTTACCTTTGATTGGCCTGTAGATAAAAAATCATCCTTGATATTAAGACGGTCTAACATACTCATATATTGGAAGATAGATCTTTTCATATCAAGTGTCCATTTAGGCTTATTTATACTAAACCATTCTAATGCTTTGATGATACCTTTTGATATTTTGAAGTCATCACTTTTAGATTTTTTATCCATTCCAAGATTTACAGTAAGTTCTTTTTTATATATTGATTCCAATGACTTTACAATATCTTCATCTTCCTTATCTGAAACTGTTGCCGTCAGTTTTTCCAGAGCTTTACGTAATTGATCCGTGATTTCCTCAACGGTTGACCAATTATCTTTTTGATATTTTTCTTTATAATCTATCAATTTAATTGGTCTACCAAATCTACAGTGAACATCGCTGCGGAATTTTGTACTTGCCGAATAATTTATACCTGCAGGTATGATTTGTACATTTAACATAAAATTATTTTTCTCTTCTGCCCCTAAACCGATTCTCGCTGCACCTGTTTTTAATTTATGAATTACTCGCTCTGGCGTAGATGCGCCTTCTGGAAAAATTAATAAGCCATGATTTCTCTCTAAATGCCGGTATGTAGCTGAAAACATTTCCTCGTTACGGTACATATCATCTTTTGCATCATTCTTCCTATAAACAGGTATTATTCCAAGCGTAGTTAACAACCATGATATAAACGAATTAAAAAATAATGTGCTTCTGGCAAGAAATGATACTCTACGTCCGCAACTTGCAGCCACTATTAGAGGATCTATCATAGTATTGGGATGATTTGCAGCAAATATCACAGGACCTTTTTTTGGAATCCGATCCTGATTCTCTACAGAAATAGAATTATAAAATAAATTAATTCCTGTTACGGCAATCGGCTTCAGTAAATGATAGAGCATTATCCCCCGCTAAATTTTGAATTATATCCTTTTTTCAATAGAAGATTTTTCACTTTTTCACGGAAATCGCCCTGAAGTGCAATTTCATTTTGCTTGAAAGTTCCTCCAGTACTACATGATGATTGTAAATATTTACCTAATGTTTTTAAATCTTTCTTATTTCCTTTATATCCTCTGATAACAGTTACAATCTTGCCACCACCTTTTCTTATCAAATGAATCCGTAAATCTTGTTTTCCATCAAAGCCCATATCCATTTCGTTATCTTGATCTTTCTCAAAAACAGGGTTTGTTGAATAAACGATTGAAGAATTTTTGTCTTTATTTATAAGACCTCCAGATTTGAATTATTTTAATAAAATAATTTTCTGCGTTTGCACTTCTTTATCAATGAGTAACTGAACAAAATATATACCATTTGCGTATGAATTTCCATCCCAATAAAATACTTTTTTTCCAGACATAAATATATCATCTGCTAGTACACTGACAAATCGTCCATTTATATCATAGATATGTAACTGTATGTGTTTGTTTCTTTCCAAATAAATTGGAATAGCAACCCTGGCATTGAATGGATTAGGATAGGGCCTGTGTAAAGCAAAGCGATTAACTGTACTTATCTCTTCCGTAACAACAAGATCATTTGTTGCAAAGTCCGCTACTCTAGGCAAATGATCCGAAGCTTCATTCGTGTCATCTGACTCTAATTCCCATTCAATTAAAACGCTATCAGGCATAGATAGGGTGTTTAGCACAAAATGTTTTGATATAGAAATATTACTGTCGGTATAAATAATATAATCTAATTTTCCAGGATTATATGAACTCTCATCTTTTCGCCAAGTGTATGCCATACGTTTGTGTGTGTGTATTGAGAAAAGATCGGTAACTGAACTACCATCCCAATCCAATGGAAAATCATTGCCATATGATGATTCATCATATATATCACCATTGGTTACCGTACTAATTTGTTGTTTATATCCAACAAAATTAAAGTCGCCTACGTGAAAAATTGGTGTATTATCAGGTAAATCAAATGGACCATCACCGTATAGTATCCATTGTCGAAGAACTTGGACTAATTCATCTACCTGTTCCTGCCTATCATCATCATTATCGCAGCAGGAAAAATGGGAATTTATTATTAGCAAATAAGGTTGATTTGGATTATCAACTTCTAGTAAAGAGCACATTGATCTTTCAGAACTAATTAAATTTGCCTCTTCTAAAATAGGATACTTGCTTACAATTACAAGATCACGAAATGTATATCCTTGGTACCATGTATTATTTGGCAACCAGCTGGATATAATATCGCCTATTTCATCCCATTCACTGTGCTCTTGCAAGGCAATTATATCTGGATCTAATGCTTGAAATATTCTTTGAAAGTATGGTTGGCGCTCTGATTCAACAATACCCGTGTTATACGTATTGTAACTCACTAAACGAATACCAGATTTTTCTAATGATATAGGCTCTAATTCCTCAACTTCAGTAGAATCTATATGATAAATGACCCCTCCCCATTCATTTGGCATCAAATCACCATTATCGTAATTACTATTGAAAATAATTGCAACAGAGTCCGGATTATTTAATACAAAAGAATCTAGGGCAATAGCAATTTCAAATTGATTACTTGTAACAGTAGGTGCTTGTCGTAAGGTAAGATCGTTTTGATATATATCAATTACTCCATCTTGTACAAAATATTGTCCAGAACGATCACCAAAATGCCACTTTAGCTCGGCTCCTAACCCTCGAAAAGGATCTCCAGTTAATGAATCAACATCTGCATCAATATATAAGTAAAAATTATTCCAATTTTGGAGTAAGGTTTCTTCGCTATGCAGTACAATCTTTAAAAACAAGAACTCGCCATCATTAGATATTTTTAATTCTGCCCAATCATCTCCATTATAATCGTTTTCTTGATCTATAACGGCAATAGGAACTGAATCCCAATCACTCCAAAGTCCATCAATACCAATAGGATCCGAAGCAGTAAGAAAACTAAAAGACAACAATAAACTGATAACACACGTAATCATGTGATGTATACTAAAACAAAAAAAGGCCCAAATCTAGTGATTCAAGGCCTTAAATATTTTTTAATAAAATTTAACTATTTAAAATGAACTCTGACCTTGGGAATTCCATTTTTTTAGATCTTCAGAGTAATAATGATGTCCATCTGCAGTAATAGCAACGTAAAATGTTTTTTCACCTTCTGAACCATCCAAAACATTTAAAGCAACAAAATCTGGACGATCAGCAATCTGGACTTGAAATTCAAATTTACTACCGATTGAAATTGGACTTGGGTTTTTCATAAACAATATTTTTCCATTTGTAGTTAATGCAGCAAAACCAAGAATTGGAGGCGCAATACCTTCTTTGTATGATATTAATGCACAGATCTTTTCCTTCTTATCCATTGAAGAATCAAGTAAATCTAATTTTTGTTTCAAATTATTAAGCACTTCTGCACTGATTGATTTCCCTGGTTCACCTTTTGGACCAGGAGGACCTTGCAACCCTCTTTCACCTTGCGATCCTTCAAGGCCTTTTTGACCTCTTTGACCTGTAGGACCCTGCTTACCATCCGGTCCAGGGATAGCTTTTGGAGCGCAGCCAACTGCCACAATCAATACACAAAATAAAATAGTAAAATATCTATTCATTGATTAACCGAATAAAAAAGGTAAAGATCTCGTATATGCTACAGACATTACAATTAATAGCTCAGATATAATCGCGACCGCAAAAAAGCGAATTGCCTTTTGCATATGACCATGTTTGTACTCGTTGATCGAAGCAACTGAATATACTTGATTTGCAAACATCGTATAAGATCTAGAATCATCATCCATAATTTTTCGCAAATATTTTCCATACTCTTTTGCACTTTTAAAACTTACAATACCCTTAAAATAGGTAGGGTTTTTTAATGGTAAATCATCCTGCATTTCTCTTCTCTTAATTCTAGGGTTTATTACCATAATTAATTGGATAAGCGCCAACAGAGCTGTAACTAGATAGAGTATAAGCATAATAAAGTTGAACCAGTTAATTTGTATTTTAGGAAAGTGAACTAAAAAGAACACCATAAATACCCCCATTAAAGAAAGCATCGTAAATGCTTTTTGGTCTGTTCTTGTAATAATTTGCTGTTCACTATCTAGTACTTTAAATAGCGATAAATAATGATCTTCTCTCATATTTTACTTAATCCTGTATTAAATTTTTCGAACTTATCTAATTGGTATGGTTTATCCTAAATACCATTTAATTTATTTTTAATATACTATTTTCTTTTTTCACGATTAAATACTCCCAATCCATTATTTGAACTGTTGCATAATCAGGTATGTCTAGTTCCTGAGTCGTAGTGGATGGTTGTAGGCGTATTTCTTCTTTATTCACTAATACATTAATGGGCATTGTAAAACCATCTACAATACCATTATATCGATAGAATAATTTGTTATCTGTAATATTATACTCTAAAACAGGTGGTCTACGATCAAAAATGTACTGATTAAAAAATGCATGAAAATCTTTCCCCGTTACTTCATTAATATATTCTACAAGATCTTCTGTACAAACAATTTGCTTTGCGAAATCTTTTTGAAAACCAGAAAGAATACCAAAAAACATCGTATCATCATCCAATACATTCCGCAACGTATGTAAAATCCAGGCTCCTTTGTTGTATGCATCTTCAAATCCCCAATAATATTCGTCCCTTGGACCTACAATTGCTCGACGATTTCTAATCCCTTTTCTTCTTTCCAATAGATAATGGATACTCATTGGGTATCCCAATCTATCCTCAACATATAAAACCTCCGTATACATGCCGAAACCTTCGTGTAACCATACATCTGCTCCGTCACAAGCAGTGATATTATTCCCCCACCATTCGTGTGCAGTCTCGTGAAGTGTTATATAATCAATATATCCATATATAGTACGAACTCCGCTATCGTAGGTTTTAAAATCATTCCCATATGCAATCGCAGATTGATGCTCCATTCCTAAATAAGGGGTTTCTACTAGTTTATATCCATCTTCCCACCAAGGAAATGGACCAAAAAACTTTTCCAATGAACGCATCATATCCCGCGCTTCTTTAAAATGTTCTCTTGCTACATCTTCATTATAATCCAGTACATAATATTGAGCAGGCTGTATACCTGTAATAGAATGAATTGTATCATTAATAACTGCATAATTAGCAATATTAACGGATACGTTATAATTATTAATGGGGTTGGATACAAACCATTTATAGGTTGTTTTTACATCTGTTTGAATTGTTTCACGTAACTGCCCATTGGCTACACACATAATATCACTTGGAACAGTAACATTGATAGCCATACTATCGGGTTCTTCCGTTGGATGATCTTTATTTGGCCACCATAAACTTGCGCCATCGCCTTCACATGCAACACCAATAAAATCTCTCCCTGCTTTATCTGTTTTCCACACAAATCCACCATCCCAAGGTGGTTGTTTTGCTTCTATTGGTTGACCATGATATGTTACTCGAAATTGAAATGAATCGTCTTTATTAACTTGAGGAAAAGTAACAAAAACGGCATCTTCTTCTCGGGTATAAGGCAGACTTTTTCCTCCAAAATTTACTTCATCAACCACCATATTTTTTGCCAAATCAAACTGTAACTTCACAAAATTATCCTTAGCAACAGAATGAAAATCCACATATCCAGCAATTGTTCTTCTATCAATATCAATATCTATATTCATATCATAAAATGTTACATCATAACATGTACGGGGTGGCGTCAATTTTCCAAGTAATAATGATCGAGCAGTTGGCTCTGGGTAAGGTTCTATTGATTCAGGGATTAACATTCCACGGCGATATCCTGACATTATTTGTCTTGTTGATGAACAGCTTGTAAATACAAACAATCCAACCATCATAAAGAAAATATATTTTTTTAACTTTATCATACAAATTTACCTGTGGAGCCGGACGGGATCGAACCGACGACCTCCTGAATGCCATTCAGGCGCTCTCCCAACTGAGCTACGGCCCCAAAACGTTATATTACTATCTATCTTCAAAAAAAGCTCGGGAATTTATAATTATGCTGAATAAAAACAATGGATTTTGAATATTAATCCAATCAGCTATTATCATAAAAAGATGTTGGTAAAATATTCACGCCTACTTTTTGACCTAGCTTCATTATTAAAGGTATGATCACAAAACTAAATGGCATAATGATAGGAATTGATAATCCAGCCATCTTTAATATATCAGAAAACTGTTCCTTCACTTTTTTCATTTCTCCTGATGATAAACTTCCTTTTTGTTCTGCATATTTTTTTAATAATTGGGCCAATTCTTTGGTCTCTTCTTTTTCATTCTTAATGGCCATAAAAATATTGGCAAGTTTATCCTCCAAACTTTTTTGTTCTAAATCATTATCTGTAACATCGACATTCTCCACAGGTACAGGCAAGGTAGTTATAATATTTTCTAAGGAAGCTTCATTAATATGATCAATAATATCTGCCTCTATACTATTTTCATCAATGTTTAATTTTTTCTTATCCATCATATAAAATGAAATAATTAATTGTTAATACTAGGTCTTTTAATTCCATACTTCGCATTATAATCACGATAATACACGTTTAAGGGCTCTGGATATCTTCTCCCTTTCCATACATAACGCAAGGAATCATTCATATGGGTATTGATTATATCTGTAGACTCCATTTGAATGTGATAAAATACTTGTTTTCCTATTCGTTTTATCTGTTTGTCGGACGGAGAATAACCAAACGTTTCAGTCATTAAATCCCAGTGTTTTGATTTTATTTTATCCAGCATCATTACTTCAATTTTTTTTTCTAGACCAGGTATATATTTTGCTTTGCTTGCTAGTGTAAGTACACTAGAAAGCCTTGGGTTGTTTTTCCCTTCTAATGCCATGCGTACTGCAATCAAATTCTCAAAATCAACATCAGTATTCATAATACTAGATACAGATTTATTTGAATAGGGTACAAAAGATCCATCCATGGTTTCTTTCAGCGTAGTAAGGAACCCCTCTGCCGTTATCACACCATTAGTAAATTGGATTACCTCTTTGGTATTTGCAGTTGTAGAAAAATACGTATCATCTCTTCCAACAGGAACATGACATTGGACATTAATAATCGATGGTAATATTAATAGTTGACCTTTATTCATCTTACCATCTGGTACTGCAATCATCACGCGGCCAATACAAGCATAGGTTTTTACAAGAACTTCTTCAAAATTATTTCTTCTTGATTGTACAACAGCAGAAAATAGAATATTATTATTTTCAATTTCCGAAAATGATAATTCAATATCACTAGTTGGAATACGAAAATATCGTAGATACCTGAATACTTCATTTTTGAATGCATTTTTTTGTTGCAATGTAATAGTGTGCTTCATGGGTGGATCTGCATATATAAACACATATTGCAGCACAATTAAGATAAAAGAAAAACGAAATATCTTATGCATGGATTGAATCTAAAATGATATTTAATGTGGAAATAAAAATTATTTCATCAAAATCATCTTGCGTGTTGCAAGAAAACTACCAGCTCTAAACTCCGCTAGATATACTCCAGAAGCTACTGCACTTCCTTGATTATTGAGTCCATCCCAAACTACATAGCGATTACCATATGGCTGCTCTTCATTAACCAGCACAGCTACTTCCTGACCCAACATATTATACAACCGAATACTTACATGAGATCGAACGGGTAATGAATAATCCAAACGTGTATTGGCATTAAATGGGTTGGGATAATTATACCCCAATGAATATTGGGTAGGCATTCCATCCAAGATGCGTTGAATTTCATTATTCACAAAATCTTCTTCCCCTATTACCATTTTCATATCGTAACCAACGGTTGATTTTTCTGCAATAGTAATTCCTGTTTCCATGATATCGCGATATGGGGTTCTACTTTGAAGGTCCACAAGAGCAACAACAATATTTTCAGGTGTTTCCTTTACAGAATGGAATTGCACATCTACTGGTCCATCTTTTTTCCCGGCTAAAATACGTAAATCCCATACACCATTTGTTTTATTAACAGAGCGTATATCTGTAGTATGATAGTATCCTCCATCGGCCTCTGGTGATAATCCTACCGCAAGATGTCCATCAATCATTGGAGGTTCATAAATATCCCCACGATCTAACCCTTCATTAGAACGAAAATCACGACCTATATAGTTGTTGTGGTCAAAATAATTTTCTGAATCTGCACTTATTCGCAAACGCCATGAATTCATGGCAACACGTGGTGGTAATTTCGATATCTGACGATTTTGATTTAAAGAAAATGCTGTATCCGAATTGGCTTCTACTAGCGATGTTGGCTTTAGCTCGATAGTTTGGAGAGTATCTGTATTATTATAAACCAAATATCCACCCCACGGTTGCATTTCGGAGACCACTTCACTCCAACCATCCTTATCATCGATACCATAGGAATAAGGACCATTAAAGTCACCTTGATCTAAAACAATTGGTACGCTAACAAAAAATGGGTTACCAATAAAATTCCAACCTGGAAACAATTCCATATCATAAGATTCTAATGGTAAGGAAACACCAGCCCCTGGTGTGAAATCAATATCTTTGTTATATATATGTTTAAACCAGTACGCTTCTCCTAAATACAATGTATCTGGCACGAACCACTCATTTGTTTCCCAATCTCGTGAATAGAATATATGTTTTTCACTCAACCCTTTGCTGGTAAGCTTACCGTTTTCTAATTCTCCAGGAAATGATACCAAACGCCATTTTTCATCTGGCACACCGGATGGATAGGCGCTATCATCTACCCGCGAAGTCGGGTCATCTGCGCCAAAACGCACTGGCGCACTTAAGTACGTACTTCTTGCAGCATAGCTTAGACTATCTACCACTTCTGCGCTTACAATAAAATTCTGAATCTTAACCAGCGAATCAGGAATAAATGCAGTAAATGTAGAATCACTTCGTTCCATTGGAAAAGAAATAACACTATCCGCCCCACCAATATTTACATAAATCCTTGCGCTAAGAATTCCATTAAAATCGGAAAACTGAGCCTTCAGATTTACGCCTTCTCCGACATTCAATTCATCATCCATTATGATAAACTGTTCTACTGTGGGTGGTTGGGTGTAAAAACCTTGTGTTACTACCCAAAAACCAGAAGTAAGACCTACGCCAGCTCCGGTGCTCTGAGATATGACTGGAGCACCCAATGAACCTTTAATTTGGACACCATCATCCCACCATCCTTCTGAATACGAAGAGTTATTGGACATAGAACTAAACCCAGACATACGCATCTGGTAATCTTGTCCAATCATAATCTGCGTACACAGAAAAAATAATAGGATAATTCTATACATAGCGTTATTCATACGTTAATCCAGTTATTTTTGCGTTGCCATACTGAGTTTTACTGGTTTTTTATTATCATTATCTTTTTTGCTATCCGTTTTATCACTCATATCGTTATCCAACATATCCATAATCATTTGTAATTGTGATTTTAATGCGTCGATTTCTTTCTGTTGACTATCGATTTCTTCTTGTTGCTCTTGAACAGCTTTAGTTAGAAGTGGTACAAAACCTTGATAATTCAAGGTTAAGAAATCCTCATCATCTTTTCCAACTAACTCAGGGAAAATTTCTTTGATTTCTTGCGCAATGAAACCCCACTGCTTCTTATCACCAAACCCTTTATGCTCGAATTCATCTTGACGCCAGTCATAATTCACTGGATTTAGCTTGCTGAGTTTCTGTAATGCACCAGATACGGTAGAAATATTCTTTTTGAATCTTCTATCAGAACTGCTATTTGGTGTTGGTGGTGCTACTGGTCGTGCTTCGTTCTGCCAATTAGGTACATTACCATTCATTGCTAAGATCTGATCATCAGCACCCTTAGCAAGACGTACATAATTAGTTCCATCATAATACATAATATCACCTTCAGCATCAGAACCAAGTTGAATTTTTGTACCATCAACTGCATTAGCTGCTAAGTCATCTGTACCAACTGCTCCATCAGTAATATTAATAGAAACATACGTAGCAAAATCGGAGACTTCAGCTTGAGCCATAGTACCTCCATCATTAATGACTACCCCATCACCTGCCGCTAAGGTTATATCAT
>SGYN01000017.1 GCA_004321715.1 bacterium | reverse complement strand
ATGGATTCTGATACTAAATCGGTAGTAACTGGAGTTGAGATGTTTCGTAAGATTCTTGATCAAGGTCAGGCAGGAGATAATGCAGGGTTGCTGCTCCGTGGTGTTGATAAAGAAGATTTAAAGCGTGGACAAGTTGTAGTAAAACCAGGAAGTATTACGCCCCATACAAAATTTAAAGCAAATGTGTATGTATTAAAGAAAGATGAAGGTGGTCGTCATACTCCATTTTTTAATGGATATCGTCCGCAGTTTTATTTTCGTACAACAGATGTTACGGGTGTTGTGACGTTACCAGAAGGAACAGAAATGGTAATGCCAGGTGACAACGTAGAAATGGATGTAGATTTAATTACAAGTATCGCAATGGATAAGGAATTACGTTTTGCGATCCGTGAGGGTGGCCGAACGGTTGGTGCTGGTGTGGTTACAGAAATAAAGGAATAGAATGGCTCATCAGATAATTAGAATAAGTTTAAAAGCTTACGATCATTCTTTGCTGGACAAATCAACAGAAAAGATTGTTAAAACCGCAAAATCTACCGGTGCAGTTATATCGGGCCCAATACCGTTACCAACCCACAGATCAATTTATACGGTTCTGAGGTCCCCTTTTGTAAATAAAAAATCTAGAGAGCAATTTCAGACGCACATTCATAAGCGTATTGTAGATATTATTAATTCTACTCCTAAAACTGTAGAATCGTTAATGAAGTTAGACTTACCAGCTGGAGTTGATATAGAGATTAAGGTTTAATTATTGTGAGAGGTTTAATAGCAAAAAAAATGGGGATGTCGCAAGTATTTGATGAAAATGGATTTGCAGTTCCAGTTACGATTCTTCAGGCAGGTCCTTGTAGAGTTACTCAAGTAAAAACTATAGATAACGATGGGTATGATGCGGTGCAAATTGCTTATGGAAATAAAAAAGATAAGAATACTAATAAGCCGTTAAAAGGTCACTTTAAGAAAGCTGGTGTAAAGCCTGCAAGTTTTCTAGTTGAGTTTGATGTAGTTCCAGGATTTGATTACAAATTAGGTCAAGTTTTCAATTCTTCAATATTTAAACAAGGTGATTTAGTTAAAGTAACTGGAACATCTAAGGGGCGAGGATTTTCGGGAGTTATGAAGAGGCATGGATTTGGTGGTGGTCCGAAAACTCATGGTCAAAGAGAACATCCACGGTCTGCGGGATCCATTGGTCAGGCTTCTGATCCTTCAAGAGTTTTTAAAGGCATGAAAATGGCTGGTCAATATGGTAATAAAAAGAAAACAGTAGAGAATTTAAAAGTGGTGAAAATAGATTTAGAGAATAATTATATTTTTATAAAAGGAGCTGTTCCTGGTTCAAATAATGGCATGGTAATTGTGAATAAATAAATATGGAATTACAAATAGTAAATAAACAGGGTAAAAAATTATCAAAAATCAAAGTTGATGATTCTATTTTTGGTTTAACTCCAAATAAAGATGCAGTCCATAGAGCAGTGCTATCAGAAATGGCTAATAGTCGTCAAGGTACGCATTCAACTAAATCAAGAGGTATGGTTCGTGGTGGAGGAAAGAAGCCCTGGAAACAAAAAGGTCGGGGTGTAGCACGTGCAGGTACCAATAGTTCCCCGATATGGCGTGGTGGAGGAACTGTTTTTGGTCCAGAACCGCATAAATATGAATATAATTTGCCTAAAAAGATTAAGAGATTGGCTCGTAAGTCCGTTTTATCTCAAAAGATTAAAGATAAAAAAATGCTTGTAATTGATGATTTTGATATAAAAAAAATAAAAACAAAAAAAATATGTGAATTATTGAAAAAGCTAAAAGTTGATGGAAAAATACTCTTTTTAACATCAGAGATAGATGACAACTTATTTTTATCTTTAAGAAATATTCCGAACGTAGCTCTATTAAAAGCCATCAACGCAAGTACTTATGATCTTATTGATTCAGATTTTATTTTGATAGATCAGAGCGGACTTGAATTGCTAAATGAAGGACTGGCGGTCAAATAATGAATCATAATGATATTATAATTAGGCCTTTATTTACTGAAAAAATGACACAATTAGAAGATATTCAAAGAAAATATGCATTTCAGGTTAGTCAGAAATCAAATAAAATTGATATTAAAAATGCAATTGAGCGCAGGTTTGATGTTGAGGTTCAAAAAGTTGCTACAATGAATAGACTAGGAAAAACTAAAGATATGACAATGAAAAGTGGTGGACGTACGATTAGAACCTCAGGTAAAAGATCTGATTGGAAAAAAGCGATAGTTACACTTAAAGAAGGTTTTAGCATAGATTTAATGAAAGGTGAAATAGATTAGGTTTTTACATGGGTATTAGAATAATAAAACCAACAACACCTGGAAATCGATTTTCTACACGTTCTGATTTTGAACATATAACAACAAGTGAACCTGAGAAAAAACTTACTAAAGCGTTGAGAAAATCTGGAGGAAGAAATAACAATGGTCGCATCACAGTGCGTCATCGTGGTGGTGGGCATAGGAGAAGGTATAGAATTATTGATTTTAAGCGTGATAAAACGGATATTACCGCAAAAGTAGCTACAATAGAATATGATCCAAACAGATCAGCTAATATTGCTTTGCTTCATTATGTAGATGGTGAAAAAAGATATGTTCTAGCGCCTTTTGGTTTAAAAATCGGCGATCAATTGGTTTCTTCTTCTTCTGCTGAATTAAAAATTGGAAATGCGCTGTGTCTAAAAAATATTCCTACGGGATTAATAGTTCACAATATTGAAATGCACCCGGGTAAGGGTGCGCAATTAGTTAGATCTGCAGGAACAGGTGCGCAAATTATGGCACATGATGATAGCGGCTTTACGACTATTAAGTTACCATCTGGAGAAGTAAGGTTGATTAATTCAAGCTGCTATGCTGTTGTAGGCGAAGTGGGAAATAGATCTCATGAACAAATTGTTAGTGGAAAAGCAGGTCGGAGTAGATGGCTTGGTCGTAGACCGAAGGTTCGTGGAGTTGCTATGAACCCCGTTGATCATCCTATGGGTGGAGGTGAAGGTAAATCTTCAGGTGGAAGGCATCCATGTACTCCATGGGGCAAACCAACAAAAGGTTATAAGACACGTAAGAAGAACAAGAAGTCTAATGCTCTTATTGTAAAGAGGAGGAAATAATGTCTCGGTCGTTGAAAAAAGGTCCTTATGTTGATGAAAAACTTGAAAATAAACTTTTAAGTATGAGTGGATCTAAAAAAAAGAAAATCCTCAAGACGTGGTCTCGAAGATCGATAATAACTCCAAATTTTGTAGGGCATACTGTAGCTGTGCATAATGGAAATAAATTTATACCAGTTTTTGTTTCAGAAAATATGGTGGGTCATAAATTAGGTGAGTTTGCACCAACTCGTACTTTTAGAATGCATTCGGGTGATAGAAAGAGTTAATTATGGAAGCAAGATCAATTAGTAGATACATAAAGCAGTCACCAAAGAAAGTTAGGATCGTTCTTGATGAAATACGGGGTAAGAAAGTTGGGGCTGCTTTAGACTATCTTCATTTTTCTCCATTAAAAGCTTCCTACGTAACAGAAAAAACTGTTAGATCGGCTGTTGCAAACTTAATGCAGTCAAATGAATCTACAAATTTGGATCCCGATTCATTTACAATCAAAGAAGCTTTTGCGGATGGTGGTCCTTATTTAAAGAGATTCAGAGCAGCTTCTATGGGTAGGATATCAAAATTAAATAAACCTACTAGTCATTTAACAATTGTAATTAGCGATGATTCTTAGGAGGTAGAATTTTGGGTCAAAAAACACATCCAATAGGCTTTAGACTGTCAGTCAATAAAAACTGGAGATCTAATTGGTTTGCAGAATCTGATTTTCCATCAGAGCTTGAAGAAGACGTTAAAATAAGAAAATATTTAAAACATAGATTACCAAATGCTGGAGTATCTAGAGTAGAAATAAGTAGAACATCGAAAGTTGTTACTGTAACGATTTTTACTGCAAGACCAGGTATTGTTATTGGAAAAGGTGGAGAAGAGGTGTCTCGTTTAAAAGCAGAGGTAGGGCAATTAACTAATAAAGATGTGCAAGTAAATATATCTGAGATAAAAAGACCGGAATTAGATGCTGCTCTAGTAGGGTCGAATATTGCACACCAGTTAATTAAGAAGATTTCTTATCGAAGAGTTGTCAGTAAAGCAATTCAGGCTACCATGAGAATGGGCGCTCAAGGTATAAGGGTAAATGTAGCTGGTCGTTTAGGAGGCGCAGAGATTGCAAGAAGTGAGAAATTTGCTGAAGGAAGAATTCCATTGCATACATTAAGAGCTGATATAGATTATGCTTTAACTGAGGCTCAGACTTCATATGGTATCATTGGTGTAAAAGTTTGGATATGTATGGCGGAAAGTAAAAATGCTTGAACCAAAAAAAGTAAAATATCGCCGTCACCATAGAGGTAATAGACGAGGAATGGCAAGTCGTGGAAGTCATGTTGCTTTTGGAAGTTATGGATTAAAAGCAGTAACTCCTGGATGGATTACCTCAAGACAGATTGAAGCTGCGCGAATAACAATATCTAGAGTAGTTCGTAAGACTGGAAAGATGTGGATAAGGATTTTTCCAGATAAGCCAATTACAAAAAAACCTGCTGAAACTCGCATGGGTAAAGGTAAGGGTACTCCAGAATACTGGGTTGCTGTTGTTAAGCCCGGTAGGATATTATTTGAAGTTGAAGGAATAAGTAAAGAAGAAGCTGAAGAAGGATTTCGTAGAGCGGGTCATAAACTACCTATTAAAACAAAGTTTGCTGTTAGAAGAGAGATCTAAATAATTATGAAAAAAAATGAATTAAATGATATGACTTTTTCCGAGTTAGAAGTTAAGTTAAAAGACAATTTAGATTCTTTGCAAAATTTTCGTTTTCAAAAAGCACTTCAACAGCTTGAAGACCCTTCGCAACTCAGAAATGTAAAAAAAGAGATAGCTCAGTTAAAAACAGTTCTCAGGGAGTATGATCTTGGTATTCGTAATGATAAAGAGACGAAGGAATAATAATGGCTGAAATAAGAAAAAGACAAAAACTAGTTGGTGAAGTAGTAAGTGAAAAAATGCAAAAAACGGTAGTGGTAAGTGTTACAAAAAAAATTCCACATCCTGTCTATGGTAAATATGTAAATCGATCTAAAAAATATATGGCTCACGTAGGTTCCGTTGAAGCAAATGTAGGTAATATAGTAGAAATTAGATTAATACCGCCAATGAGCAAAAATAAGAGATGGTTAGTTAGTAAAGTAATAAGGTAATAATTATTTATAGAATAATATGATTCAGCAAGAAACAAGATTAAAAGTTGCCGATAATTCTGGGGCAAAAGAGATATTATGCTTTAAGATATTAGGTGGCTCTAAAAGAAGATATGCTTCTTTAGGCGATTTAATAGTGGTATCTGTTAAAAGTGCTATCCCTGGTGGTGCAGTTAAAAAAGGTGATGTTACGCGAGCTGTAGTAGTTCGAACAAGAAAAGAAGTTAGAAGAAATGACGGGTCATATATTCGATTTGATGATAATGCAGCTGTTCTTCTTACAGAAGCTGGTGAGCCTAGAGGAACACGTATATTTGGTCCTGTTGCCAGAGAATTGCGTGATAGTGGTTTTATGAAAATTGTATCGATGGCTCCTGAGGTAATGTAATGCATCTACGTAAAGGAATGTTGGTAAGGGTTATTAAGGGTAATCATAAAGGCTCTGAAGGTAAATTATTATTTGTTTTTCCTAAAGAAAATAGGGCAATAGTAGAAGGGGTAAACATGGTTAAACATTCAGTTCGTCCTACGCAAGAAAACCCTAGTGGTGGTTATTCTGAAAAAGAAGCACCTATAAATTTATCAAATCTTATGCTTGTTCAAAAAGGTGAGATCACGCGTATAGGATATAAAATTTTAGATGATGGATCCAAAGTTCGGATCTCTTTGAAAACAGGTCAGGAAATTGAGGTATAATTATGGCTTCTGAAAAAAAGCCAGTCTCAAAAAAGAGTGCTAAGAATAGTAAAAAATCAACTAAGGCTAAAATTGTCAATTATGTGCCAAATTTACGGAAGCATTATTTGGAAAATATAACATCCAAATTAATTGAGAGATTCAATTATACAAACCCTATGCAAGTCCCTAAATTAACAACTATATCAATAAATATGGGAGTTGGAGATGCAAAAGTAAACCCGAAAGCTTTGGAAAGTGCAGTTGAAGAATTGTCTTTAATTTCTGGTCAAAAACCTATTATAACTTTATCGAAAAAAGATATATCAAACTTTAAAATTAGAAGAGGGTTCCCTGTTGGATGTAAGGTTACTATCAGAGGTAATAGAATGTATGAATTTCTCGAGCGTTTAATTACGGTTGCTATGCCAAGAACAAGAGATTTTAGAGGGCTTTCTTTCAAATCATTTGATAAAAGAGGAAATTATAATTTTGGAGTAACAGAACAGATTATTTTTACAGAAATAAACTATGATAAGATAGATAGCGTCAGAGGAATGGATATTAGTATTGTTACTACTGCAAAATCAGATGACGAGGCTTATTGGCTGCTCAAAGAATTTGGATTTCCACTAAGAGAAAAACCAGTTAAGGAAGAAATGTCTGAGGTTGATTGATGGCAAAAAAATCATTAATACATAAAGCAAAACAAAAACCAAAGTTTTCTACAAGAAAATACAATAGGTGTTTTAATTGTGGACGTCCAACGGCTTATATGAGAAAATTTGGTTTATGTAGAATTTGTTTTAGAGAGATGGCTCTTAAGGGTGAAATACCTGGAGTCACAAAGGCTAGTTGGTAGAGGAGATATAATTTATGACAATGACAGATCCTACAGCTGATTTACTTACAAGAATTCGAAATGGATTAGCTGTGAATAAACGTTGGGTTGATATACCCTCATCAAAAATGAAGAAGCGTATTGTTTTTATACTTAAAGAAGAAAAATATATTGATGATTTTATTTATGTGAAAGATGGTATGAATGAATTTATTAGAATTTTTCTAAAATATGATTACAAAGGAAAATCAGTTATTACTGAAATAAATAGAGTTAGCAAACCTGGATATAGAGTATATGTTGCTTGTTCAAAAATACCAAAAGTTCTAGATGGGCTTGGTGTTTCTATCTTATCTACTTCAAAAGGAGTATTATCTAATAAGGTAGCAAAAAAACTGGGCGTTGGCGGCGAAATTTTATGTAATGTTTGGTAAAGATAGTGTCTAGAATAGGAAAACAGCCAATTTTAATACCTGATGGAGTTGATGTGACTATCAGTGATTTATCTGTATTAGTAAAAGGTCCTAAGGGGTCCTTAGATATTAATATTCATAAAGATATAAATATAGATCTCAAAGACAATGTATTGGTTGTGTCAAGATTGTCTGATAACAGAAACCATAGATCTTTACATGGAACGACCAGAATGATATTGATGAATTGTGTAACTGGTGTATCGGAAGGGTTTTATAAGGAATTAGAGATACAAGGTGTTGGCTACCAGGCAAATATGAATGGTAAAAGGTTGATTCTTACTTTAGGTTTTTCCCATGAAATCCATTTTGACCCGCCTGAAGGTATTGTAATAGAAGCTAATAATCGTACTGAAATAAAAGTTTCAGGAATAGATAAGCAGTTGGTAGGAGAGGTTTCGGCTAAAATTAGATCGTTCAGAAAACCTGAGCCCTTTAAAGGTAAAGGTATTCGCTACAAGGGTGAGTATGTTAGATCTAAGCAAGGTAAAACTGTTGGTGGAGGTGAAGGTTGAGCAAGTTAACAAAAGATAATGCGAGAAATAAACGTAGAAAAAATCGTAGTAAGCGTACACTTAATAATTTCTCTAATCGACCTAGGCTTGTAGTTAGTAGAAGCCTAAAAAATATTCAAGCACAAATTATTGATGATTTTAATGGTGCAACCTTGGTTTCAGTTTCCTCCTTAGATAAAAGTTTACAATCTGAGCTTTCCAAGGTGAAAGGAAAAGTTGAAAGAAGTAAAATTGTAGGAAAAAAGATTGGTGAGAAAGCGAAAAAAAATAAGATTAAAGAGGTGTGGTTTGATCGTAATGGTTACCCATATACAGGTAGAGTTAAGGCTATGGCTGATGCTGCTCGAAAATCAGGTTTAGAATTTTAATTGAAGGGATAAAAGTTGTCTATAATTAATCCAGCAGAATTAGATTTAAAAGAAGAGTCGGTAGTTAGAATTAATCGTGTTGCTAAAGTAACATCTAGGGGTAAGAGATTTAGTTTTTCAACCTTAGTTGTTATTGGCGATGGAAATGGTCATATTGGTGCAGGATTAGGTAAGGCCAATGAGGTTATATCAAGTATAGCTAAAGCCAAAGATAACGCAAAGCGTAATATATTTAAAGCCAAGATAGTTAATGGGACTATTCCCCATAAAATTGTTGGAAAATACGGATCAAGCAGGGTGTTGCTAAAGCCAGCTTCGCAGGGTACGGGTATAATTGCTGGGGGGCCTGTGCGAGCTGTTATGGAGCAAGTGGGAATAAATAATATATTATCAAAAAGATATGGTTCGACAAATCCGTTAAATATAGTAAGAGCATCTATTAATGCTTTGGAGAATTTGCAGGATGCAGTTTTAGTAGCAAATAAACGGGGAATGACAATCAAGGAATTATTTGGTTAAATATGGTTAAATCAAAGAACAAAGAACTTAGAATTACTCAGGTTAAAAGTAGAATAGGGTATAAAAAGAATGCGAAAGCTACCTTAGATGCTATGGGTTTGAGAAAACTAAATCAATCAGTTGTAATGCCAGATAACCCTGCTACTAGGGGAATGGTAAAGAAAATAGAGTTTTTGATAAATGTGGAAGAATTATAATGGATCTTAGTTCATTGAAACCAACTAAAGGTGCTACCTTTAAGAGAAAACGTCCTGGTAGAGGTCATGGATCGGGTCTTGGGAGAACTGCTGGAAGAGGAGAAAAAGGATATCATTCTAGAAGTGGTAGTAAGCATAGGCCTTGGTTTGAAGGTGGTCAAATGCCAATACATAGACGTCTTCCTAAGAGAGGGTTCTCTAATTATTTATTTAGGAAACAATACCAAATTGTTAATCTTAGAGATGTTGATGCCCTAAATTTAGATGAAATTGATTCAAAAGAACTTTTTGATAATGGCTTGATTTCTTCTTTTTTACAGCCTGTTAAAGTTTTGGGTGATGGAGAGTTAAAAAAAGCAATTAAAATTAAAGCTTCTAGTTTTAGTAAATCAGCTATATCTAAGATTGAGAAAGCTGGGGGAACGATTGAAATACAATGATTGATAAAATCAGAAATATGTTCAACATACCTGAGCTTCGTGGTCGAATATTATTTACTTTTGGAGTTCTAATTGTAGTTCGAATGGGTGCGCATATACCAATCCCTGGTATCAATAGTGAAGCTCTAATGGATGCATTTCGTGCGATGCAAAGTCAAAATACATTATTAGGTCTTTTCAATATGTTTGCTGGTGGTGCTTTTCAAAAAGCTACATTGTTTGCACTTGGAATAATGCCATATATAACAACTTCAATTATTTTCCAATTAATGGGCAGTGTTGTCCCCTACTTTCAGCGATTACAGAAAGAAGGCGAAGAGGGAAGGAAGAAATTAACTCAATTGACTAGATATGGTACAGTTGCTGTATCAATTCTTCAGGCTTATAGTATTACAATATTTCTAGAATCGATGACTTCTAGTAATGGTGTTGCGGTAGTTACTAATCCTGGTATTGGATTTACATTTGTTGCAATAGTTAGTATTGTTACTGGTACCATGTTGCTTATGTGGCTAGGTGAACGCATTACTGAACGTGGGATAGGTAATGGAATTTCTTTAATTATTATGGTTGGAATAGTTTCAATACTCCCATCTGTGATTCTTGGAGAGATTACTCAGGTGCAAGCAGGTTTAAGAGGAATTCTAACAGAAGTAATCTTGCTTGGTATAATGTTTATCATCATTGCATTTGTAGTAAGATTAACTCAAGGAACCAGAAAGATTCCGGTACAATATGCAAAAAGAGTTGTAGGTCGTAAAATATACGGTGGTCAAGCTACACATATTCCACTGCGGGTTAATACGGCGGGTGTTATGCCGATAATATTCGCTCAATCTGTAATGTTTATCCCAAGTACTGTTGCTATGTTTTTTCCTGAAAGTGAATTCATGCTTGGTGTGACTAGATGGTTTTCATTCGATCATCCATTCTATTGGACTGTCTTTGGTTTGATGATAATATTTTTCACTTATTTCTATACAGCTATAGCTTTTGATCCTGTTCAAGTAGCTTCTAATATGAAACAGCACGGTGGATTTATACCAGGTGTAAGGCCTGGAAAGAAAACGGCTGAATACATTGATAATATCTTGACTCGCGTTACTCTTCCTGGGTCAGTCTTTCTTGCTGGCGTTGCTGTTTTCCCATTTGTTCTAATGAATGTTATGAATGTTGGTTATGATTTAGCCTCTTTTTTTGGAGGTACGAGTCTGTTGATAATAGTTGGTGTAGCTCTAGATACTTTACAGCAAATTGAATCTCATCTTCTTATGCGTCATTACGATGGTTTTTTATCTAAAGGTAAAATTAGAGGTAGAAAAAGAATTTAATGGTCAGAGTTAGAACAGAAAGAGAAATAAATTACATTGCTGAAAGTGCTCAGATCGTTGCTGATACATTAGATATGCTATCGGCAAAAGTAAAATCTGGTATTTCATTATTAGAGTTAGATATGCTAGCCGAAAAATTTATTCGTTCTCAAGATGCTATACCTGCATTCAAAGGTTATATGGGTTTCCCTGCTACATTATGTATTTCTGTTGATGATGAAGTAGTTCATGGAATACCTTCTGATAATATACTCGAAGATGGTCAGATAGTTGGAATTGACTGTGGAGCTGTTAGGAATGGCTATTATGGAGATTCTGCAAGAACTTTTGCTGTTGGGAATATAAGTAATGAAGATAAGGAACTAATAGAAACAACTCAAGAAGCCTTGTATCGTGGAATTAAAAAAGCTGTTCCTGGAAACTATGTATCTGATATTGGACATGCGATCCAGTCATATGTTGAACCAAAAGGTTATGCAATCGTGAGAGAGTTAGTTGGGCATGGAATCGGAACAAATCTCCATGAAGATCCGCAAGTTCCAAATTACGGAGATCCTGGTATGGGTGTTTTATTGAAAGAGGGAATGTGCCTTGCGATAGAGCCAATGATAAACATAGGTAGTAGAGAGGTTTATACACTAGATGATGGGTGGACAGTAAAGACAAAAGATGGTTTTAATTCTGCTCATTTCGAACATACGATCGCAATTCGCGAAGATGGCCCTCAAGTCCTTTCAGGGAGTAAGCTGAATGGCTAAAGAAAAACCAATAACAATTGATGGTGTTATAACGGAAACACTTCCAAGTGCAATGTTTAGAGTTGAGGTTGAAATTGGTGGTGAAATGCATGAAGTCTTAGCTCATGTATCAGGCAAGATGCGGATGCATTATATTAAAATTTTACCTGGTGATATTGTAACATTAGAAATATCTCCTTATGATTTGAAGCGTGGAAGAATTGTTTATAGGCAAAAGTAGTTATGAAAGTTAGACCTTCAGTAAAAAAAATGTGTCCAAAATGCAAAATCATTAAACGAAAGGGTGTTGTGCAAGTTATTTGTGAGAACCCAAAACATAAGCAAAGACAGGGATAGGGTTAAAATTTATGGCAAGAATAGCAGGTGTAGATATTCCACGAGATAAGAAAGTTCCTTACTCTTTATGTTACATATACGGAATTGGTCTTAACACAGCGGAAGAAATATGTGATAAAGCTAAAATAGATCATAACAAACGAGTTAAAGATTTAACTGAAAAGCAAGTAGTAACTATACGAGATGTTATATCAAAAATGGAATTAGCTATTGAGGGTGAACATAGATCAGAAGTTGCTATGAACATTAAGCGTTTACGAGATATTGGTAGTTATAAAGGGATGCGTCACAGAAGAGGACTTCCTGTAAATGGCCAGCGTACAAAGACAAATGCCAGAACAAGAAAAGGTCGTAAGAAAACCGTTGGCATGGGTAAGAAAGCGCTGGATAAGAAATAGAAAGGTTATTTTAATTGGCTAAACCATTACAAAAGAAAAAATCAAAGAAGAAAAAAATTGCTGATACTAGAGGAGTTGCTAGCATAAAGGCTACTTTCAATAATACTCATATATCAATTGCAGATAAATTTGGAAATGTAATTGCCTGGGCAACGGCTGGAACGTCAGGGTTTAAAGGTTCACGTAAAAACACTTCCTATGCAGCTTCTATTGCAGCTGAAAATGTTGCTAAAGAAGTGATTTCTATGGGTCTTGTATCTGTTGATGTCAGAGTTAAAGGACCAGGTTCTGGTAGAGAATCTGCTGTAAGATCATTGGCTTCAGCTGGATTAAATGTAATGTCCATAAAAGATGTTACACCACTACCGCATAACGGCTGTAGGCCACCAAAAAGAAGAAGGGTCTAGTCAAGAGGGATATTATGGCAAAATTAAAAACACCCAGAGGAAAGCTAGTTCGAAAATTTGGTGAAAATATTTTTGGGAACAATAAATACGATCGTTTATTAAATCGTAAACCTTATGCTCCTGGTCAACATGGTCAGTCAAGGCGTAGGCGCTTATCGAATTATGGTACACAATTGCATGAAAAGCAAAAAATTAAGATTATGTATGGTCTATTAGAAAAACAATTTAGATCATATTTTGCTAAGGCGGATCAAATGAAAGGTGAAACAGGTACAAACCTTATGGAGTTGCTTGAAAGAAGGCTAGATAATGTTGTTTATAGATTGAGTTTTGCTTCATCGCGTCCACAGGCTAGACAGCTTGTAAATCATGCGCACTTTTTAGTTAATGATAAAAGAGTAAATATACCTAGCTATATTCTTAAACCAGGTGATCAGATTAGAGTCCGTGATAAGAGTAAGAAATTGGATGTAATTTTGGATTCTGTACGGTTAGTAAAAGGTGATTTAAATTTTCCTTGGCTTGATCTTGATAAAGCAAGGTTAACAGGTACTTTCACTGAAGTACCAAAAAGAGAAGATATGGGTATAATAGTTAATGAGCAGTTAATTGTTGAGCTATATTCAAAGTAATAAATAAAAGGGTAATATATAATGTCAAAAAAACTTGAAATTAAAATTAAAGCTGTAGAAAATAGTCTATCAGATACTTTTGGTAAGTTTATTGTAAAACCATTAGAAAGAGGTTATGGAATTACAATTGGTAATGCTTTAAGACGCGTTCTCTTAACCTGTTTACCAGGTGCCGCAATTACGAATATTAAGATTGACGGAGTATTGCATGAGTTTTCCTCCATAAAGGGGGTCCATGAAGATGTTTCAGATATAATTCAGAATCTTAAAGGAGTTCGATTTAAACTTGATGATAATGATCCTGAAAAAATAAATATTAAATTAGAAGGTCCTTGCAAATTCACTGCAGCTGCTATTCAGAAGGCTACTTCGGAATTAAAGGTACTAAATAAGAAACATTATATTACTGAATTAAATGAAGGTGTAAAGTTGGATATGGAAATTAAAATTGGCGTGGGTAAAGGTTATACTCCTTCAGAAGAGAATGAACTTCCAAATGCTCCATTAGGTACTATTGCAATTGATAGTATCTTTAATCCTGTTAGTAAGGTTATGTTTAATGTTACACCTGTCCCAGGGGCTAAAGAGCCTATTGAGCTGTTATCTTTGGAAGTTACAACTGATGGATCTATTGCTCCTCAAGATGCTGTAAGTTATTCAGCTACTGTACTAATGGATCAATTGCGTATAGTTGAATCGATTAGTAAACCTGAAGTTCTTGAAATATCAGAGCCAGTGAGTGAAGAAGTGTTAGAGATCCGAAAGCTATTAAATTTAACTATTGATGAGATGGAGCTTTCAGTTCGTAGCCATAATTGCCTTCAAGCTGCAGGTATAAAATTCATTTATGAATTAGTTAGTAAAGAAGAGAACCAAATGCTTAAATATAAGAATTTTGGTAGAAAGTCATTAACTGAACTCGTTGAGAAACTTGATCAAATGGGTCTTAGCTTTGGTATAGAAGTAGATAAGTACTTAAAAGAAGAAGTATAGATTAGTGAGACATCGAAGAAAAGGTAGAAAACTTGGTGTTAATCCAAGCCATAGGAGAGCATTGTTATCTAATTTGGCTGAAAATTTAATTCTGCATAAGCGTATTAAGACGACTGAGTCTAGAGCTAAGGAATTACGGAGATATATTGAGCCTCTGGTTACTAAAGCAAAAAAAGGGGATCTAACTTCCATAAGAATGATTGCTAGAAAAATTCGTCACAAAAATATTCTAGGTATTTTATTAAATGATATAGCTCCAGTATATAAAAATAGAAATGGTGGCTATACTCGTATTGTTAAACTAGGCTTTCGAGATAATGATAGAGCATCAGTTGCGCTTATTGAATTTGTTGATATGGAAGGTACAATGGATTCTGAGCTTGTTGTTTCTGGTGAGGAGAAAGATTCGGAATGAACATAATTCATACTTAATAGTGAATTTATCTAATTCATTAGTTTCAACAAGGGCAATCTTTCAGGTTGCCCTTCTTTTTATATTAAATTTTAATATTTTACTTAGTAGAGATATTGATAATGATTATTCTTTTAATTATCAATGTTTATGGGTCGTAAGAGATGCCTTGCAGACAAAAGAGTCAATTGATGAATTAATTAATTTTGCATCTGAAAGAAATATAAATGATCTTTTTGTGCAGGTTAGGGGTCGTGGAGATGCACTATATGAATCTCAAATAATCCCAAAGAGTCAATTGCTATCTAGCGATGAATTTGACCCATTATCATATTTACTTCAAAACATAAAAGATAAAGGTATTAAGGTTCATGCTTGGGTGAACGTTTACCTTATTTGGTCTAGCAATATTATGCCAAAAGATAAAAAACATATAATATATAAAAATGAAGATTGGGTTGATACAACGGAAGAATGGCCGGTGGATATAAATGAACAGCTATATAAAATTTCAACAAAAAAAGAAGGCGAAGGTGTGTTTCTTGCGCCTAATCATCCAAAAGTGAATAATTATTTAGTTTCTGTTTTTAAAGAGATTTTAAATAATTATGAAATTGATGGTTTGCACCTAGATTATATACGCTATCAAGATGTGGACTATGGAAGAAATCCTTATGCAATAGCTAAATTTATAAAAGACGTAGGTCGAGACCCAAATCCTTGGTTTTTAGAGATGGAAAGAAGCAATATTGCAAGTCAAAGATTAATAGGTAATATGAAACAGTGGAATAATGCTAAACGAAAGTCTGTTACAAATT
Organism: bacterium; assembly: GCA_004321715.1. Taxonomy (GTDB): domain Bacteria; phylum Fidelibacterota; class Marinisomatia; order Marinisomatales; family TCS55. Next base: position 19,075 of record SGYN01000017.1, on the reverse strand, counting down.
TAGTTAAAGATATAAAAGAAGTTATAAACAATATCCGTCCTAAAATTATTTTATCTGCTGCAGTAAAACCGAACCTTTATGTTGCAAGAGAACGGTTTTTTCAAGAATGGGATGTGTGGTTAGCTGCTGGATATATTGATTGGGTGGTACCTATGAATTACGCACCAAAGATGAGCGATTTTTCACAAAATATTAGCATTATAAATGATAATTTTCCAAAAAAATATCGTGACAAAATAATTATGGGAATAGCTCTATATAATCAAAGTTCAAATGATGCTGTCAATAAGATAAAATATTCTATTCAAGAAAAATTTGTAGGTATTTCAGTCTTCTCATATAATCAGATGAAAAATAATTCTGACTATTCATCCCTTCTTAATAAAATAAATGAAAATTGATATAAAACCACCAACAGGGAATCAATTGACCTGTAAGAACTGGCAGATTGAAGCTCCTTACAGAATGATTCAAAACAATCTTCATCCTGATGTGGCAGAGGATCCTGATAATCTAGTAGTTTATGGAGGTAAGGGAAAAGCAGCAAGGAATTGGGATTGTTACAATAAGATAATTAAATCATTGGAACATCTAAATGAAGACGAAACCCTTTTAATTCAATCAGGTAAACCAGTTGGTATAGTGAAGACACATAAATCTTCACCTCGGGTTTTAATTGCAAATTCAAATATTGTCCCTCATTGGGCAAACTGGGAGTACTTTAACGAGTTAGACAAAAATGGTTTGATTATGTATGGTCAAATGACAGCTGGTTCTTGGATTTATATTGGTACTCAAGGAATCTTACAAGGAACATATGAAACATTTGCTGCAGCCGCAAAACAACATTTTGATAGTGATTTATCTGGTAAGCTTGTAGTATCGGCTGGATTAGGTGGCATGGGTGGAGCTCAACCTTTGTCTGTTACAATGAATAATGGTATTGCTTTGATTATTGAAATAGATCCAACCCGAATTCAGCGAAGATTGGACACTAATTATATCCAATATTCTACAGATTCATTAAATGAAGCCATAAACATGGTTAATAAAGCTATAAATAATAAAGAGCCACTATCTGTTGGCTTGTTGGGTAATGCTGCCGATATAATACCAAAATTAGCAGAAATGGATATTGTCCCTGATTTAGTTACAGATCAAACATCTGCCCATGATGAATTAGATGGATATATCCCTAATGGATATACTTTAAAAGAAGCACTAGATTTACGAAAGAAAAATCCTGATAAATATGTTCGTGAAAGTTTTCGTGCAATGGGAGAACATTGTAAAGGTATACTAGCATTAAAAGATAAAGGTTCTATTTGTTTTGATTATGGAAATAACCTTAGGGGACAAGCGGTAAAATCAGGAGTCCAGAATGCCTTTAATTTTCCAGGTTTTGTTCCTGAATATATAAGGCCTTTGTTTTGTGAGGGAAGAGGGCCATTTAGATGGGTTGCTTTATCGGGAAATGAAGACGATATTTTTAAGACAGATGACAGGATAATTGAAATGTTTCCAAATGACAAAACATTAATACGATGGATTAATCTTGCCAAAGAAAAAGTAAAATTCCAAGGACTACCTGCTAGAATTTGCTGGTTAAATTATGAACAAAGATCAAAATTTGGTGTAGAATTAAATAATATGGTTGCTAATGGCGAACTTCTTGCCCCAATAGTAATTGGGAGAGATCATCTGGATACAGGATCTGTGTCCTCTCCTTATAGAGAAACTGAAAATATGTTAGATGGATCTGATGCAGTCGCAGATTGGCCATTGCTTAATGCACTTATGAATACTGCCAGTGGAGCAACATGGGTTTCTATACATCATGGAGGTGGAGTAGGCATGGGCTTATCTGTTCATTCTGGACAAGTAATTTGTGCTGATGGAAGTAAAGAAATGGAAATAAGAATAAAACGTGTATTAACTAATGATCCAGGAATTGGAATAATGCGTCATGCCGATGCTGGATATGAAAATGCTATTGACCACGCTGATAATTGGAATATAAAAATGCCAATGAAAAACAATAATTAAATGCTTCATTTAAAGAATATAGGTATTCTTTCCACCTATAACTCAGCAACAGATTCATTTAATAGTTTAAAAAATTGTTCAATTGACATTGAAGATAAAATAGTTACAAATATTGGAAGTAGTAATAATAATGGCGACTTCATCATTGATTGTAATCAGAAACTTGTTACACCTGGGTTTGTAGACGCTCATACGCACCCTGTTTTTACAAATGGTAGAGAAAAAGAATTTACACAAAGAGTATCTGGAAAAAGTTATGAAGAAATATCATTAAGTGGAGGTGGAATAAACTCAAATATTAAAGGAGTTAGAGAATCTAATGAAACTGAATTATTAGATATTGTTATGGGTCGAATGGATGAATTTTTAAGTTTAGGTACAACTACTATTGAAGCAAAAACGGGTTATGGATTAGATACGGAATCTGAGTTGAAATCACTTAGAGTATTAGATAATATTCATAATAATCATCAGATTGATATTTTCCCTACTTTTCTTGGTGCCCATTCAATTCCAGATGAATTTAATGGGGATGCTGATGGTTACGTTGATTTAATATGTAATGAAATGATACCAGCAGTATCAAAACAGGGTATTGCAAAATTTTGTGATGTTTTCTGTGAAGTCGGATATTTTGACCTTTTACAATCAAGCAAAATTCTCAAAACGGCAATGAAATATAATTTAACTCCCCGTATCCATAGTGATGAATTCTCTAATATTGGTGGGACTAAACTGGCTTCTGAAGTACAAGCTGTTTCAGCTGACCATTTAATGGAGATATCAGATAATGATATTGATTTATTAACAAATTCTGATACAATAGCAATATTATTGCCTGGTACTACCTTTTTTCTAGGAAAAGAAAAGTATGCACCAGCACGTAAATTAATTGATAGAGGTGTGCATATTGCCATAGCATCTGATTTTAATCCAGGTAGTTGCCATATTAAGTCAATGCCATTTATTATTGGTTTATCATGTATTTATTTGGGTTTATCAATTGAAGAAGCGTTAAAGGCTGCAACCTGGTCAGGCGCGTGCGCTTTAAATGAACAAGACAGAATTGGCTCCATAGAGGTTGGGAAACAAGCAGATTTAATTATATGGGATTTAGATAAAATCGAACAAATCCCATATAATCTTACTAGTGCACCTATCAAGAACGTGATAAAAGCTGGTGAACCTTTGATAAGCCTTGATTAGGAATAGATATCCCTGTAAACTTCGCATTATATTTTATCAATTTAAATGAAATCAATTAATAGAATACTTATATTAGTTTTATTTCTTGTATTGAGTTCTCAGACTCTGCATGCTAATTATGCTTTTTATAGAAAAGTATCTTCAACATGTAAATCCTATCGTCTAGAAGTTACTACAGATAATATGGATCTTGATCTTGAGAATAGTGATTTTTCTATTAGTTTAGAGAGTCGAAGAAATAATTTTGAAATGGTAATGCTTATTGGGTTTGCCTCAGCAGGTCAAGCAATTATCCATCAAAAGCATCTTCAAAAAACAATTAATAATTATAAGGCAATAGTACCTCAAAAAGTGAACGTAGTTGTCACTGTTCCTTTGGGAAGAGATAAAACAATATTTTCAGCTGAAGCAAGCTCTACTATAGTACAAGAACTTGCAGATGGAACTTTAGATACTGCTGACTTTATGAGGAAAATAAAAGATTCAATTCAAACATTGTAAGGAGGAATTATGTTAGACCCTACTAGCTTTTCTGGTTTATTAGCAGAATATGGACGTGCAATTGGTTGGTCTGTGGCTGCTGCAATTGGTTTTTCATTTGGCGTTGGTTTAGCTCTTAAAGTATTTGATTGGCTATCAACCGATATAAATGAATGGGAAGAAATTAAAAAAGGAAATATGGGCGTTGCTTATATTTTTGTTGCTCTGATTGTAATGGTTGGAATTCTAGTTCATAAAGTAATTTAGACCAATACTAAATATTAAATGAAGGGCCCTTTGGGCCATTTTTATTTTAGCAGAGTTAATATTAATACTGCAGAAACGGTATTAAGAAAATTTACCATATCATTATCAATATAATAGATACCTGATATATATGATGAGGGCACACTACAATGAGTCCTTTTCTCAGTAAATTTATTACATTCTATACATTCAAAATTTGCTTGGATTGATCCACCAATAAATGAGTCCACAAGGCTACCAATACTTCCAGCAATTACAATTAAATAAATTAGTGGTAATGGAACATTCCATATATATCCAATAAGGCCAATTGTAATTGAACCTAATATTGATCCAACAGTACCAAGAAATGATATAGCTCCAGAAGTGCCTTTCGCTACTCTCGTAAATCTAATTATATGAAAAGGATCTTTGGAATTAAATGAACCGATTTCACTTGCCCATGTATCTGCAGTCGCAGCGGCAATAACTGCAAGATATAAAATATAAAAATCTTCATTTGGTACATAAAAATTAATAATTGCAATAATCGTTGCAACACCTCCATTTGCTAATACTTGTATAATATCTCGTTTTGAACCTTTATGTAATTGATTATCTGTCTTAGAGATTTTTGAAATAATTGATGATAAAATAAAGAATGTAGCGATTGGTATAACCCATTTTAAACCTCCCGCACCAAATATTATAATACCCATAACATATGCGCCAACTGCTCCATCTCTACTTAAGGAATTAAATTTATATGCAATGTAAAAAGCAATACTTGATAATAGACTCCATATTAATAAACTATCGAGATTACCGTGAGTATAATTTATAAGATACAAGTCATAGCTTAATGCTGCAATAATAGGAACCGAAAAATTATCAGATCCACGATAACTATTTGACTCTGATAAAGTAACGAGCATGGCAACAAACCCACTTACACCTATTAAGATCGTTAAAGGAATAAAGAATGCAGCCTCAAACAGCCATGCAAACACATCTGTTCCAACATAAATAATCATAAAAGTTGATAAGAACATAGCTACACAACCCTCAATAGATTTTATATCTACCCATAATTTAAATTGTCTTGGATTTGTGGTGCGTTCCCCAATTATTGCTGCAATAGTGTCTGAAAATGTCATTATCAAAATCGATAATACCAGTGTAATTGGTTTCTCCCACCAAAAAGTAGCTAATATTAAAAAAGCGAATGGGAAATACACTGTACCATAGCTCACTCTATCTGTTGAATGCATTCCTTTAAAAGTTTCATTCTTTAGTGCGATTGTATTAATAATGATAAAGATAATAGCGAGAGTAATAGGGAGGGATTTAGATACAAAAATAAATGGGCAAACAGATACGAGTGTTCCTACAATTACATGCACTAATTTTCTACTAGATTCAGGTCTCCAATGAAAAAATGAACGGGCAGCTTCACTGATACCAATCAAGAGAAAAATTGAAATTAAGAATAGAAAGAAAGTAATCCATTCGTTTACAAAAGGTTTCCATATTGGTAAATGCATTGGTCAAAAATTATATAGTGTTTAATAGAAATAATAGATTTGATTTTTTAAATAGTATTACACGATTGGTGAACAACAAAATTTCATTTATATTTCAATATGAAAAACAAATGATGATTTGTTATAAAAGGGGAGTTTTATGAAATATAATGAAGAAATTGAAAGACTGCAGATTGAGTTGCTCAAAATGCAGACCCACGTAAAAAACAACGGTTTACGAATTGCATTGATTTTTGAAGGTCGTGATGCTGCTGGAAAAGGTGGTACGCTTAAAAGAATTACAGAAAATTTGAATCCAAGAGGGGCAAGAGTTGTTGCGCTTGAAAAACCTAGCGATCGTGAAAAGACGCAATGGTATTTTCAGCGATATGTTTCTCACTTACCTGCAGGAGGTGAAATTGTTCTATTTGATCGCAGTTGGTATAATAGAGCAATGGTTGAACCAGTTATGGGTTATTGTACAGATGAGCAGCATAAAAGATTTTTAAAATATGCTCCTGAATTTGAAAAGCTATTAGTTAAGAGTGGAATCCAATTATTTAAATTCTATTTTTCTGTATCAAAGAAAGAACAGAATAACAGATTTAAATCCCGTGAAACTGATCCATTAAAACAATACAAGTTGTCTCCAGTAGATAAACAAGCGCAAGAATTATGGGATCAATATTCCATACGCAAGTTTGAAATGCTAAACTCAACAAATCGATCTCTTACACCATGGACGATTATACGCTCAGATGATAAGAAAAAAGCACGTATTAATTGTATTAAGAATATTTTATTAAATGTGGATTATGAAGAAAAAATTGCTGAAAAGCATCTTCAATTTGATTCTGAAATTGTTATTTCAGGAATAGATGAAATAAAGATTATGGAAGATAACTTATTAAATCCTGAATTATTACCTGGTTAATGTATTATTGAAAAGTTTATTTCTTACTAGACACGCAAAATCAAGTTGGGATCATCCTGGTTTATCGGATATAGATCGCCCATTAAATAGTCGTGGAAAAAAAGCAGCACCTCGTATGGGGGAGTTAATTCATAAAAAAAAAGATATTCCTAATATTCTTATTTCTAGTCCTGCACATCGCGCTTTTTCAACGGCTAAGGCATTTGCAAAAACATTTGGATATCTTGAAAATGATATTATAATTAATAATACTATTTATGGGGCTGGTCCTTATCAATTATTAGATATCGTAAAGTCTCAAGATGATTTATATCATTCAATAATGTTGTTTGGGCATAACCCAACTTTTACAACTTTTGCAAACATGTTATCTAACGAAAATATTTTTAATGTTGTAACATGTGGAGTGGTAAGAATTGATTTTAATATTCAAAATTGGGTAGATATTGATTATGGTTCTGGTAGTATGATTTATTATGAATATCCCAAGAAACATATAAAACAATAGGTGTTATTTTGAAAATCTTGCAAAAATCATTGTTGATTACCTTATTATTGTTGATTCCGCTGTTAGGAGATGATTCAGATTGGGATGCTTCTATCCATAACACGGAAGAAGTATCATTCCAAGTACAGACATTTATAGATGGCTTCGAAATTCCTTGGGGAATGGCATTTATGCCTGATGAAAGACTACTGGTAACTGATCGTATAGGTGATGTCTGGATAGTTGAAAAAGATGGAACTAATAAGGTTAAAGTAATTGGTGAGATTCCTAACGTTCGCTCTAAGGGACAGGGTGGAATGCTAGATATTGAAATTCATCCTGATTTTATAAATAATTCTTATATATATTTAACATATAGTGATATTTTAGATAAAAAATTTCATACATCATTAATTCGCGGTAAGCTTATAAATAATCGCTTAGTTGACTCTGAAGTAATCTTTAGACCTGAAGAACAATTTTTCACTAAAAAAACCCATCACTATGGTTCTCGAATTGTATTTGATGATGATGGGTTTATTTATTTTTCCATTGGCGATAGAGGTGATAGAGATTTAGCGCAGAATCTTGATATGCCTAATGGTAAAATGTACCGGATTTATGATGATGGGACTATACCATCAGATAATCCATTTTATCATACTAAAGGAGCAATTAAATCTATATGGTCCTATGGTCATAGAAATGCTCAAGGACTAGCCATACATCCTATTACGAGACAAATATGGGAGGCAGAACATGGTCCTCGTGGAGGTGATGAAGTAAATATTATCTTAAAAGGACATAATTATGGATGGCCAGTTATTACTTATGGAAAAAACTATTCCGGTACAATTATATCAAGGTTAACTCACAAAGAAGGAATGGATCAACCAGTTTTTCATTGGACTCCTTCTATTGCTGTGTGTGGGATGGCATTTTATGATGGAGATCAATTTCCAGAATGGAAAAACAATCTTTTGGCAACATCTCTGAAATTTGAACGATTACACCGTATTGAGTTGGATGGATTAAATATGATTAAAGATGAAATCATTTTTGAAGCTGGTAGCAGGGTTCGTGATGTTGAAATTGGTCCCAATGGTATGATTTATGTGGCTTTAGAAGACCCTGGACGTATAGTACAAATATCTCGTTATCGTAAATGAAAATTAATTATATAGTAAATATTATATATAAATCTCTATGGTTTGTATTGTTCTTTCTAATTATCACTTTTGATAGATCAAATTACTATAGCGTTTATACGACATTAGGTCTCTTAGTGCTCTTAACGATAGTTGCAGTTATAAGAGCGATAAATTTGCGTAATGAATGGAGGCCAATTGCTGAAGAGTATTTTATTAATAATGTAGATGAAGAATGAATCTAATTCTAAAAGCTACTGAATTTTCTGCGTTAAAGCATCAGAATCAAAAAAGAAAAGATGGTAAGACACCATATGTTATTCATCCCATTTCAGTTGCTATGATATTATCAGAGATAGGCGCTATAGAGGATAAGGAAATATTATCAGCTGCTTTATTACATGATACCATTGAAGATACCGATACTACAGCAGATGAAATAGACAAGGAATTTGGATCAAAGGTCAGGAGTATTGTTGAGGAACTTACAGATAACATGGAATTATCATATTCTGAAAGAAAACAATTTCAAATTGATCATGCATCTGATCTATCAAAGGAAGCTACTCTAGTAAAAATTGCAGATAAAATATCAAATGTAACCGATCTAATAAATGAAAAGCCTTTAGATTGGGATGATACTCGCTGTAAAGAATATATTGATTGGGCTGAAGCTGTGATAAATCGTTGTCAAAAGGTGAATATCAAGTTGGAAGAATATTTTTACAATCTTATAAGTTCTTACCGTGAATAATGAAACTCTTTTATCTAATAGCTGCTTATCAGATAGCCTTTCTTTATTCTCAATCAAAATTGGATAGCTTAAATTTTTTGATAAACGAATATGAAGACAAGATTACTACAACGATAGTAAAGTTAGATAGTCTCCAAAAAACACTATACAATCTACAAGCAAAATATGCAGAAGAACGATTTTTGCTTATGGAGAAATCAGTAGTAAAACGTATGAATAGAGCTGCATTTGCTGGTATGTGGATTAAGGAACCATTAAAAGGTAAAAGAATAGAAATTCCACAGGGGAAAGAGATTTCATTGTATCCCTATTATATACGTGATTTTATTCGAATATCGTACAATGATACGATTGGATATATGAGTTCAGCTTTTTATGATCAAGTTGGTTTGCCTCCTTATTTCGAAGAAGCAAGAAAACGTGCAATTATTAGGGAAAAAACTAAATTAAATCTTGAAAATGAAAATGATCGTTTTAAAAAACGAGAAAAAGAGATTATTCTTGAATCAAAGTATTTAGCAAAAAGTATTGAAGACTACACATATGCTCAGAAGAAAAAAGAGTATCGTAAACGAATTTTATTAGAAAAATGGGGTGAGGAGCTTGGGCATAAGATAAACAAGGGTATTATTGAGATTGGTTATACAGATATGATGGTTGAAGAAGCTCTTGGTCCTCCCGAATCAATTAATCGAACAGAATATTCCTTTTTCATAAGAGAACAATGGGTGTACAATAGTAAAAAATACCAGTATATATATTTGGAAGATGGAATCGTAACATCAATACAAACTAAAGGTTAATAAGCTTGAAATATTTAAATATTACTTTGTTCACCATTCTTTTTACTTGTCTAAATATTAATGCACAAGAAAAAGATACAACAATAACTGATGTTAAAGAATCTTCTTTTATTGATTCTGATATTAAACAAACAAAAGATAATAAAAATGAAAAAGCATCAGATTTTGAAAAGGATGATAAAAAAGATATTCCTATAGAATACGTAATTCCAACTTATGACAAATTTAGTGGATATACCGTTGGTTGGTCTATCAATCAACCAGTGTACTCTGGAGAGCGATTTGAACTTGAAAAATATAAGCCAATATTTGGTATAATGGTTTCTTCTCCTATTACATATACTTTTAGCCGATTTACTATTGGATTTGGATTCGGAATTGAATCTGGTAATGAAAAATCAAGTATTTACGGTACGGTTAATATGAAATTATTTGGTAAATTTTCTTTAATTGGTGGTATTGGATCAATGAATGATGATGGTGTTCATTTCGGTGTAGGATATGAAATAGATGCACCAAATATTCCTATTTTGATAAAATCATTTATAAGAGCAAATGGAAGTTTTGGAAAAAAGAATAAAGAAGCCCCTGAAAGTATCTTTTTTAATACATTACCTTTTTTAGGGTGGGTACAAACTGGTATTGTAATTGGTTATAAACTTTAAAAATATCTCGATGTTACGAAGGAGAAAAGGATGAATAGTTGTCCAAATATTGCACAGAAAGAAGTTCGTAAACGTCTAACGATAGGATACGTAGGTTTATTTGCAACTTTAATTACAGTTATATACACTTTATTTTATAATCAGAGTGATTTACGTTTTCTTGTTTTTTTTCCAGCCATACTTACAACGGTAACTCTTTTTGAAGTGTTAGATAGGACTTGTATTGTATATGCATATTTGGGTATTAAAAACATGGGAGATAAATACCAAAAAGAGAGAGAAGATAATTCTTTAAAAGTGCAACGAATGCAATCATTTAAAATTGTATTTAAAGCTTTAGTAGTAGCTTCACTAATAACTGGGATTGTCTATTTAGTTTGATTAAAAAATTTATAATAAAGATTTTTATTTTATTAAGTATGGGTTTTTTGATTTACTACTACGTATTGATCTGGTCAACACATTTATAAAAGAATTGTAGCGGAGGAGGGAGTTGAACCCCCGACCTTCGGATTATGATTCCGCTGCTCTAACCAGCTGAGCTACTCCGCCATTAAAGGTTCGGAAGTTAATAATAGACACTCATTACACCAAGTTAATCGAGGGGTTATTATATATTATTATCCTTACAAACTTCCAATCAAATCAAACCTGCTTATAGTGTCAGTTAAGTTCAATTAATTACTAAAAATATGGTTTGGAGCACTTTTATGTTGATTCTCTATATCTTACTTTATTTGTCATTTAGTTTTACAACAATATTCTTATTTGTATATTATTTAGTATCTATTAATATCAGATAAATGATCGATAATCAGCTACCAGAGCAACCAGATATTCCAAATATACCAGATAATTATCTTAAGTCTGACTGGTACAAGATTCTTAAAAATATAGATAAACATATATTTGAGAAGCCAAAAGACAAGACTGATAATGATTGGTTTCAAGCATATATACTAGAATCTTGTTTTAGTGGATTGCATGATAATAGATATCTAGAGCAATTAGTTACCTATTGGGTAGATAAAAGAAATGAAATTGTGAAAAAGATGGAAAAGGGAAACTGGAGTAGAAAATCAATTACAGGGTTAAAATTGTGTAAAAGTATTATTGAATATGATCGTGCCTGTTTCATTGCTATTAAAAAATATTTGCAACATCGAAAACTATATGTTGAATTAGCTGAAAAAGAGAATGCTGATTATTTTAAGGGAGAGAACTATGGATTACCAAGCATTGCAAAAAGGTATGAACCACATTTTGGATTTCCAGTAATCAATAAGGTAATGGGAGATTTACTCACCACTGATGAAAGTGAACGTGTTCAGCTGGATACTGCTGATCTATCTAAAATATTGGCAGAAGATGCGACTCAGGTAAAAGTTGCAAGATGTCCTAACACCCCATGGAAAGAAATTTCCATTATAGCAATTAGTACTAAGGAATTCCATGTGATCTATAGAGGAATCAAAGATATTGTAAAACCTAATCGTAAAAATAAGCTTATGAATCAATCGAATGAGTATTCTGATGAGTGTAAGTCTTTAGTCATATTTGCTATGCATAATGGAATTGTTAAGAGTAATAAGATTACCAAAAAGGATGTATCACGTTATAGAGATTGGTTACGCGAATATACTGGCAGAGAAGACAATCCAATCAAATACATAAAAGATCAAGGTTACGTTACGCAGTTCAAAACGGAATATCCCCATTATAGTATTAAGGAAAAAAGACAAAAAGAAAACGATGATTTTGATACAAGGAATAATGAGCAAAAGAATAACAAATGGAAGAATATTAAAGAATACTAAATAGCTAGTAACAAATAACAAATTCTTTCACTAAACTTGTTTTAGAGAACATTTTCACGGTAATTTCTTTATGTTATGGCGGCTTTGTCCGATGCATAAATTCTACATACTATTTTTCATATTATTAAACTGCCTAGTTAGCCAGCAAATTTCTTTATTACCCACACCTTTCGATATGAGTATTGATCAATTCCGTGGTGATAAAATGAAAACGGAAGTTGTTGTAAATCTAATGATTCCAAAAAAGCTATTTCAGTGGGTAGATGATGGTAATGAATATAAGTTTGAAGGATTGGTTGATGTTCGTGTATTTATTAATGGAGAAACTGCTGCTCAAGACGCTTTTCGGATACTTGAAACATCAGTAGATAGGCCTGGCCTGAATGAGAGAACGGTTAACATGGTTCAACAATCGAGATTCTTGTTATCCAGAAGCAATGTTGTTATTACGACTACCATAACTGATTTGTCATCAAAACAAGTATATGTATCAACAAAAAATATCATTATAAGGAAAATTGATGATAGTTTTTTAACAACAAGTGATTTGATATTATGTACATTTTTAAAGAGGGAAAATGAATTTGATGATGGAAGCATAAATAGGAATGGATTTACTCTTGCTCCAAATCCTAGCGGCGTATTTGGTTTAGGAAGACCAATGCTATATACATATGGAGAATTATATGGTTTTAATGATGATGGTACATATACGATAAATTATAAGATTTATGATCAACAAGGGAAAGAGATGATTCAGCGAGGACCTTTTGTCAAAGATAAACCAGGTGAATCTAGTGTTGAGACATTTGGCATGAATATTATGGGTCTGCTTGCAGGTAGATATAGATTAAGACTTGCAATACAAGATAATCAAATTGAAACAAATACTTTTATCGATAGAGAGTTCTTTGTTGTAAAAGAACAACCTGCTGATTTCAAAAGTAACTTCACTATAATTTTAGATGCGATGGAAAATGATGAATTAGATGATTTTATAGATATAGTTGGATATTTCATGACTGAATCGGAACTTCAAACTCTAATTAAGTCAAATAGGGCTGAAAAAATTGTGCAAATAACTAATTTTTTTGAAGAACGCGATCTTGATTCTGAAATATATCAAAACGAATTTTATAATCGATTAAATAAATATTTAGCCATTGCAGATCAACAATTTTCGACTAGAAGCTTTTTAGGAAGAAGTACCACAAGAGGACGGGTGTTAATATTGTATGGTAGACCAGATGATATTGAGTCATATAGTGCAAATGAAGAAAGATTAAGCTATGAAATTTGGCAGTATGAAGATTCAGATAAGGGATTCATATTTATTTTTATTAATAAAGAAGATGGAACTGGAATGTTTGAACAAATCCATTCAACGCATCCAAATGAATTCCGAAACTACCGATGGAAAGATATCATTATTAGAGGAACAACTAACTTAATAGATTTTTAATTATTATTCGAATTAGGAGTATATATTATGTATAAATCTGTAGATGCTTTCATGAAACAAGCTATTGCAAGATCGCCAGGTGAAAATGAATTTCATCAAGCAGTACACGAAGTCATTTCGTCTATTTGGGAATACGTTCAAGATCATCCACAATATATTCATGAAGGTATATTGGATCGTATAATTGAACCTGAACGGGTAATTATGTTTCGTGTTCCATGGCGTGATGATCGCGGAAAAACGCAAGTAAATCGTGGATATAGAGTGGAATTCAATTCTGCAATTGGTCCTTACAAAGGCGGACTACGTTTTCACGCTTCCGTTAATCTAAGTATTTTAAAGTTTCTTGGTTTTGAGCAAATATTTAAAAATAGTCTCACAACGTTACCTATGGGTGGTGGTAAAGGTGGTTCAGATTTTGATCCTAAAGGAAAATCGGATAATGAAGTAATGAGTTTTACCCAATCATTTATGTCTGAACTTTTTCGTCATATTGGTCCTAATACAGATGTCCCTGCGGGAGATATAGGAGTAGGAGGTCGCGAGATTGGTTATTTATTTGGTCAGTATAAGCGCTTACGAAATGAATTTAGTGGTGTATTAACGGGAAAAGGCCTGAACTGGGGTGGAAGTAAAATACGACCAGAGGCGACTGGGTATGGTGCTGTTTATTTTGCAGATGAAATGTTAAAACGTAAAAACGAGTCTTTTGAAGGTAAAACTGTTACTATCTCAGGGTCAGGAAATGTTGCACAATATGCAACTGAGAAAGTAACTAAGTTAGGTGGAACAGTTGTTTCTATGTCGGATTCAAATGGAACAATCCATGACCCTAATGGCATTGATGAAGAAAAATTAGCCTGGATTATGGATTTAAAGAACATTAAGAGAGGTCGAATTAAAGATTACGCAAAGGAATTTAAATGCGATTATCTTGATGGTAAAAGGCCATGGTCTATTCCTTGTGATATAGCATTACCTTGTGCAACGCAAAATGAAATTAATTCTGATGACGCAAAAAAATTAATAAAAAATGGATGCATTTGTGTATCAGAGGGAGCAAATATGCCTTCGGATCCCGAAGCTGTTGATGTTTTTATGGATAAGAAAATTTTATTTGGTCCAGGGAAAGCTGCAAATGCTGGAGGTGTTGCTGTATCAGGGTTGGAAATGAGTCAAAATAATATGCGTTTGTCTTGGACTAGAGATGAAGTTGATCAGCGTTTGCATCAAATCATGAAAGATATTCATAGTCAGTGTACTGAATATGGATCGGAGAGTAATGATTATGTCAATTATGTAAAAGGTGCAAATATAGGAGGATTTATTAAAGTTGCTGATGCAATGATTGATCAGGGTGTCGTATAATCATATTCCGCTAGCTTCTTGTTCATCCATTGGTTCTATATCAATTTCTTTAGGTTTTAGTATTATTCCATTTCCGCTTTGACCATCAATTTTGATTCGTAAAGGTCTTTCTAGTTCATAGCATGTGGTAAACTTTTTATTCTTAACTACTTTTTGTTTTTTTAGCCAGCTATAATCAAACCCTTCATCTTTAGAATCCCTATCTATTGTAAAGTACCCTAATCGCATGCTGGTAATATTTTGAAAAAAGTGACTTCCAAATGATGGGTCTACTGGAAAATCTTTAATTCCGATTTCCACAATTGCACTAGCGCCACTTATCTGTTCCCAGCTAACGGGAATTCCTAACCATGGATCCGCTGATCCCCAGCGACCTGGGCCTACAAGTATATAGGATTTATTTAACATTAGTTTATTAAAGCGATTAATTTCTTTGGCGATTGCCTTTGTATTTGCAGCTCTAAATTTTTTGGGATCAACAAAGACAACATGTTGCACATGATCAATAAAGCCATCACCTAATGTTACTTTACTATTACACAATATTGATTTTGATGGTTCATTATCCATGTTAACCAAATCTCTGGACCCGCCCATAACCATGGGTTTGATTTGCAGAAGTGAAAATTCAGGACTTGTATTTTGATCTTCAAAAATATTTACTGCAAACTCTATTTCCACTTCACATCCAAGAGAATCTTTTCCCATCTCTAATAGATCATTTAATATCTCTACTAATGGGAACATCGACCATTTTAATATTGGGGTAAAAGTGATTACTCTGGTTCCGTCTTGCGATAAGGAATCTCGAATAATATTATCTTCATTAGCGACAACACTACCAGACCATTTTAAGGAGCCATCCTTTTCAGCTATTTTCAAACTAAAGGCCGATAGATTTTTATCTTCATTTTTTAAAAATGAAGAATTATTTCCATTTAAGCGCATTGCGTAAAAAGAATTTTGCGAACTCTCTATAGTTGCTTTGATAGAATAATGTTGTGGTAGTATTCCAGGATATTTTGGAGAGAATCTTAATGATTTTTCACCATTTGCAATTGTCCGTCCTAATCCGAGGGCTAAGTGAGCTACACCTTCATTTCTTTTCATGTATGAAGTTGGATAGAAGTTAAAACTTTGAGCAGTACCGCTGAACGTAGGGTAATAACGATCGTTATAATTTTGTCCAACCATTTCCATTAATATAACCGCCATTTTCTCTTCTTCAATTCTATGTACGGATCTACTTATAAGTGATTTTGGATCTTGATAAAATGTAGATGCATACACAAGCTTAATAGCAGTTATTAAAGCATCTAATCTTTCATTGGCCTTTGATTGATTATTTGGCAGCATATAAGTTGCATACATACCTGAAAGAGGTTGGTATTGAGAATCTTCCAGTAGACTGGAGGAGCGTACGGCTAAAGGGTATTTTACTGATTTAATAAATAGTTTAAGTGAAGCAATTAAAGACTTATTAAATGTTGATTTAAGAAATCTATTATTTATTTGCTTATTTGACTTATTGGATAGCGCATCATTCCATAAATTATTTTCTCTCATAAACTCATCAAAAGAGTCGGTACCAATTACAGCAACATGGGGAATATTTATTTTTACCTCAGGATAGCTTTTTCTTATACTGGAGGATCGAATCATTTTTTGTGCGAATGCTAACCCTCTAGCTTTACCCCCTAATGATCCGCCTGAAATTTGTATAAACCGCTTTGAATGATCAAATTTATCACGTTGTATTTCAACAACTTGTCTAGCTTTACGGTTTTGAATTGTATTATTAATCAGTTCAATTAAATAATTTCGATGCGCAACGGAATCTTTAAAGTCAGCATAATTTATGGGACGCACTTTTGAAGCTAGTCCTAGATATCCATGAGCGGCTAACCAGTTAGAAAAATGATTGCTTTTTGCATGATAACGCAGGGATGACTCGGGTACTGTTTGAATTGCATTAATTAATTCATTTAGATCAGAAACTCTAATTATTTCTTTTCCTTTTGGAGTTCGAAAAATCAAATCCCCAAATCCAAAATTACTAACCAGAAAGTCTCTTAGTTCTCGGAGCAGAGTAGGAGAGTCTTTGTATAAAAAATGAGCTTGAACTTCTTTGGCAAGATTAGCATTTTTATTATGCTGTGACTGTAACATGATTGGTATGCTTGGGTCGATTGATCGTGCCCATCGGGCAAACTTTACCCCTGCATTTTTATCAAGTTTTCCTTTTTTTGGAAAACGAATATCTGAAATGATACCAAGTGTACTCATTCGAAAACGCTTAAAATATCGTTCTGCTTCTTCATAGGTTCTTGCTAATAGAATTTTTGGTCGTCCACGCATATATAGTAATCTTTCATGATCGCTAGCGCTTTTATCCACCATTTCTTTGACTTGATGACTTATTTCCTTATAAATCATGGGTAAAATAAGAGAATAATATCGTGGAGAATCTTCAATAAGAATTATGCATCGAACATCAGCTTTTTTAATATCTCTTTTAATATTCATTTTATCTTCAAGCAGTTTTACAATAGCAAGTAATACATTTGCATTCCCAGACCATATAAATACATTATCAATTGATGATTGTTGAAATTTTTCGGGTAATTGCTTGATCTCTGATTCATCGAACGCGAGCAAAATAACTGGCTTTTGTGGATACAGTTCCTTTATTTTTGAGCAGAATAGTATCGGATCCATATCTGCTATTCTCATCATAACAACAATTAAATCAAAGTCTTGCCTTGAAAGCATAGTTAAGCCATCTGCAGCCGTAGATGAATGCCATACGCGAGGTGCATTGCTAAAATTCATACCCATAAATTCATGTAGTATTTGTTCAGTCAATCTACCATCCTCCTCAAGAACAAAAGAGTCATACGGACTTGCCACAAGTAAAATTTCATGTATTCGATGAAAAATTAAATCTTGTAACGTTAGTTTGTCAGCGTGTGTAAATTGTGTTGTTTTCATTGATAAAACTTATCAACTACAACTATATATTCAGATAAGAAAAATAACTTACTAAATAATTAAAATGATAAGATCATTAAATTCATTTGATTTAAAAGATAAACGTGTATTAATGCGTGTTGATTATAATGTTCCAATTGAAAATGGTGTTGTAGCAGACGCTTATAGAATACAGTGCTCTATTCCAACTATAAAAGAGTGTTTGGAATCTGGTGCTTCTGTAGTCTTGATGTCTCACTTAGGAAGACCAAATGGAAAAATTAATGAGAACCATAGCTTGATTTCCGTTGGCGAATTCCTATCTGATTTTTTAGAGATTCCTATAAAATTTTCTAATGACTGCATTAGTGAAGACTCAATTAATGTTACAATAGGTTTACA
This sequence comes from bacterium, assembly GCA_004321715.1. Classification (GTDB taxonomy): domain Bacteria; phylum Fidelibacterota; class Marinisomatia; order Marinisomatales; family TCS55. The sequence continues at coordinate 764 of SGYN01000017.1, read as the reverse complement.
CCCAGGCGAAGTGCATTTATTGGAAAACCTTCGTTTTCATTCTGGTGAAGAAGAAAATGATATTGAATTTTCAAGATTATTATCAAAGCATGGTCAAATTTATATAAATGATGCTTTTGGTACCTCTCATCGATCGCATGCATCCAATGTTGGAGTAACGGATAATTTTATACACAAGGGCATGGGCCTATTAATGAAAAAAGAAATCCAATATCTACAGAATAAATTTAAAAACCCAAAAGAACCCTTGGTTCTTTTACTTGGTGGTGCAAAAGTATCTGGTAAAATAGATCTTATTGAAAAATTTCTTATTGATGCTAATTCAATTTTAATAGGCGGTGGCATGACCTTCACTTTTTTAAAAGCAATGGGTATGAATATTGGAAAATCTATAATTGACGAAAAAATGATTACCACTGCAAGTAGAGTAATCAAGAAGGCACGCCAAAATAGAGTTAAATTAGTGCTGCCAATAGATTTTGTTGTTGCGGATTCTATTGATAAACCATCCAAAATTGAAATTGTATCATCAGATTCAGTTCCCAGTAATATGATGGGGTTAGATATTGGACCGGAAACCATTAAGTTATTTTCTAAAGTTTTATCAAAAGCAGGGACAATATTATGGAATGGTCCAATGGGGGTGTTTGAAAAAAAAGATTTTGAAAATGGTACAAAAGAAATTGCAAAATTTCTATCCGAATTAAAGGATGAAAATATTATTACCATAGTGGGTGGCGGAGATAGTGCTTCCGCAATAAGAA
>SGYN01000016.1:0-35000 GCA_004321715.1 bacterium | reverse complement strand
CTTGTGAATCATATATTCGTGTCGCTGAATTTAATTCTAGTATTCATTCATCTATGGATGAGGCAATTCAAGATGAGAGAAGGCTCCCTTTTGATCAGACTGACCAATGGGAGAATATTGGTATAATGAATAGTTATCAATACCCTTTGAGTGGCGCTCTTCCTTTAGAATATGGTAAGATTTATGTATGGCAAATTAAAAATGAGATATCAACAACCTCAGGTGGAGATGAGATTCTTTCACCAATATATGCTTTTAGAATTCAAGAAATTGGATCTGGATCAACAACTACATCATACCATCCAATAGTTCAGATTCTTCAACAGGTCATGAGTGATGATCAGTTTAACTCTCTTTTTGGTGTAAGTGCGCAATTAGATAGTTATACCCCAACTGGTAATTATAAAATTAATGGTAGTTCAGATGATTTATCAAATACAGTTAATATGTTAAATCAAATTATGAGTGGAACTACAATGATTACTAATATCCAAGTACAAGAATAAATGAATAAAAAGTTCCTACTAATTATTTTGTTATTTAATATGAATCAAACGATGTTTGCACAGCGAATAGCTATTGCGACAAAAGCCTTAGGATTGGTAGAGATTGAAAAGAAAGGAACACCTGGTTTCAATAAGTTAAAACCTGGTACTATTCTAAATGATGGAGATCGTATCAAAACTGGTTCTGATGGGTTTGCTTTGGTCATTTTTATTGATGATAAGTCACAGTTAAAGATAAAAGAAGAATCTGAAGTAACTATTTCAGGAAAAAAGATTGCCTCAACAATTTCAAAAAATATACGTATGGATAATGGTACTGTTCGAGCGCAAGTTAATAAGCAAAGAAAAGGTGAGTTTGTCATACAAAGCACAACCTCTGTTGCATCTGTAAAAGGTACAGACTTTTGGTTTATCGCAAATTCTGAAGAAGGAGACATGTTGATAGGGATTGAAGGTATTGTAGATCTTTTTAATGTTATTAGTGGTTTGAATGTGGACGTGACTGCAGGCAATACGGGAACTTCAGATGATAGTGGAAATCTTGATGTTGATCCTACAAATCAAAATACAGTTCCTGATGATCCATCAGATACTGAACAGGACTCTGGTAATCAAATTGAAATAGAATTTGAAGGTCCAAATGGTGAAATCAAAAAACTATTAATTGATATTCAATAAACTATCTATTTGTTAGATATAGTATAATTCCCCAATGTTAACTCGTGTTCAAGAGAGATGGGTAGAGACGTTTATCGTATCTATTTTTCTTGTTTTAAATATTGCTTTATCGCAAGAGTCAATACTATATCACATCCCTCCGGACAATGTATCAAGCGGTGAGTCTGTAAAAATTGTAGTATCATTATTTTCTGATTATCGTGTTTTGGAGGCTAAGCTATTTATTAGATCTACAAATTCTTTGAACTATATTGAAGAGGAATTTTCATTTAGTGGATCTAGTTGGCAATATGATATTCCGGATGATCGAATCACTCAAAATGGTTTAGAATATGCTATTGTATTTCGCTTAGATGATGGTAGCACTGTAGCCTTTCCACGAGGAGACCCATTGAAAAATCCTTTTAATTTAGTAATTGGACCTCCAAAAAAAAGGACCAGATCATTTGAACGAAGAAAAAGTTATTTTAAGGATTCAAAAGAATTTCAAACAAAAGATTTTTTAGTTTTATCACCAGAACCAGGATCAACAGTTCCCCCTGGTGATGAATTAATTGCTGTATCTTTTTTTAATATACCTGATATTGATACTACATCAATCAAAATAACAATTGATGGAGAGGATTTTACTTCATTAGCAAGTATTGGTGGTGGAATTATAAGTTTAATACCGGGAGTTCAAGGTCCGGGTCCACATTCAATTATTGTAGAAAGTATGACAAAATATGATCAGCCAATTCGGCCGCTATCGTGGATGTTTAATACTGATAAGGGTGAGTGGTCTATTATGGATGAAATTTCTTATAAAGGTAAAGTTGATGGACGTACATCTACACAGGCATCTGGTGAGCAGATTGTATCCTATTCAGAGATTAATGGTAAATTTAATCTAGATTTAAAATGGGCAGGTTTTAAAGGTACGGCAAGGTTGAATACTAGAAATTCTCCTTTTGCGCAACCACTTAATAGATTTTCTGGTAACTTATATTTTGGTAAGTATCTCAATTTATATACAGGAGATTTTTACCCATCATTATCCCAGTTTACAATTGATGGTAGAAGAGTTAGAGGAATGGGAATTGATTTAGATTTAAAATGGTTAAAAGTGCAATCAGTATCAGGGGAGCTTAATAGCCCTGTTCAGCGTTTAGGTGGAGTTGATGGAGGTTTATTATTAATGAATAATGAAACCTCAATTGATTCAGCAACTGGAAATCCAATCTTTTTTCTTGAAAGAACAGGATATACTTTTAAAAGAAATGTTTCAGCAATGCGTTTTTCTGGAGAACTATTTTCTAGATTTAAATTTGGGATGCATTATTTAAAAGCTAAAGATGATATTGGAAGTGTTGATCTAGAAATAGATGATTATGGTTTCTTTAGTGTAGATAGCTCGGCATATGCTGGCTTAATAATGGAAAAGTCTACTGGAAATTTTACTTATGATGAATTTTTACAAGTAGCTCAAGATAATAATTCTTTGGTCAATATAGCGGATACAAAATGGAATTATCGTGATCCTGAAGATAATCTTGTAGTAGGCTTTGATATTGGAACGCTCATGGATAAGCGTAGACTTGATTTTACTTTTACTTGGAATATGAGTTTTTTCAATCGTGATATATGGGACGGTCCTATGTCACTAAGCGAGATGGATCTCGCATTAGATGATTCTCTAGACGGAATAATTGGAAGACAGTACGATGAAAATGGTGTAGTTATCCAAGGAGGATTAATCGAAACAAAAGATTTACCAGATCCATTAGGGTTTAGTGATCTTTTCACTGTTAATATTAATATGACTCCATTGGTTCCAATTGATGTAATGTCTATTGAAGAACATCCTATTGCATCAATTGTGAATATGCCATCTTCAGCATTTAATATGAAGCTCGCAGGTAACTATCCATTAAGCAAGTTTATCGTAGAATACAGACAGATTGGACCAGAGTTTAAATCATTAGGAAATCCATTTTTGGCTTCAAATATTCGCGAGTTTTTGATTACAAACCGTATGGCTCTTTTAGATGCAAAACTAATGTTAACAACTGGTTTCAAGCATAGGGATAATAAAATCCTTGAAACAGTAGCCAATCCATTAAATACAAATACGATAACGATGAATTTATCATTTTTGCCAGGAGCAGGAGCACCTTCCTATATATTAAATATTCAGTCAATTAGTAAAAATAACGAAAAAGAAGATTTAGATAAAGTAGGGGAATCTCTTATTGATAATAGAGATGATAACAGAGCAACTAATATATTGTTATCTCTAAATTATCCTGTGACGTATCGTTCAATTAAACATAATCTAGTTCTTAATTATAATACAGTTATTAATACAGATAAATTATCAGGAGATCGTAATCCTGGATATTTCTTTTCAGGAAGTGATTCAAAATCCATAACAGTATCTATTGCTTCTAGATTTCAGTCACCCCTACGAACTATGCTGAATGTGAGTGCTATGGATTTACTAATTCCTAGTTTAGATATGCAAGGCAATACAATTAAGAATACTATTTCTTGGAAGACGCTCGGCCTTAATGGAAAATATGCACTACAAAATAATAAAATCAACTTATCTGGCGGGCTCTCTTATATACGAAATAAATCACTAACGACAATTTCAAGTATATTTGATTTTCGTGCGGGTGCTGATTATCAGTTACGTAAAGATATAACATTATCTTTCACAGGACAATTACAAGCTGTAATCAATGAAACATCCAAGGAAATAAAATTAAATACTTCCGGGATTCTTATGTCCTTTAGATATAATTTTTAGATATTATGGGATCAATAAAGCGGTATTTCAATGAGAAGTGGATTGGGTTAACCATAACGCTGTCTTCAATTTTAATTATAAGTACACTTCACCTCTTTGGTATTTTTGATGTTTTAGAATTAAAAACTTATGATTTTCGATTTACAAATGTTAGGGGTCCATTAACTGGTTGGGCATCAAGTGATTCCTCATATATAAATATGGGAACTGATATAGTCCTTATTGAAGTTGACGATGAGGCGTATCGATTAATGCCGGAACAATGGCCCTATCCCAGAGGAACAGTATGGGGTAAGGTAATACGAAACTTAGCTCAAGCTGGAGCAAAAGTTATTGCATTTGATATACAATTTGATGCCCCTGAAACAAAATCAGAATATCTTCATGATTTCGCAGAAAAGATTAACTCAGAAGAATTAAAACAATTAATACCAAGGCATGGTGATAAAATTCTTGCGGAGGCAATTAGAGAAGCCAAAGCATATGGTACTGAAGTTATTATTGCTTCAAAAGTTGCAAGTGAAGCAAGTAGGCAGCCTCCACAATATATTGCGATCCCTCATGAGGAAATAATGAAAGCGGAACCAGAAACTGGAATCATAAATGACCAAATGGACGCAGATGGCTTTTCAAGAAGATATGCTCTCTTTAGTGAATTATCCCATCAGCCAGGTCGTGCTTATTTAACCTTAGGTTTGAAAGCGGTAAAGTCTTTCCTTGGTATTTCTGATACTACTATGCCTCGATTTGATCCAGATAATCATATCTGGAATTATGGAGGATTAAAAATTAATGCTCATGGAAATAGCAATACGTTCCTTGTTAATTATTATGGTCCTGCATCGGGTTATAAACTCCCCTTAGAAGATGATTATCCGGCAATGGGTACTTTTCCTCGCTATTCCTTAGCATATATAATTGATACTGAGGATATCAGCTTGAGTGATCCTATGGAAGATATTGACTGGATGAGTCAATTTATACCAGGAGAACTTCCTGAATGGATTCAAGCGATTGAAGATCCTACTGAACGTCAAGAAATGATTGATATGATGGGTTTAGGTGGTGATTTTGATGTAACAAAGACGCCATTCTATAATAAAATTGTTGTGATAGGTGTTAATATAGAGGTTATTCATGACTTTAAGAAAACCCCCTTTTACAATTATTTTGGTATTCAACAGCTTACTCCTGGGATGGAAACTCACGCAAATGCAATCCAAACAATAATACATGCAAATTATTTTAACGTTTTTGGTAGTCGCTTAACGAATCTTTTTTATGATTTTCAATGGTCTCACTTTCTACTCATTTTATTATTAAGCTTAATTGCGTTTTTTATTTTAGATATGGTTAATCCTATAGTTGCCGGTATTTTAATCATATTGGAAATCATTATTTATTATGGGGTTGTATGTGGATTATTTGTCGATGATTTAAGCTGGTTATTTAAAGATATTATGGCGTCGGTATTACCAAGGGATTTTGTAAAGGAAAACTATTCTTTATTTAGTATCAATTTACCAGCAATTCAATCCAGTCTTGTTGTGCCTATGGTTGCGCCAATTATGGGAGTGCTAGTAACCTACCTTGCAAATATATTATATAGTTTTTTAGTTGAGCAAAAAGATAAGAAATTTTTGAAGAGCACTTTTGGCCAGTATATATCTCCTCAGTTAATTGATAAAATGTTTGAGAACAAACAGGAGCCAAAGCTAGGCGGGGAAACAGGAGTTCACACCGCGTTCTTTTCTGATATTCAAAGTTTTTCATCTTTTACCGAGGTTCTAGAGCCAGAAAAGATGGTCAATTTAATGAATGAATATCTTACAGAAATGACAGATGTATTATTATCAAGAAATGGAACATTAGATAAGTACATTGGCGATGCAATTGTAGCTTTTTATGGAGCTCCAGTACCTGTACAAAATCATGAATATCAAGCGTGCATGACTGCACTTGAAATGAATAATAAATTAGAATCCTTGCGAAATAAATGGCGCAATGAGGAAGGGTGGCCAGAAATTGTACATAATATGCAACACCGAATAGGATTAAGTTCTGGAGAAATGGTGACTGGAAATATGGGTTCAACAATGCGTATGAATTATACTATGATGGGAGATACAGTAAATATTGCTGCTAGACTGGAGGCTTCAGCAAAACAATATGGTATTTATATACAGGTAAATGATAGTACTTACAAGTCAGTAAAAGAAGAATTTGAATGGAGATTCCTTGACTATGTTCGAGTTAAAGGAAAGAAATTACCTGTCAAAGTATATGAATTGATTGCAGAAAAAGGAAAAATGAGCGATGTAGACAAAACAGCAGTTGATGCTTTTACACATGCACAAGAATTGTACTTTAATCAAGATTGGGATAAAGCAATAAAAGCATTTACGGATGCAAATGAATTAGAAGATATGTTCCCAGGAAGATCTGAAAACCCTTCCAATATTTATTTGCAACGTTGCCATCAATTAAAAGAAAATTCCCCTGGAAAAGATTGGGATGGTGTATGGGTATTAACGAAAAAATAATATTTATTAAGTGTTTCAAATATCCATTCTGTGATGATCATCACAATGACAAAGGTTTATCGTCGGTAAATTAGTAAGCTAAATTCGGATTAACTATGCCTTCGAAAAGAAGTTATAAAACTATTGGTCTTTTGATATCAGTTTTCTTGCTGATGATATATTCATGCGGCCAATTGGAAGTTGCTTCTATTGAAATTGTTAATTTATTCGATCCGTCCGATGATGCATATTCCTTACCAGATACAGAATTAATAGAAGGACCTACAGATGGCGTGACACTTGATTCGTCATCTTCTACAATAACCTGGAGACATAGTGACCCTAATTACCATTATGACCCTACGCATGAAGTTGATTATGCAGAGAGGATTTATTATCGATATCGCCTTAACACTGCTACATGGTCTCCATGGTATAATGGAATTAATCTCATGGAAAGGCAACTTGGATTCTGGGGTTTTGATACTTTGAGTGGATTACATGTTTTGCAGTTTGACTATTTAGAGGATATTAATTACCAATTAGAAATTATGTCAAAATATCCAACCAATATTCAAGAAGACAACTGGCCAGATATTTCATTTTCTGTAGATGTTTATGAGGGAACAGAATTATTGATTTCACCAGCTCAAGTTTTTGCTGATTCTGGTGGTGTATTTTTTGTGAATGCAAAATTAATTGATGTAACGGATTTTATGGGAATGCATTTGGAAGTCACATACGATAATAGTTTTATGCAGTTGCAAAATTATTATTTAGAAAGTGATTCCACGGATTTTCTTCTACAAAGTGAAGGGCAATTAATTAATTTTGTGAGTAACGATCCGCAAAATGGTCATTTTCAATTAGACCTTGGTCTAGCTGGTGGCTCTGTAACTGGTATATCGGGAACAGGAAATGTTGTTCGGTTGGTTTTTGAACATATTGGAGAAATTGGTCAGCGTTCAATTACCATCTCATCCGAAAGTAGTGTTCGTGATGTATATAATAACTCAGTAGTTCAACATATTTTCCCTGGTGTGGTTTCCATATGGTAAGAGGCTTCTTACATAATAGTATTGCTGGTTTTTTACTTGTAGGGATTTTTACAGCTAATCTTTTTGCAATTCCAGCTTTTACTGAAAGTATTGTCTCTTCTTTAGCGGATGGCGCATGGGGCGTTCATGTTGCGGATGTAGATGGGGATGGCGATTTAGATATTATTCGTGCATCATTATACGATGATACCGTTGCCTGGTATGAAAATACTGCAACTGGATATACAGGGCATGTGATTACTGCCTCAGCCAATGGCGCCATTGCAGTATATGCTGAGGATATTGATTCTGATGGTGATATGGATATATTAAGTGCCAATTATTATGAAGCCAAAATTGCCTGGTATGAAAACAACGGATCCGAATCATTTACTGCACACACAATTTCTACTTCTATGTCTTATGCGTATGATGTATATGCTGCAGACATTGATTTGGACGGAGATATGGATGTTGTTGGTGCCGCTTACAGTAGTGATCAGGTTGTTTGGTTTGAAAATAATGGGTCGGAAAGTTTTACGAGTCATACGGTTACAACAGCTGCAGATGGAGCAGCTTCTGTTTATGTGGAAGATGTAGATAGCGATGGCGATATGGACATTTTATCTGCTTCTATTAATGATGATGAAGTTGCCTGGTATGAAAACAATGGATCCGAAATTTTTACGACGCGAACCATTACTACAGGGGCTAATGGAGCAAATACTGTGTTTGCAATTGATGTGGATAGTGATGGCGATATAGATGTTCTTTCATCTTCATCCTATGATGATAAGATTGCTTGGTACGAAAATAATGGATCACAAGGCTTCACTGCTCGAACGATTTCGACTACAGCAGATGGAGCATTTGATTTGTATGCCTTAGACTTTGATCAGGATGGGGATGTAGATGTCTTATCCGCTTCCTTATATGATCATGAAATCACATTGTATGAAAATAATGGTAGTCAAACTTTTGCAGCATACGTTATAGGAACTGCTGTAAATGGTACCCGATCCGTATACGCTGGGGATATGGATAATGATGGAGATACGGATATTATTGCAACAGCATTGAATGATGATCAAGTAATTGTATATACAAATGAGACTTCTGGTTTAGCAACCGCATCATTTGTTGCTAGTACTGTTTCTACATCTGCGGATGGTGCGCGATCAGTCTTTGCAGCAGATCTCGACAATGATGGGGATATGGATATTGTCTCCGCATCACAAGAAGATGATGCCATTGCTTGGTACGAAAATAATGGTGCAGTAAATCCATCTTGGACAGTTAGTGATATTGCAACAAGTGCCGATGGTGCTAATGCTATATATGTAGCAGACATGGATAATGATGGCGATATGGATATTGTCTCTGCCTCAGGCGCAGATGATGCCATTTCTTGGTATGAAAATAATGGTGCTGCAGATCCATCCTGGACGGCTGCTGATATTGCTACGAGTGCTGATAATGCAATGTCAGTTTTTGTAGCGGATATGGATGGGGACGGGGATATGGATATAGTTTCTGCATCCTATAATGATGATGCTATTGCCTGGTATGAAAATGATGGTGCTGCCAATCCTTCCTGGACAGCAACAGATATTGCCACTAGCGCCGATGGCGCTCGTTCTGTTTTTGCGGCAGATATGGATGGGGATGGGGATATGGATATTGTTTCTGCTTCGAAAAATGATGATGCTATTGCCTGGTATGAAAACGATGGTGCAGCGAACCCTTCCTGGACAGCTGTAGATATTGCTACTAGCGCCGATGGCGCTATGTCTGTTTTTGCAGCAGATATGGATGGGGACGGGGATATGGATATAGTTTCTGCGTCAGGAATAGATGATGCTATTGCCTGGTATGAAAACGATGGTGCAGCGAACCCTTCCTGGACAGCAACAGATATTGTTACTAATGCTGATGAAGCAAGAAGTGTTTTTGCAGCAGATATGGATGGGGACGGGGATATGGATATAGTTTCTGCATCTGTTAATGATGATAAAATTGCCTGGTATCAAAATAGCGCAGGAAGAAATGCGCCACAGGTAACATCCGTAACATCAAGCCAAGATAATGGTTCCTACGGTATTGGTGCGGAAATCCCTATTTTTGTTAATTATAGTGATCAGGTTTTGGTTACAGGTAGTCCGCAATTGACTTTGGAGACTGGAGATACGGATGCTGTTTTAAGTTATATTAGTGGTAATGGAACAGGACAATTATTGTTTACATATACTGTTGCAGCTGGTCATGCTACTGCAGATTTAAATTATCAAAGTTCCAGTGCTCTTTCCCTAGATGGAGGTACCATTAAAGATGCACGGGGAAATAATAATAATGCATCGTTAGTTCTCCCTGCGCCAGGAGCAGCAAGTTCGTTAGGCGCTAATAAAGATTTGGTGATTGATACGAATGCGCCAATAGTTACCAGCGTTACCTCTACAAATAGAGATAGTACCTATGGAGCGGGGGATACGATCAATGTTTCCATTACATTTGATGATACAGTGGATGTGACTACTGGTACAATTGGTTGTGGTGACTTTTTAATAAGTAGTCTACCATTTAGTGCACAATATTCTAACGCAGGTCAACCGAATAATTGGGATGTGAGTGGCAGTGATGGCTCGGATATTGCGTATACGTTAAATCTATCGGAAGCCACTACAATAAGTATAACTACTTGTGCAGCTTATAGTAATTATGACACCAAACTTCAGATATTTACAGCAAATGATCAGTGTACTCCTGTGGCAACAAGTTATTATAATGATGATTATAGCTGTAGTTATAGCGGATTAAGAGCTTCTTTACCAAGCAGTCAATTGGAAGCAGGTCAGTACTATGTTGTTGTAGATGGTTATAGCGGTGCAACTGGAAATTATCAAATAGATATTTCAGTGGTGAGCGGAAGAAATAGTGCCGAACAAAATACTACTGATATGAATTTACCAGGAATGGATGATTACCCTCGTTTTACTAATACTGTTGGATATGATAGTGAGTATGAAATAACAAAGCTTCGAGCCGATGGATATATGTCTTGGGAAGTAGATGAGTTTTTAAATAATAATGATATCGATCCTATTTTTACTTTACGATCTGGTGGGACTGGAACTCCAAAAATCACTTTGGAAACTGGCGCAGGAGATAGCGCTGCCTATTATATAAGTGGTCATGGAACAAACATTATATCATTTCAATATATTGTTGCAACAGGTGATTCTAGTAGTGATTTGGATTATGTAAGCGTTGATGCGTTGGATGTGAATAGTGGTACCATACGAGATGCATCTGGTAATGATGCGATACTTACACTTCCAATTCCAGGGGCTGCAGGTTCATTATCAGCAAATAAAGCATTGGTTGTAGATGGATTTGGTCCTCTTGTCTCATCTGTTTCATCTACAATAGCAGACAGTGTGTACAATGTGGGTAGTGTAATACCAATTGCGATTTCCTTTAATGAAAATGTAGTTGTTATCGGCAATCCTCAGCTTACAATGGAAACGGGAGCTTCTGATGCTATTGCTAGTTATGCGTCAGGTTCTGGATCCAATACAATTACATTTAATTATACTACTGCTGCAGGTGAAAATAGTGCTGATTTAGATTATCAGGATTCCACTGCGTTAATTTTAAATGGTGGTACAATAACGGATGCATATGGTAATGCTGCAAATTTAATATTGCCTGCACCTGGTGCGGAAGGATCGTTAGGGGCAAATAAAGAAATTATTGTTGATGGTGGTGCGCCAGTTGTAAATAATATCACATCTACATCATTAGATGGAACATATAATTTGGGTGATATTATTCCTATTACAGTTGCCTTTAGTGAAGCATTGACCGTTACTGGCACTCCACAATTAGAGATTAACACTGGGGGAACTAGTTTGAGTTTTGATGGAAATGGTGATTATGTTCGCATGACTGGCTTTAATCCGTCTATAACAGATTTTACTTTATCACTTTGGGTTAAATCCAATTCATATTCTAGTTCCAATAAAAACATATTCCAGCAAATGGATGCTAGCGGTACTGGCCGCAGTATTGTATATGTGAGAAGTTCATCAAATCAATTTGCAACTTTTCTAGGTGGTGGAGAACGTCTGTCGGGTGTTGTATCAGAAGTTAATCGCTGGTATAATGTGGTTCTTGTGCATAATAACTCTGCAAATACCATTACTTGGTTTATTAATGGAGTGCAGGCAAATACAAATAATTCTAATGTAGAAACTACTGTTGGAGATTTTTTGCTTGGTGTACATAAAGCATTTAGTTCATCATCTTATTTCAATGGATTAATAGATGAAATTGCCATTTGGGATAGTCAGCTTGATAGTACAGAAATAATCGATTTATATAATAGCGGATCCTCTATATCTGCAGCAGTGAGCTCCGGAAATTATACATCTTCCTCTGATCTAATACGTTATTATACGATGGATGAAGGTTTGGGGAATATTATTTTTGATCATTCATCTGTTGGGGTGAATGGTACATTATACAATGGAACTTGGGGTTCTAGTCCCTTGCGCGGTGATGTCGTGGATTATTCAAGTGGTAGTGGTACAAGTAGTTTGACATTTGATTATACTGTTTCCAATGGTCATTATTCAACTGATTTAGATTATACCCGTTCTCAAGCATTATTTTTAAATGGTGGTACGATTAAGGAGGCAAGTGGGAATGATGCTGTATTAACGATGCCAATACCTGGGACTGTTGGTTCACTAGGATATTCAAAAGCTATTCATGTTGATGGCGTAGTCCCTGTAGTTACATCCGTAACATCTACAGCAAATAATGAAGCCTATAGTTTAGATGAAGATATTTCTATTACTATTTCTTTTGATGATTTAGTTACAGTGACGGGAGTTCCACAACTAACACTTGAAACAGGATCAAGCGATGCAACAGCAGATTATTCTAGTGGAACAGGAACACATCTATTAACGTTTATTTATACTGTTTCAACTGGAGATACAAGTAGTGATCTTTCATATACTGGGACGAATGCTCTTTCATTAAATAGCGGTACAATGAGAGATGCTTCTGGTAATAATGTTAATCTAACATTGCCTACACCAGGAGATTCTTTATCGTTAAGTGGATCAAAAGCTATTATCATTGATGGCGTTTCACCTTCAGTTATTAATGTGACTTCCAGTATGGAAAATACGTTTTACAATGTTGGTGATACACTAGATATATCGGTTCAATTTGATGAAAATATGACTGTCGGAACAGCAAGTCTTGGTTGTGGTGATTTTCTAATCACTAGTTTGCCTTATACGCATTCACATTTTAATACAGGACAAGGAAACAATTGGGATGTAAGTGGTAGTGATAATGAAGATGTTGCATATACATTGCATTTATCAGAGCCAACAACTATATCTGTTACCACTTGTAATAGTGCAACAAACTATGATACTAAATTGCAGATATTTACTGCTAATGGTCAGTGTGTAGGCACATCTGCAGGATACTATAATGATGATTACAGCTGCTCCTATAATAATTTGTATGCTACCCTACCAAGTTCTCAACTATCTGCAGGCACATATTATATTGTTGTAGATGGTTATTCAACGAGAAATGGAAATTATACTGTATCGGTTGAAGACATCAGCAGTCGCGCAACAGCAGAGGCAAGTGATTATGATTCTCAATATGAAATAGATAAGTTGATAGATGATGGGTATCAGCAATGGGAAATCCGAGATATGATTGCAGACCAGAATGTTGATGAACCTATCTATTCTTTTTCACGAACTGGAACTGGTATTCCTCAATTAACCTTGGAAACTGGAGTGATAGATGCTATCGCAACATATGACTCTGGTGATGGTAATACATTTCTTTCATTCAGGTATGTTGTCGGAATGGATCAAAATAGCAATGATCTAGATTATGCTAGTACAACTGCTTTGGGATTAAATGGTGGAACAATTACTGATGCTGCTGGTAATCCAGCGACTCTTACATTACCAACTCCTGGTGGAATTGGGTCTTTAGGTGCTAATAAAGATATTGTAATTGATGGTGGTGTACCACAGGTAACCAGTGTGACATCATCAGTCTCTAATGGAAATTATATAACAGGTGATCTTATTCCCATTGATGTCGTCTTTACAGAAAATGTCACTGTTTCCGATACACCACAAATTCAATTATCTACTGGTGGTTTTGCATTGGATTTAGATGGTAGCGATGATTATGCGTTTATCCCTAATCATAGTTCCCTACAATTTGGTGCGAATGATTATTCAATTTCTGTTTGGTTTAATATTGATGCAATTGGAGCTACCAGACAGATTTTTTGTAAACGTGGTGGTCCTGGGAATTATGAAATACAAGTAAACTCAGCTGGTCGATTGTCTGCTTGGGCACCAACAGGTTTTTCAGGTTCTACTACTCTTACTGCAAATACATGGTATAACGTTATATTAACAAGAGTCAATGGCACTGCTTATTTATATTTAAATGGAGTTCTAGAAGCATCAAGAAGTAGTAGCGGGACTCAAAGCTCTTCAAATGGATTAAGTATCGGTCGAGACTCTTATGGCGGAGAGAGATTTAATGGTGATATTGATGAATTTGCTATTTGGAATACTGGGTTAAGCGCTCAGGAAGCGTTGACACTATATAATACTAACGCTTCTTTAGATCTAACTTCAAACTCTAGTAGTTATACTTCTTCTTCTAACCTAGTAATGTATTTACGATTAAATGAAGGCTCAGGAAATACTTCTGTAGACGCAACAGGCAATGGTCATGATGCAACATTGAATAATGGTGCAACATGGGCTGTAAGTCAATTAGGGGGGACAGTTGTAAATTATTCGCTTGGATCTGGTACGGATACTCTTACGTTCAATTATACTGTTTTAGATGGAAATTTTAGTATAGATCTTGATTATACTAATACAAATGCACTGATTTTAAATGGTGGTATTATTAGGGATAATGGTGGAAATAATGCCATTTTAACTCTCCCTATTCCAGGTTCTTTAGGATCATTATCTGCAAATAAAAATATTGTTGTAGATGGATCAGTGCCTGGGGTTACAGATATTTCATCTTCTAATGCAGATGGAGTATATATTGTTGGCGACACACTAGTTATTGGAATCACATTTAGTGATATCATTAACGTTACGGGAGTCCCTCAGCTATCTCTTAATCTAGGCAATGTGAATGGCTCAGCAGGATATATAAGTGGTGCTGGTACTCGTATACTGAATTTTCAATATATTATTTCCATTGGGCAGGCTTCTAGTGATTTAGATTATGATAGTACTACATCTCTTACATTAAATAATGGTACAATAAATGATCAGTCTGGTAATCGAGCAGTTCTAATATTACCAGAACCAGGGTCGTCTGGATCACTTGCTGATGCAAAATCATTACAGATTGATGGCGTTGTCCCAATAATTGATTCTGTATCTACCTATGCAATAAATGGAATTTATAGTACTGGTGATAGCATGGATATTTCTGTATCCTTTAATGAAAATGTTTTGGTTACGGGAACACCACAGCTGTCTCTTGAAACTGGAGCTACAGATGTACTTGTGAATTATAGGAGTGGTAGTGGATCGCCTACGCTTATGTTTCGTTATATGGTTGGTTTAGGTAATTCAAGCAATGATTTAGATTATATGGATACAACTGCATTATCATTAAATGGAGGTTTTATACGAGATGAATCTGGTAATAATGCGATATTAACTTTGACGCCACCTGGATCTCCTGGTTCGCTTTCGGCAAATAAGTCTTTAGTTATAGATGGCGCTGCGCCTGTTGTTAGCGCTGTAACTAGTAGTACATTAGATTCTGCTTATATTGTTGGAGATACAGTAGCAATAGACGTTGTTTTTTCAGAGGTGGTAACGGTTTCTGGAACTCCAACTCTCACCTTAGAAACCGGTCAAAATGATGCAGTATTGTATTATAACACTGGTAGTGGTACATCAACTTTGGGATTTCAATATATTGTTGAATTTGGTCATTTCTCATCTGATTTAAACTATATTGATTCAAGTGCTTTTTCTCTTAATGGAGGAACAATAAGAGATGCCGCAAGAAATAATGCTCAATTATTACTTCCAGAAGCTGACTCTACCAATTCACTCGCTGGTAATAAGGCACTAGTAATTGATGGTATAATACCAATTATAAATTCTGTTAGTAGCAATGTTACTGATAGTCTATATAAGCTTGGTGATACATTAGGAATTACGATCATGTTTAATGAAGTGGTACATGTAGTAGGATCTCCACAAATTTCTTTAGAAACTGGAAACCTGGATGCGGTAGTAAATTATACAAGAGGTAGTGGAACATCGATTTTGACATTTCTATACACTGTGTCAGCTGGTGAAGTTGCTAGTGATCTAGATTACGTTGGTACTATTGCCCTTGGTCTTAATGGAGGTAGTATAAAAGATGCAGCAGGTAATAATGTAATAATGACCCTACCGGCACCAGGAGCAAATGGATCACTAAGTAATAATAAAACATTAGTTATAGATGGAATTGTACCTACGGTATTTTCTGTTTCATCAACTTCAGTTGATTCTGTTTACAAGATTGGTGATACCATTCCAATTCTTATCACTTTTAGTGAAACTGTTCTTGTAGATACTTTGTCAGGTAAACCTAGGATAACTCTAGAGACTGGAACTCAAGATACCTATGTAGAATATCATAATGGAAGTGGTACAGCAGTGCTAAGTTTCTCATACACAGTAGCTAGTGGTAATATTAGTAATGATTTAGGTTATTTAAGTGATAGTGCGTTAGTTTTTAATAGTGGTACAATTATAGACTCTGCCGGAAGTCTTGCTGATCTTTCTCTTGCTGCTCCTGGAGCAGCTGGTTCATTAGCCGCAAATAAAAACTTGTTTATTGATGGACTAGCACCCTCAGTAACTTCTATTAGTTCAAATGAAATAGATACAACATATAGTATATCCGATACACTAGGTATTACGGTAACTTTTAGTGAGGCCATTACTGTTAGTGGTATTCCACAATTAACTGTGGAAACAGGCGATTCAGATGCTTTGGCTAATTATATTTCTGGTACAGGTACAAATGTTTTGACCTTTCAATTTATTGTTGCCAATGGCTATACATCAGTTGATCTTGATATTGTAAGCTCTTCTGCGTTAAGTCTAAATAGTGGATCGATAGTTGATGCTGTAGGAAATACGGCAATATTATCTTTGCCTAACCCAGGGGATGCTGGTTCTTTAGGATATAATAAATCAATTATATTAGATGCAAATCCCCCATCAATTTCATTGGCGATGTCAGATAATGCAAATGGTAGTTATAAGATGGGAGATACATTAGATATTTCCGTTGTATTTAATGAAGAAATTATTGTTGTTGGTGTTCCCCAATTAACGTTAGAAACAGGTGCGACAGATGCGGCAGTAAATTATTTATCTGGTAGTGGCTCTACCACTTTGATTTTTAGATATATTATTGCTTCAGGTCATGTTAATGCAGATCTATCATATATCAGTACAAGTGCATTAGGTTTGAATAATGGATCTATTAAGGATGTTGCTGGAAATTCTGCGGTGTTAACTCTACCTACACCAGGGGTAAGTAATTCTCTCAGTTCTAATATGAATTTAAATGTGGAAGGTGTGTTGCCAGCAATACCATCTGGTTTAATTGCAACTCCAGGCCATGAACAAACTCGACTTGATTGGACTGCAAATAGCGATCAAGATTTAGCATCATATAAGGTTTACGGCGGATCTTCCAGTAATCCAACAACCTTATTAGCTACTATCTCAACTGGAACAGAAACATATACTCAAACAGGCCTTACAAATGGATCGATATATTATTATCGAATCGCTGCAGTAGATAATATTGGAAATAATAGTAATACAACAAGCGATGTTTCATCTCTTTCGCATAATTTAGATGTAGCAAGCTCTCTAAATTTTGATGGAACAGATGATTTTGCATCAGGTACTAACAGTGATGATTTTGATATCACAGATGAGCTAACAGTTTCCGCTTGGATAAAAGCAGATGTATTAAAAAATGCTACAATATTAAATCGGATGCCTGATTCGGGAAGCAATGGATATCGATTAAGTGTACGTTCGAATGGAGAGATCTGGGCATTGGCTGGATCAGGTGAGTCCAATGCTAAAGCAAGTACTGCAGCTAATTATTATAGCGCAGGGACAAATTATTTTGTTTCGGGTGTATATAAAGATGGTCAATATGTCAAACTGTATATAAATGGAAATCTGATTGAGTCAGTTACAACAGATATTGAATTCAGTACTGATTTAGGATTAGAAATTGCACGGTGGGTTAATTCGTCAGATGATGAGTATTTTGATGGAAATATTGATGAGATTGGCGTTTGGAATAAGGCGTTAACACAGGAAGAATTACTTCAATTATACAGTGGTGGTGGTAGTACAGATTTAAGATCTAATAATGGAAATTACAGTTCTTCATCAAATCTGAAAGGGTATTGGCGCTTTAGTGAGAGCACTGGGTTTACATTATATGATGTTAGTACGAAAGGACAGCACGCCTCATTTTCAGGTGCCGTTTGGAATACAAGTGTGATTGATGTTGCTAGGCCGATTGTAACCTCTGTGAGCGCTACAGCTGATGATGGGATTTATGGTATTGGTGATACATTATTGATTAATGTTGGTTTTAATGAAGCGGTAACTGTTACGGGTACTCCACAACTTACTATTGAAACTGGTGATAATGATGCAGCGCTTAACTATATTTCAGGTACAGGTACAGGTACACTGAATTTTCAATATATAATTTCTAGTGGTCATACAAATTTTGATCTTGATTATGTTTCAAATAGCTCATTGGAATTAAATAATGGATCAATTAAAGATGCTGCTACTAATAATGCAATCTTAACATTGCCTGATCCTGATTCTACCGGTTCATTAGCAAATACAAAAGATATTATAGTTGATGGAATTCCTGCATCTGTTCTTTCTGTTTCATCCACTTCTGATAATAGTGCATATAAAATTGGAGATGATGTTATAATAACAGTGCAGTTTAATGAAGCTGTTACTGTTACGGGTGTACCGCAATTAACATTAGAAACAGGAACCAATGATGGTGTAGCAAGTTATTCCATAGGGTCAGGTACCAATACATTATCTTTTATTTATACTATAATAGCTGGCCATGAAAATTCTGATTTAGAATATAATAGTAGTACTGCGTTTTCATTGAATAATAGTGTCATTCAAGATCTTGCTGGAAATAATGTCAGCCTCACGTTACCAACTGTTGGAGAGACAGGCTCATTGGCAACAAATAAAGATATTGTAATTGATGGAGTGTTTGCGATGGTAGATTCTGTTTCAGCAATTACTGCCAATGGATATTTCAAAGCTGGTGATACCTTGAATATAACTGTACACTTTGATGAGAATGTCAATGTTACTGCTATACCACAGTTAGCTTTGGAAACAGGATCAAACGATGCGACTATTTATTATACCAGCGGTTCAGGAACTTCTATTTTGACTTTTCAATATATTGCGGATGAAGGACATCTAAATACGGACCTAGGGTATGTAAACACCTTATCTCTATCACTTAACAATGGCTTAATACGCGATATAGCAGGTAATAATGCAACATTAACTCTTGCAGAACCTGGTGCTTCTGGTTCTCTATCTGGAAATAGAGCATTGGTAGTAGATGCAGTAAGCCCTTCCGTAGTTTCAGTATCATCCTCTCAATTGAATGGAATGTATAATATTGGTGATACATTAGAGATAGCTATCAATTTTTCTGAGGTTGTTACTGTGGATACAAGTAATGGATTTCCTCAGATTGCACTTGAAACAGGTGCTCAAAATTCAGTAGTAGATTATTCAAGAGGCAGCGGTACAAATATATTATTATTTGATTATATTGTTGTTCGTGATCATGTTAGTGATGATTTAGATTATATAAGTACATCCGCTTTCGCATTAAACGATGGAGTAATTAGTGATTTATCAGGTAATAGTGCTGTATTGACATTGCCTGCTCCAAGCGCATCTGGATCATTAAGTGCAAATAAAAATCTAGTTATTGATGGAATTATACCAACAATTATTAGTTCTATTTCTACAAATTTATTAGATGGAACATATAAGATCGGTGATACACTAGGTATTGCTGTGAATTTCTCTGAGAATGTTGCAGTAACTGGGGTCCCTCAGTTGACTATGGAAACAGGTACTTCAGATGGTATTGCTGATTATGCTAGTGGAAATAATACATCGACAATAATATTTAATTATATTGTTACTCAAGGTCATTTCACTAATGATTTGGATTATGCTAGTGCATCAGCTTTATCACTAAATAGCGGCTCAATCCTTGATCTAGCTGGTAATAATGCCAATTTAAATCTTCCAGTTCCTGGAACGGCATCCTCATTCAGCGCAAGCAAGGCTATTGTGATTGATGGTATTGTTCCTAGTATAACAAGTGTTTCATCTCCTGATGATAACGGGACACTGACTTTTGGTACTACAGTTGGTATTACAGTAACATTTGATGAAGTTGTATCAATAACTGGAACACCTCAATTATTAATTGAAACCGGTGATAATGATGCTACGTTAGATTATTCAAGCGGATCAGGGAGTCCTACGATTACATTTAATTATACCGTTGCTGCTAGTCATTTAAGTAGTGACTTGGGGTATATTTCCTCTTCTTCACTAACTTTAAATGGTGGTTCTATTCGAGATGTTGCTGGAAATAATGCTGGATTAATATTAGCTGATCCCGATTCAACTGGTTCTTTAAGTACAAATAAAAATTTTATTGTAGATGGTATCGTTCCAGTGATGACTTCAGTTACTTCTTCTTTACCAGATGGTAATTATATGGTTGGAGATACTATACCAGTTGTAATTGTATTTGATGATAATGTACATGTAATAGGAAGTCCACAAGTATCATTAGTTACCTATAGTAATAATGAAAATACAATAGTGGATTATAGTTCTGGCTCCGGGTCATCATTTATTACATTTAACTACGTAGTTGGCCTAGGTCATCAAAGCAATAATCTTGATTATTCAAATACGACTGCATTATCATTAAATGGTGGTTCTATACGAGATGTATCTGGAAATAATGCTTCATTAACTTTAATTCCACCTGGATCTGATGGTTCACTTTCCGCAAATAAATCTTTAGTTGTTGATGGAGGAGCTCCTGTTGTTGAGTCTGTAACTAGTTCATCTGGAAACTCAACTTATATTGTAGGAGATACCATAATAACAAATATTACCTTTTCAGAGCCAGTAATTGTGACTGGAGTGCCAACTCTTTCATTAGAAACTGGTGATAATGATGCTATAAGTAACTATACTAGTGGTTCTGGTACTAGTATCATCAATTTTTCCTATATTATTTCTGAAGGACATTATTCGGGTGATCTTGGTTATGTTGATCAAAATGCTTTAGAATTAAATCAAGGTTCAATAAATGATGCTGCCGGGAATAATATGGTTTTATTACTTCCCGAACCTGATTCTACTGGCTCATTATCATCTAATAAAGATTTGATAATTGATGGTATTTTGCCATTTGTTAATTCTGTTTCATCTCTGGATTCAAATGGCACTTATATTTTTGGTGATACGATTTATATTTCAATAGACTTCAGCGAGCAAGTGAATATTACAGGATCACCTCAATTAATTTTAGAAACTGGTTCAAATGATGTCTCTATTCCTTATCTAAGTGGAACTGGGAGTACAGCATTAGTTTTTCGTTACATAATTGAAAGTGGACATAGTTCTCTTGACTTAGGCTACCAAACGGATAGCTCTTTGGTTTTAAATGGAGGATCCATCAATGACTTTGCTGGGAATAGATCGTTGCTTAATTTACCTGAAATAGGATCAATATTTTCTATAAGTGGTAGCAG
The DNA here is from genome assembly GCA_004321715.1 of bacterium. Classification (GTDB taxonomy): domain Bacteria; phylum Fidelibacterota; class Marinisomatia; order Marinisomatales; family TCS55. Next base: position 13,473 of record SGYN01000016.1, on the reverse strand, counting down.
TGATATATATGTAGATGGAGATGTTCCTAATGCTCCGGATAATTTAATTGCCACACCTGGATTAGGAAAAGTTGATTTAACATGGGTAGAAAATACAGAAACTGATCTGGCTTATTACAAGGTTTATGCAGATACGGTTAGTAACCCTAGTACTTATATAGGTGATGGATTTATTGGATTACAGAAATTTAGTCATAATAATATAACAGATGGATCTATATGGCATTATCGTATTTCTGCTGTTGATTTAGCAGGAAATGAAAGTGAGAAAACTAGTGCTGTTTTTGCGATGCCTCATGATCCTGTAAATGAACAATGTCTCAGTTTTGATGGAGATGACGATTATATCGACACCCCTCTTGCAAGCAATTTACTTCCTCTTACTATTTCTGTACTATTTAAGCCAGATGTTAATTCTGGTGAACAATCTATTGTAGATAGTGATATTGGGGGAAGATATGGACAATCTATTATTTTGGGCTATCAAGATCAGGATAATAGTGTTGATGTCCAATACCACAATGGATTTTACGATTCACCGTTTACTTATAGTCCCGATAAATGGTATCACGCGGTAGCTGTTTATGATACGGGTATTGCTTTACTTTATATGAATGGAGAATTAGTAGGTAGTGAAACTTTTACCCAGGCAACTCCAGATGGAAGTAACTTTAGAATAGGACGCCATAATAGTGGAGACCCTCAGTGGTATGATGGGAAAATTGATGAGGTAATTATTTGGAATGATACATTAAGTCTCAATGAAATTCAGGCCATAAATAGTAACCCATTAAATATTAATTTGAATGAGAATTCAGATCAGTATCAATCTTCATCTTCCTTATTAGGTTACTGGAAGTTTGGCGAAAGTTCGGGTAGAACAATTTATGATATAAGTGGAAATGGTAATCATGCAACAATTAATGGAGCGACATGGGACTCAGAAGCTGTGGATATGGTTCCACCTGAAATGCCTGAAAATCTTGTAACTGATCCTGGAAATAGACAAATAACATTATCATGGAATAAGAATCAAGAAGAAGATCTTTATCAATATTTAGTTTATGGTGGTATGGAGCAGTTCCCATCGAATATAATCGCAAGAAATTCTAATCCTAATGATACCACAGTTGTTATTGATAGTCTTCAAAATGGGACAACTTATTATTATCGCATATCTGCAATAGATTATTCTGGATTAGAAAGTCAAAAAACATTGGATGTTTTTTCTACACCTTCACCCCAAAAATATGAAATCAATCAAAATGGTGCTGGAGATTTTATTTCAATACAAAGTGCCATTAATCAATCATTTGATGATGATACATTAATTGTATTCAGTGGTACGTATAATGAAAATATTGATTTACTTGGTAAAGCACTAATTGTTGCTTCTGAATATTATATTTCTGGTGATACATCTCAAATTTCAAGTACAATAATTGATGGTCAATCAAATGGTTCTGTTGTAACAATATCAAATGTAGATGATTCGCAAATAAAGTTAGTAGGGCTAACCATACAAAATGGTTATTCTCAATATGGGGGCGCTGTATATTCAATTAATTCAAATCTTTTTCTGGAGAGTTTAATTATTTTAAATAATAATTCTACTGAGAATGGTGGAGGTCTCTATCTAAATGGAGGTAATCCAAATCTTTCAAGTATTACATTTTCTAATAATGCAGCAGCAGCATATGGTGGTGCTATATACATGCAGAATAACTCTAGTGCGATATTAAATAAGTTAACTATTGATAATAATTCTGCAGAAAATGGTGCTGGAATCGCTATGAGTTCTTCGAATCCAACAATGACAAACTTAGTTCTATCAAATAATAGTGCAGACTCTACAGGGGGCGCTATTGCTTTGTATAGTAATTCGAATCCAGGATTATATAATATCGTAATACATAATAACTATGCAGGTCAATATGGTGGTGCGATATATTCAACTAATTCTAATGTAACAATTGGTAATTCTACTATTGTTGATAATCAATCCGAATTTCATGGAGGCGCTCTTAACCTATCAGATGGATCCAATGTTGAAGCTATAAACTCAATTATCTATAATAATGTTCCAGATCAAATGTATATATCTGATATAAATGATTTGTTAAATATTTCACACTCAAATATAGAAGGAGGTTTATATGGAATTAACTATTCTCATGAGACAAGTAGTTCTAGTGAGTCACTAGTATCTTGGGATAGTTCAAATATTGATATAAATCCTCTATTTAATAATATTAATAATAATGATTATCGATTATCTGATTACTCTATGTCTATTGGCGTAGGAGATATTTCCACTAGTTTTAGTGTAGATATAAATGCTGTGAACAGACCTGCTCCACTAGGGACGGCGCCTGATTTAGGCGCCTATGAAAATCTTAGATCGGTTCCTGATGTTTGGTTAACATTAGCAAACGATCAATTCTTTATGAATGAAGATTCTGATCTATTATTTAATCCGGTTTCAAATGATAGTATTGTGAATTTTCACTTAGTAAATCTTGCTATACTAGATTCTGCTAAACATGGAAGTGTTGCAATCATAAGTGATTCTACTATAACCTATCAACCTAATGAAAATTATTTTGGTAAAGATACAATTGTATATGCTTTTGATAATGTAGAGCGTCGTGATTCTGCCATAACAGTAATAACAATCTATATGCTAGATGATGACCCTCCTGTTATAACATCATCATCGACTTCTTTTGCAGTTGAAGATCAGACATATAATTATTCATACGAAGGATATGATCCAGATATGAGTACTAATCGTTGGGAGATATTAAATGAACCAGAATGGCTTGTAATGAGTAATGATTCTATATATGGAACACCTTTAGAAGGGGATTTGGATACAAGCTTTCTATTAATTTATTATGATTCCTATTTTTCTGATACACTTGATGTAGGGATTTATGTCACAACGGTTAATGATCCACCTGAAATAAAATCTCCTGACTCTATTATCGTTGATGAATCAGATTATTATGTATATCATGCTTCTGCAGAAGACCCAGAAGATTCAACATTGATCTGGACATTTAATAATCTTCCTTCATGGATGAATACAACTGGAGATAGCACATTTGGTTCACCAAATGAAGGCGCTCAAGATACAAGTTTTCAAATCATTGTTTCTGATGGCGAGTATTTGGATACTGTTCTAGTATTTGTAGAGGTCATCCCATATAATGATTTACCTGTAATTACATCTTCAGATTCATTATTGGCTATAGAAGATGAATTTGTTTCTTTTAATTTTGCAGGATACGATCCGGAAGGATTGCCTATATCCTGGGCAGTTGATCACTTACCAAGTTGGTTATCAATGGAAGGTGATGATGTTTCTGGAACACCTATTGAAGGTGATCTTGATACGATATTTACATTGTACGCTTCTGATGGCCTCTTAAATGATTCATTAGAAATTAATGTGTATGTCAACCCAGTAAATGATTTGCCAACAATAACTTCACATGTAGTTGATACAGCTTTTGTGGATGAATATTTTGTGTATTATCCATCAGCAATTGATCCAGAAGATTCTACTTTGATATGGGAATTGTATGATGGTCCTCCATGGATGACTCTGGTCGGTGATAGTATCTATGGAATGGTCTCAAGGGGAAGTGATGACACATTTTTTACTATTATAGTATCGGATGGTGAGCTTACAGATACGATGCTTGTAAATCTTGAAGTTATAGACATCAACTATCCTCCAGAGATTACATTTATGCCTTTACAAGGTGAATACCACAACAACATTAACCTTTCATTGTATCTGTATGATTTTGATGATGATGAATTAGATTATCAAATTAGTTATACAACGGATGGCATTCAGTGGAATGATGCCACTACTGTAGAGCAAAGTGGCGATATTGGTTTAGATACTATGTCTATAATCTGGTATTCAATGGCGGACCTTGATGAAAGTTTTCATCCAAATGTCCAATTAAAAATTCTTGCATATGATTTGCAATCTGATAGTTTGCAGACGCCAGAAGATACATCTTCAATCTATATTTCAGATGTATTTACTATCGATAACTATATTGGTTCTGTGGCAGGTGTGATGAGCTTAACTCAAGATGAATATTATGGAGATATAAGGCTTACCTATTCGATAGCTGATTCAACCAATGATCATTATGCTATTATTCTTCGATATTCAGTTAATAATGGAAATTCTTGGAATCTGGCAACTCTACAAGATAGTCTATATAATATAGGTAGTTTAGAATATTCTGATACACTTATATGGAATTCTGATGAAGACTTATTTAATCTTGATACTAGTTTATTACTACAATTATCTATTTCAGATGAGTGGCAATCATCCTCTTCCGAGTTAATAAGTATTCATTTTGATAATCAGGTGTTGCCATTGTTAACAGAAATCTCTCCTGATACAGGGGAGTACATTTATTGGTATGATCGCATTATACTAACTTTTACTGGTCAGATGAATCTTGATTCATATTCTAATGGAATAATATTACAAAGTAATCAAAGAGGTTTTCTTGATTATACTGCTCAATTTATCCAAGATGGTGAAGTGGCTCATTTAACCATTTATCCAGAAGAAAGTTATTATGCAGATGAGCAAATACAAGTTTTTATTAATCAACAATTACGTGATATATGGGATAATCCATTTGATGGAAATAATAATGGTGATCCCGATGGTAGTTATGATCACGATTCTCTTTCTTTTTCTATTAATATTTTAGGGGATTATGATCGTTCAGGACTCGTTAATTTTGAAGATTTAGTTTCATTTCAACAATACTGGTGGTCCGATACAACTGTACATTCCCATGAAGTTGGACCTGCATTAGGTGAACCTCCTTATATGCAATTACATCCAGATACTTTAATGAATTTTGAAGATTTAATGGTTTTTATTCAAATGTGGAATTGGTCAAATGGATTTGAAAATGATGGTGCTCAACTTACTAGAAATATGATCTATGATAAATATAATGCAAGTTTATCTGTGGGGTATCCAGATAAAAAGATAGGGCAAGAAAATGATTATATTTTCTTGAATTTGAATTTGGATTCAATTCAATCTATTGGATCTATAGGAATAGAATTTTCATATGATCCTGAAATAATTCAATTTATTAACCATTCTTCAAGGTTAGATCAAAGCTGGACATCACTATTCTATCACGATTCAATTAATCATCGAATGATATTTCAAGTCGCGGATTTAAATAAAGAACAACGGGTTCAGCCTATTAATAAACAATTTAAATTTGCATTTAAAAGATTAATGGATGCAGATACAGAAATTGAATGGATGATTGATATGCGGAATCGTTTAGGTCAGATTACGCAGATCTTTACTCAATCTTATCAATTTAATACCATTGCTCCTTTACCTGAAGAATATGCATTACACCAAAACTATCCAAATCCATTTAATCCAACTACAACAATCCGTTATGATTTACCGGAAGATAGCAATGTTCGTATATCCATATATAACCTTCTAGGGCAAGAAGTAAAATTACTGACTAATAAATTTGAAGCTGCTGGATATAGAACAATACGTTGGCATGGAAAAGATAAATTCAATCAAGATGTAAGCGCTGGTATATACTTCCTTTTGATGGAAACGAATACTTTTACTAGCACACGTAAATTGATTCTATTGAAGTAATTTATTAATCATTTATTCTAACTTTTCACACACTTCATTAATTTCTAATATCATATATGGATAATTCACGCGGAAAAATTCTATGGGTAGATGATGAAATAGATCATCTAAAACCTCATATTCTTTTTTTAGAAGATAAAGGATTTAACATTGCTACGGCTTCGAATGGGGCAGATGCAGTTACATTAATTAAAGAAAATAATTTTCAATTAATTCTTATGGATCAATTTATGCCTGGTCAAGATGGTATTCAGACTATTCAGCAATTCAGTGAATTGCGTCCAAATTTGCCAGTAATTATGATTACTAAAAGTGAAGAAGAATGGTTAATGGACGAAGCTATTTCACAAAAAATATCACAATTTCTCATCAAGCCTGTTAGTCCCTCTCAAATTTTTATGGCCTGTAAACAAGTTCTCGAAAATTATAAAATACGTGAGGAAAAAATAACAAGTGGCTACTTAAAAGAGTTTCAAGAAATTGAAGAGTTTATTCATAGAGACTTAAATGCAGATGATTGGTGGAATATTTATAAACGTTTAAGTAAGTGGCAAATGGATTTTGATGAACATAAAGATATTGGTTTAGGCAATATCCTAATGGAACAAATCCATACATGCAATCGTGAATTTGTTAAGTTTTTTCAGAGTAATTATTCTCAATGGATTAATAATTCTGAGCGCCCAAATCTTTCTGTTGATGTTGTTCCAAAATTTGTAAAACCGAAGTTAGAGAAAGATTCTAAAGTCTGTCTTATTGTTATTGATGCTTTAAGACATGATCAGTTTTTATCAATTTTACCTGAGTTAGGGCAATATTTTAACATAGATATTGATTATCAAATGTCCCTATTACCATCGGCAACCCCTTTTAGTAGGAATGCCATTTTTTCAGGTCTTTTTCCTGATGAATTATGTAGTAAATATCCACAACAGCTAGAATTAATGAAAAGTGATGCATCTAGTTTAAATAAGTATGAATCTCTATTTATAGAAGACCAATTAAAAAGAATTGGTTTGGGTAGTAAAAAAATAATTTATAAAAAAATCAATATTGCCGATCAGGGAGATCGTTTATTACGTAATATATCAGATTACAAACAGACAAGCTTATTATCAATTGTAGTCAATTTTGTTGATATGCTTGCACACAAGAGGGCCGAGTCTGATGTATTAAAAGAAATTGTCCCTGATGAAGCTGGATATCGTATGGCTGTTCGAACTTGGTTTGAAAATTCTTGGCTATATCGGATGATACGTGAATTAAGAGAGAATGATTTTACAATAATTATTACAAGTGACCATGGAACAGTTCGCGTTCAGCGGGGAGTACTTGTTGGTGCTGATCGTGACACTTCTAGTGGTGTTAGATATAAATATGGTCGAAACTTGAATTCTAAAGAGAAAAATGCGTTAATAATTCGCAAACCATCAGATTATAGATTACCAGAATTAGTACATCAAACTAATTATTTAATAGCGAAAGATGATGTGTTTTTTCTTTATCCTAATCAACAGCATCGATTTGAAGGTAAATTAAAAGAAAGCTTCCAACATGGAGGTATATCTATGGAAGAAATAATGGTTCCGGTTGTTACGATGAAAGGGAATTAGTGATATCGAAAAAAATTATTACGACTTCTTCTATCGAAACTAAAGATTTTGCAAAAAAACTTGCGAAGAAGACACCTGTTGGAACAATTGTTGCATTAATTGGAGATCTTGGATCAGGTAAAACTACTTTTGCACAAGGATTTGCTGAAGGACTTGATATTTTTGAAACAGTTGTTTCTCCAACTTTCAAATTAGTTAGTGAGTATGATGGAGGGAAATTCAAACTAATTCATGTAGATACATATCGTCTAGATACCATTGAAGAATTTTTAAATATTTGTGGTGAAGATATTATTCGAACCCCAGGTGCTATTATTTTGATTGAATGGGCAGATAAAATTATTGATATATTACCTCCAGATACTGTACAAATTAATTTTCAAAGAATTTCAAAAATAGCGGATGAAAGAGAATTAACCATAAAAGCTTTAAGTGAATGAAAATAATTGCTATAGATACGGCTACTGATGTTTGTGGTATAACATATTTAATTGATGGAGAAATTATCCATACAATTGAAGATAATATTCCGAGAAAGCATGCACAATCACTTCCCTTATTTTATGAAAAGCTATGTTCTGAAACCGAATTAACCTTAAATAATATTGATGGAATAGCTGTTTCAATTGGTCCTGGTTCTTTTACAGGATTGCGAATAGGATTAAGTTATAGTAAAGGGTTGGCTTTTGGATGCGATCTTCCAATTATACCCGTTCCTACTTTAACAGCAATAATGAAATCCGGAGAAACTTTTAATGGGATAGCGCAAGCAATACTTTATTCGCACCGTGATATTGTATATGCGCAACGATTTAAAATAAATAATAATTCTCTGAATCCAGAAAATGAAATTGCTGCTTACCAATGGGAAGAAATCATTCCATCATTTAAGGAATTAGATTTTATAGTTCAAATTGGTTGCAATGACTTAATTAGTGAAAAGAAGAATATTCAATCTGGTTATACTTCTTCATCCATTATTGCTGAATTAGCAAATGTAAATTTTGATGAATGGGTAATCGATAAACCGTATAGTTTAGTCCCTAATTATATATCACCATTTAATATTGGAGCTAAAAAATCCTGATACGAACCGCAATAGAAGATGATCTTTCAAAAATTACTTTAATTGAAAAAAGAGTTTTTCGATTTCCATGGTCTACTAATCAAATAAAGTGGGAATTAAGATCTCAGCATATTGCATTAAATTATGTTATGTTATTAGATGATAATATAATTGGGTATATATTTACTCATACAATAGATAAAGAAGTCCAAATTCTAAATTTTGCGATAGATACTCCATATCAACATAAAGGGTATGGAGAAGAATTTTTTTCATATTTTTTGGATCAATTTGATGAAGATATTAGTATTATTTTGGAAGTAAGAAAAAGTAACTTCTCAGCCATAAATCTTTATCTGAAGTTTGGTTTCTCTGAACTTGGTATTAGAGAGAAATATTATAGTGATGGTGAAGATGCACTAGTTATGAAAAGGAAGCTTTTAGCTCATGGCTTGGTTTAAACGTGAAAAACAAAAGATTTCTCCTGTAGAAAAAAAAGGAGTTCCTGATGGTTTATGGGTAAAATGCCCTACCTGTAGTGAATTTCTTTATAAACCAGAATTAGATAAATCACTATCAGTATGTCGTCATTGTTCACATCATTTTCGCATAGATCCAAAAACATATCATGATTTACTACTTGATAAAGGATCTTCTAAAGAAATGTTTGCAAATATTCGCTCTAAGGATTTTTTAAATTTTAAAGCAGAAAAAAAATATAAACATCAACTAGATACAGCAACAAAAAGGACAGGACAGAATGATGCTATAAACATATATATTGGTACGATAAATAGTACAGATGTGATTCTTGGCATAATGAATTTTGTATTTATTGGTGGAAGTATGGGTTCCGTTGTTGGAGAAAAGGTTTCAAGAATGATTGATTATGCTCATGAAAATAAATTACCAGTCCTTTTAGTATGTGCTTCAGGCGGAGCGCGTATGCAAGAAGGAGCAATATCATTAATGCAGTTAGCAAAAACAAGCGCAAAGCTAGCCCAGTTCTCAGAAGGAGGTGGATTGTATATTCCTATTCTGACTGATCCAACTACAGGTGGTGTTACTGCAAGCTATGGTATGCTTGGAGATCTAATTTTGGCAGAACCAGGTGCTCTTATTGGTTTTGCTGGTCCTCGAGTAATTAAACAAACTATAGGACAAGATTTACCTGAAGGGTTTCAACGAACAGAGTTTTTAAAAGAAAAAGGCTTTGTTGATCATATAGTTACTAGGGAAAAAATGAAATCAACTTTATATAATATTATATCCATATTACATGAATAATAAAAAGCCAAGAATATTACTGACAAATGATGATGGAATTTATTCCAAAGGAATTTATGCCCTATGGGAGGCAATGAATGAAATTGGTGAAGTTACTGTTTTGGCTCCTAATACGGAAAAAAGCGCAGTAGGACATGCTGTTACCATTTCAGACCCACTCAGAATAGAGCCATGTTCTCGACATGAAAATTTTAAAGGTTATGCTGTAAATGGGACGCCTGCTGACTGCGTTAAGATTGCAATTGGTTCTTTTTTAGATAAGGTACCTAACATCATTGTATCTGGTATTAATGCTGGATCAAATATGGGGACTAATATATTATACTCAGGAACGGTATCTGCAGCTGCCGAAGGCACAATGCTAGGTGTACCTAGTATCGCCTTTAGTTTAAATACTTTCAATACAGACAACTATGAATTATCAAAAGAAGTTGCGATAAAAATGACAAAAAGCGTTTTAGATCATGGTTTACCAAATGGAACATTATTAAATGTTAATATTCCAAAATGTGAAATTTCTGAATGTCAGGGTTATAAAATTACTAGTCAAGGTGATGAATATTTTCTAGATGACCTTCAAAAAAGAGAAGATCCCAGAGGACGAATATATTATTGGATGAGCGGTAAAATAGTAAATAATGATACATCTAATGAACAGGATGGATATGCAATTGCTAATAATTGGGTAAGCGTCACACCAATACAGTATAAACTAACTGATCATAAATTCATAGAGGATTTAAAAAGTTGGAAATTATAAAATGAGTGATTATACAAATGGAGGAGTCATTATCCTCGATTTTGGATCACAATATACACAGCTCATTGCTAGAAAAATTCGAGAATTAAATGTCTTCTCTCGTATTTTATCGCATGATGCAACATTGAATGATATTATGGCGTATAAGCCAAAGGCTATCATATTATCTGGAGGGCCATCTAGTGTATATAAGCAAAATGCGCCTGAATATGATAATGACATTCTAACCGTAGATATTCCGATACTTGGTATATGTTATGGGCTACATATTCTAGCGCAACATAGCGGGGGTTCTGTGAAATCTACGGGTCAGGGAGAGTATGGTTATGCAAAAATTTCTATTACTAAAAATACGGAGTTTTTACAATCAGATTTAAATGGTTCACAAGTCTGGATGTCCCACATGGATCAAGTAATAAAAGTGCCTGATTCATGGTCTATTATTGCTGAATCCTCAAATGGAGTTGTAGCTGCCATGGCAAGTGGTGATTTGAATCGTCTAGCAACACAGTTTCATCCAGAAGTTTCCCATACAGAATATGGAAAAAAAATGTTAGAAAACTTTTTGTTTAAGATTGCTTCCTGCAATGCGAATTGGACCCCAGATAACTTTATTGATCAACAAGTAGATTTAATTCGCAAAGAGGTTGGCAACAGTAACGTTCTTATTGGAGTTAGTGGAGGAGTTGACTCCTCTGTTGTTGCAGCTATAATGAATAGAGCAATTGGAGATAAAGCAAAATCGGTACTTATTGATCATGGATTAATGCGAAAAAATGAAGCATTGGATTGTATTCATGCCTTAAAAGATGGTCTAGGTGTAAATATTCATCTTGAAGATGAATCAGATAATTTTCTTGAACAACTTTCTCATATTACTGATCCAGAGCAAAAACGTAAAATTATTGGAAATCAGTTTATTTATTCTTTTGAATCTATAGCTTCAAGATTTGATAATATGGAATATTTAGCGCAAGGTACTTTATATCCTGATGTAATTGAAAGTGGCATAGGTCATGGAAAGGCCTCTCATGTCATTAAGAGCCATCATAACGTTGGTGGTTTACCTAAGAATATGAAATTTAAGTTAATTGAACCTTTGCGAGAGTTATTTAAGGATGAAGTTCGAAAGGTGGGAAAAGAATTAGGATTACCTGATAAATTAATTAATCGGCATCCATTCCCTGGACCAGGACTTGGGGTTAGAATTATTGGAGAAATAACATCCGAAAGAATAGCTATTTTGCAAGAGGCCGATAAAATATATATAGATATGTTAGAATCAGAAGGCTTATATGATGAAATTTGGCAGGCGTTTGCAGTCCTGATCCCAGTCCAAACAGTTGGGGTGATGGGAGACCAAAGAACCTATGAAAATTTATTGGGATTGAGAGCAGTTACAAGTACCGATGGTATGACAGCTGATTGGTATAGAATGCCTCCAGACGTTTTATCAAAAATATCAAACCGTATTGTTAATTCAGTTAAAGGTATTAATCGAGTAACTTATGACATTACTTCGAAACCACCTGGTACAATTGAATGGGAATAATACTTTCACTTTAATCGTATATAAAATATCAATTTTTGTATTTATTATAATATATATATTAAATTTCCATTATAATGAAATATTTACGTAATAAAATATTCATAATTTCATTCCTTTTTTTGCTTATTAACTGCGGAGCAAAAATATCATATGAAGGAGCAAAAAATTCGAATGGAGATTATCATGGTCAAGGTGTAATAACTTTTCTTAATGGAGAAGTATGGGAAGGCCAATTCAAAAATGGAGAACCATATACAGGAAAAGGCACTTTTATATGGTCAGATAGTTCTCGATATGAAGGCGAGATAATAGAAGGTGAATATCAAGGCCAAGGAACATATACTTTTTCTGATGGAAGGAAATGGACTGGTGAATGGAAAAACAATGAGCGTTTCACTGGTCAAGGAATCATCCGTTATGATAGTGGAGAGCAGTGGGAAGGCGAATGGAAAGAAGGTTTAAAGATTAATGGAAAAGGTACAATCATTTATGAAGACGGTTCCAAGTATGTTGGCGCATTTAGAGATAGTACATATAATGGAAGAGGAACATATACATATGCTGATCAAAGTGAATGGACTGGCGAATGGAAGTCTGGAAAAAATATTAATGGTGAAGGTATAGTAAAGTATGATAATGGAGAGATATGGGAAGGTGAATACAAAGATGGTAAACGGAATGGACAAGGTACATACACTTATCCTGATCAAAAGGAATATATTGGACAATATTTTGATGATGAACGTAATGGTGAAGGAACTTTATCCTACCCTGATGGAAAAAAATATACAGGTGAATGGAAAGATGGTACTTATCACGGAGATGGAACATATACATATGCTGATGGTAGTGAGTATGTAGGTCAATTTAGTAATGGTCTTTTTGATGGTGAGGGTTTATTCCTTTATCCAGATTCATCGCAATATATTGGAAGTTTCAAAAATGGGGAAAGAAATGGCCAAGGGGTATATACTTATCCAGATAGTAGTATATGGGAAGGCGAATGGAAAGATAGTAAGCGTTTTACTGGTAGTGGAATAATCAAGTTTACTCATGGCGATATATGGGAAGGCGAATGGAAAGAAGGTAATCCCTATACAGGAAAAGGAATTTTTATATGGGCAGATAGCACTCGGTTTTCTGGTAATATTATAGATGGGCTATATCAAGGCCAAGGAGTATATACTTATCCAGACAGTAGTATATGGGAAGGCGAATGGAAAGATAGTAAGCGTTTTACTGGTAATGGAATAATCAAGTTTGCTCATGGCGATATATGGGAAGGCGAATGGAAAGAAGGCAATCCCTATACAGGAAAAGGAATTTTTATATGGGCAGATAGTGCTCGGTTTTCTGGTAATATTATAGATGGTCTATATCAAGGCCAAGGGGTATATACTTATCCAGACAGTAGTATATGGGAAGGCGAATGGAAAGATAGTAAGCGTTTTACTGGTAATGGAATAATCAAGTTTGCTCATGGCGATATATGGGAAGGCG
>SGYN01000015.1 GCA_004321715.1 bacterium | reverse complement strand
CTAGTATTATTGCCGATAGTCTTCGTATAAGAATCCAAGATTCTAACTCAAAGTTAAATGATATTAGTGGATGGTATTTTTCAATATCTGGAGGACAGAGCCTTAGAAATTCATCCTCAATTAATTTATTACTTAATGATGCAAGAATAAACCGTACTGAAACTATGCGTAAATGAAAAATCTTTTTTATTTATTATTAGCTTTATTTATTTGTCAAAACTCTATAATGGGTCAAGTCAAAAGGGATCCTCGTGCAATTGGAATGGCAAATGCATACACAACGATTGCAGATGGATTTTTTGCTGTTGGATATAATCCAGCAATGATAGCCTATCAACAAGATAAACCATTTATGCTGCAAGTTATTGGATTTGATTTAGGATTTGCTGGAAATTTTCTTTCATTACAAAATCTTAATTCTTTAAGTGGTGATACTTTATATGCTTTAGGTGAAAACCCTAGAAATCCAAATGATGATAGCAAAGATAAGTTGTTTCGACAGTTTGAAGATGCTGGAGGTCTAGCTTTTAGTCAAGATCTTCATTTCCCTCTTCCAATAATTAATTATTCTTCTGGAAATATGGCCTTTACAAGTAACTTAGTTTGGATGAGTAATTTAGTTTTTCCTATCGGGATATTAGAATTACTATTCTACGGTAACGGAAAACGTCCTGAAATGGATATGAAATTAGATGTTGAGGTTTTTGGGATCAACGAAGTTGGGTTCACTTTTGCTGTACCATATGATAATTTTGCGCTGGGTCTTACTGCAAAATATTTACAGGGGTTATTTTATTTTGGAGTCGATCCTGATTCTAGTGTTGCAAATCTAGTTACTAGTGATTACTACTTTTATGGATCAGGAAAATACTTGTTAAGATTTGGTGTTGGAGGGTCCGGATTTGGTCTTGATTTAGGACTTGTAACAAAAGAGTACAATGGTTTTAGAGCAGGCGTATCATTGATTAATGCCTTGGGAACGATTGAATGGAATAAACAGGGTATGATGAAGGATTTAGTTGCAGGTGCCGATGCAGTTATAGGCACTGATGATGATCTATTTAATCCAGCATCATTTTTAGGATTTCCTGCAATTAATGAAGCACAGGCTATTGCATATGAATATACGATTGATAGTGTTAATGCTGCTGGTTTATCTAATCCAAATATTTTTAATAGCGAACCATTTAAAGCAGTTAGTAATACTGATGCAGATGGCAATCCGAAAGAATTTAAAACGCGCTATCCCGCAATCTTTAGAGCAGGTGTTTCCTATACAACAGAATTATTTATTCTTAGTTCTGATTTATGGACTGGGTTTAGAAATCAATTATATGCTCACGCTGGTTGGAGATGGTCTGCTGGATTCGAATTTTTGAAATTTCCAAATATCCCCCTGCGACTGGGCTTTGCTTATGGTGGACCCACTTATAAAGAACTTGGATTAGGTTTTGGTTATCATACTGGACCTATGATATTTGATTTTGGTTTTGGGTTTAAAAATGGTGTATGGATTCATTCGATGCAAGGTCTTAATCTATCATTACAATTAACAATTACAAGTTTCAAAGGTCGAAGTAGTTCGAAGAAGCCTGAAGATTCATCGGAGGGCCCTGCTCCATTACCAATAGAGGAAAATGATAATCAGGAAATTAATCAAAGTTCTGATGAATCACTTTCTGGATAGCAGAAGTAGGATTAGCCCTCCTATTGAAAATACTATATTCCCAATCCATGCAGAAGTCAATGGTTCTAACACTCCTTTGAAACCTAGGGACTGACCAAACTTGATAAAGGTATAGTAGAAAAAGATTACTAAGAAACTCATTCCAGCTGCAAAAGTTAGGCCTCCACGCGGTTTTATTACAACTAAAGGTAAGCCAAAAAGCACTACTATTAGATTCGTGAATGCAAAAGATACTTTAAAGTATCTACTTACTTCCCATCTAGTAGTATTTACACCATTTTCTTTCAGTTGAATTATACGCTCACTAAGCTCACTGTAATTAAGCTCATCAGGTAATTTCCCTTGTTTTAAGATATCTTCAGGAGTGAAATCTATATATATCAAAGAATCTGATTCAGGAATAATTACATTTTTTTCAATACCATTTTGATCAAATTTTCTGATTGAATATTCCGATGCTGCCCATTGTTGTAGTGTATCTATCCATGCGATCTTTTTTGCATCTATACGCTCTAATATTATTCCATCATTCATAGAAATAATTGTTACACGCTCTGCAGTTTTTTGGCGTACTTTATATTTTCCTAGAGCTATATGAGTTTTTTCTTTTTTCTGTAAAAAAAGATCATTGTACACATGCTTTAATTTTCTTTTAGATTTTCTTTTTATATGTTGTTGTTCGATTTGCGATCGTATCTCATTTCCACTGCTAACAATATTATTTTCAAATTCGAATGATGTATAGCTGACTATGATTCCAATTATTATAAGAGGTATTGCAATTCGGTACAGACTAATACCACTTGATTTCATAGCTGTCCATTCATTTCGCTTGACCAATAATCCTACACTAAATACAGTGGCAATTAACATTGCCATGGGTAATGCAATATTTAAAAACCATGGGATAGTATAAAAGTAATATTTGAATACTATAATCCATGGTACTGAATTATCAATGAATCGATCTAAATTTTCAATTAAGTCTACCACTAGAAACACACTTGTGAATCCAAGAATAGATATTAATAAAATTGAAATAAATTGTTGAATAAGATATAGATCAAGTCTTTTCATAATTTGAATATTATTTTTATCCAGTTGAATTTCTATATAATATGTATATTTCGGAACATATAACCCGAAACATTATATAACTATCAATCATACATAGCTTTGAGTGAATTTGTAAATATACTAGATAAAATAATGTCAGATATTGCTGGCTTTTTATGGGGACCCCCATTAGTTGTTTTATTATTAGGAGGTGGACTATTTTTTACTGCCTATTGTCGTTTTACACCTTTCCGCTATTTTCGGCATGCATTAGACGTACTATCAGGAAAGTATGATAAGGATGATGACCCTGGTCAAATTTCTCACTTTGAAGCTTTATCTAGTGCGTTAGCTAGTACAGTTGGGATGGGTAATATTTCAGGAGTTGCAATCGCTATACATACGGGTGGACCCGGTGCAATATTTTGGATGTGGGTTACAGCGGCAATTGGTATGAGTACTAAGTTTTTTACTTGCACACTGGCTATTTTATTCCGTGGCAGAGATGATAATGGAGATATACAGGGTGGACCAATGTATTTTATTGAACAAGGTTTGGGCAAACGGTATAAGCCATTAGCCATCTTTTTTAGTTTTGCAGGAATGTTTGCTAGCTTTACTTTTTTTCAAGCAAATCAATTAGTACAAATTATTCGAGATTTCGTTTATGTACCTGAAGGAATATTTGTAAACAATTCTTTATTAGGGAATGCAATAACTGGCATAATAATTGCATTAATTGTTGCATCAGTTATTTTTGGAGGTATTAAAAGAATTGCAAAAGTTGCTTCAAGATTAGTTCCAATAATGGTGGGTCTATATCTTTTTGCAGCACTAACAATTTTAATTTTAAATTTATCATTAATACCTAAAATAATTGCTAACATATTCTATGATGCATTTTCCGGTGATGCAGTTGCTGGTGGAGCCATTGGTTCGATGATTATTGTGGGAGTTAGAAGAGGATTATTTTCTAATGAAGCAGGCGCTGGAACAGAAGCCTTGGCGCATGGTGCAGCTAAAACTAGCGAGCCTGTTCGTGAGGGGCTCGTTGCAATGTTAGGGCCATTTATTGATACAATTATAGTATGTACTACTACAGCATTAGTGATACTAATTTCTGGATTATACACTACTGATAACAATGGCGTTACTCTTACTGTAATGGCTTTTGAACAAGAGCTGGGTATATTTGGGCGTATAATATTATTTATTGCAGTAATTACATTTAGTTTATCTACAATGTTTGGTTATTCATATTATGGTAGAAAATGTGCGAGCTATTTATTCGGAAGTCATATCAAACCATATTATAATTATATTTATATTATAGTTATTGTAATTGCATCTATCTCTACGATTGATATTGCAATTAATTTTGTTGATAGTTGTTATGCTCTGATGGTTATTCCTACAATGATAGGAACTATTTTATTATCGCCCAAAGTAATTGCCGCTTCAAAGGAGTATTTTTCAAAGGTCGACTTATAATTAATAATAAAATTATTAATATAAATGGATAGACAAGATCTAACAACTGAAAAGCCTAACCCTAATTCTTCTAGAATAGATAGGATGTCTACAATAGAAATATTAGAGCGAATAAATGAAGAAGACTTTAAAATACCTATTGCGGTAAGGTCTTCAATTCCTCAAATAAATAACGCCGTTAAATTATGTGTTGATGCAATAAGATTAGGTAAACACGTATTTTATATTGGCGCTGGTACAAGCGGTCGTTTAGGGGTTTTAGATGCTTCAGAAATGCCTCCAACATATTCTGTTCCTGAAGATTGGTTTCAAGGGATTATTGCTGGTGGAGATCTAGCGTTAAGAAAGTCTATTGAAGGTGCCGAAGATAAAGTTGAATCTGC
Source organism: bacterium (assembly GCA_004321715.1). Classification (GTDB taxonomy): domain Bacteria; phylum Fidelibacterota; class Marinisomatia; order Marinisomatales; family TCS55. Next base: position 36,480 of record SGYN01000015.1, on the reverse strand, counting down.
AATAAATGATTTAAATGAACATAATATTCAAAAAGGTGACGTAATTATAGGGATTAGTGCTAGTGGAGCTGCAAAATACGTTCAAGCTGCGTTAAGGCATGGTAAGGAAATAGGATGTAAAACTATTTATCTCATATGTAATAAAAAGCCATTTTATCATGTGAATGTTGATATAGTTATTTCAATTGAAGTTGGTCCTGAGATTATTACAGGTTCAACACGTATGAAAGCAGGTACAGCAACCAAGATTGCTCTAAATATGATTTCCACTGCAACGATGATTAAATTAGGAAAGATTTATGGAAATCTTATGGTTGATTTAATGGCTGTAAATGAGAAATTGGTGGATAGAGGTATTAGGATTATACAAGATTTAACTAACCTTAGTTATGAAGATAGTCGTGCAACGTTATTTTCTGCAGAAAGATCTGTAAAAACTGCGCTTGTAATGTTTAACAGAAAATGTAATTTAGATGAAGCAAGGAACATATTAGAAAGAAAAAATGGAATATTGAGAGATATTATCAATTAATATTCCTATGTATACTATATTTAATACTCCTGGTCCTAATTTTTCAGATAGTCATGCTATTGCTATTGTGAAAAATTTATATGATTTAAAAGTATCTACTATTAAATCGCTTCCTAGTGATAGAGATCAAAATATTTTATTATATCAAGATGATGATCACGCTTACATATTAAAAATTTCACATCCAGCTGAAACGTTCAGTGTCTTAGATATGCAACACAAAGCAATACAGCATATCTACATAAACAATAAGAATATAAAACTACCTAAAGAGATCAAAAATATAGAAGGTGATTATATAAGTAAGTTTACGCACCTTGAAATAGAATACTTTGTTCGCTTAGTTGAATATATTCCAGGTAGTTTAATGAAAGATTTACCACATCATAATAAATCATTTATTAAAATGCTTGGTGAGTTTTTAGGTAATATAAGCTCTGCATTTGAAGGCTTTCATTATGATAATTCTTTTCGAAGATTTCCTTGGGACATTTCTCAGACTGATTTTATATATGATAATATCTGCAATATTGATTCCAAAGATAAACAAATTATTATTGAACAAATCTTAAATGACTGTGAAAACAAAATTAATGGATTAAAACATGATTTACCTAGAGCAATAATACATAATGATGCAAACGATCATAATGTTATCATTAATGATAATAATATCCCATATGGTATAATTGATTTTGGAGATATAATTAAAACGTATCGAGTATGTGAACCCGCGATTTGTATTGCGTATTTATTATTGAATAAAGATGATCCAGTTCAAATAACATCTGATTTTTTGAATGCATATCAAACTGTATATCCCATAAAAAAAATGGAAATAGATGTGATTATTTATTTAGTTTGCCTTCGACTATGTATATCAGTAACAATGGCTGCATATCGAAAAAAAATATTTCCGGAAAATCAATACATTCGAGTTACGGAAGATCAAGCGTGGGATTTTTTAAAAAGAACAAAGCAGATTGATTTAGAATATTATTCAGATCAAATAATAAATAGAGTTATCAGTTAAGCTTTTTTGTTAAGTATAAAAAATATTAAAAAGTTAAGAGATCAATTTATAAGTCCATCCTTAAGTATTTCATATAAAGATCCCTTACATATTGTTAGAGGAAAAGGGCAATACCTTTATGATAGGAATGGAACAAAATACCTAGATGCAATAAACAATATTAGTCACGTTGGCCATTGCCACCCTAAAGTAATAGAAACATTATATGAGCAAAGTAAAACTCTTAATACTAATACAAGATATCTTCATGAAAATATTGTCCTTTATGCTCAAGAATTAATTAATAGACTTCCTGCTCATTTGCAGGTATGCTATTTTACTAATTCTGGAAGCGAAAGTAATGACCTGGCGCTTCGTATAGCACGAGATTATACGAATAGTAACCATACAATAGTTATTGAAGGTGCTTACCATGGACATACATCTGCAACAATTGAAGTAAGTCCTTATAAATATGATGGTCCAGGAGGTAAGGGTAAAGCAACCTATATTCATCCAGTACCAATGCCCGATGCCTATAGAGGAAGTTGGCGGGGAAGTAACGCTGATATTTTAGAATACTACGTTGGGCATGTAGATAGTATACTTGATTCATTAAATAGAGGAGGGGAACAGGTTTCTGCATTTATATCAGAATCAATTCTTGGTTGTGGAGGACAAATACTTTTTCCAGAAGGGTTTCTATCACTAGCTAATGATAAAGTCAGAGATGTTGGTGGCTTATGTATTGCTGATGAGGTTCAGATTGGTTTTGGAAGAGTTGGATCACATTTTTGGGGTTTTGAATCAGAAAATACTGTTCCAGATATTATTACGATGGGTAAATCTATGGGTAATGGACACCCATTATCTGCTGTAGTAACAACACAAGAAATTGCACAAAAATTTAATAATGGTATGGAGTATTTTAATTCTTTTGGGGGAAACCCGGTCTCCTGTGCTGTAGGAAGAACCGTGCTAGAAATAATAGAGAAGGAAAAGTTGCAAGAAAATGCATACCTTATAGGTAAATATTTAATTAAGGAATTAAATGATCTAAAGATAAGGCATAACTTAATTGGTGATATTCGAGGTCGTGGATTGTTTTTAGGAATAGAATTAATTCGAGATCATGAAAATATGGTACCTGCAGCATCTGAAGCAGAAGAAATAGTAAATCATATGAAAGATCGGGGAATCCTAGTTAGTACAGACGGACCAAATCATAACGTTATTAAAATAAAACCTCCGATGATATTTACTAAGAAAAATGCTGATCAATTACTTGATACTTTAGATCAATTATTAATTAAGAAAAAATATAACTCATTAACTTAGATGAAAAATTTTGTTAATATTCTGGTACTTATAATTATAGTATCAATCGCATATTTTATAATGAATAAGAAAAAAAAGATTGACCAATTAGATTGGGAAAACCCCTCAGTTATAAGTATCAATAAAGAAAGTGCAAGGGCACACTTCTTTGATTTTGAATCTAAGGAATTAGCACGAATTAATGATATAGAGAGGTCTAATTATTATCAGTCCTTAAATGGCAAATGGAAATTCTATTATTCTCTAAATCCAGAGGAACGGCCCAAAGAATTTATGAAAAATGATTTTGATGTTTCTACTTGGGATGATATAGATGTACCCGGAAGCTGGGAGATGCAAGGATGGTCCGTTCCAGTGTATGTAAATGTTCAATACCCTTTTCCTGCTAACCCGCCATTTGTTCCGCATGATTATAATCGAGTTGGAAGCTACCGAAATAATTTTGATGTACCCTTATCCTGGTCTGATCGTGATATCTATATTCAATTTGATGGAGTTCGTTCAGCATTTTACTTGTGGATTAATGGTAATTTTATTGGATATAGTCAAGATTCAAAAACTCCAGCTGAGTTTAATATAACAGATTTTGTTGTATCTGGAGAAAATTCAGTTTCTTTGGAAGTATATAGATTTTCAGATGGTTCATATCTTGAGGGGCAAGATACATGGAGAATTAGTGGTATTGAACGAAATGTTTTCATTTCTGCTAAACCCAAAGTCAGAGTAAATGATTTTTCTATAAAATCTGATTTAGATAGTTTATACAAGGAGGGTAATTTTGAATTGGTTATGGATTTTTTGAATCATTCAAAAGATAGTTCTAATATTACTATTCAGGGCGAATTATCAAGGATTGGTAATGCAAAGAAGCCTGTATTTAGTTTCGAAAGAAAAATGCGGATAACAAATAAAGATACTCTACATTACAAATCAGAAATAAATAATATCGACATTTGGTCGGCAGAATCACCAAATCTTTATATGCTAATAATTTCATTAATTAATGAAAAAAATGAAGTTATTCAAAGCTTTGGGCAACAGGTTGGTTTTAGAAGGATAGAAATGGTGCCTGGTAATCTTTTGATAAATGGTAAGCCTATAAAATTCCGAGGTGTAAATCGTCATGAATGGGATTATAAAAGAGGTAGATCAATTACAGAGAAGCAAATGATTAACGATATAAAATTAATGAAACAATTTAATATTAATGCAGTGCGCAATAGTCATTACCCAAATCAAATGCGATGGTATGAGTTATGTAATGAATACGGTTTATATGTTATAGATGAAGCAAATATTGAAGCGCATGGTATGGAGTTTCATAAACAAAAATATAGTTTTATTTCGGATAGTAATGAATGGGAAAAAGCGTGGCTTCAAAGAGGTAGAGCTATGTTAGAAAGGGATAAAAATCAACCAAGTATTATTATGTGGTCCATGGGAAATGAAGCGGGAGATGGTAAAAATTTTAAGAAATTATATAAATGGATGAAATCTAAAGATAGTACGAGACCTATTTCTTATGAACCTGCAAGAGAACAAAATCATACTGATGTTGTTTTTCCAATGTATGCCACTATTGAGACTATTTCAGAATATGCTGAGAAAAAGCCCAAAAGACCCCTGATACTTTGTGAGTATGCTCATGCAATGGGTAATAGTATTGGTAACCTTCAAGACTATTGGGATATATTTGAGAAATATGATGAATTACAAGGAGGGTTCATATGGGATTGGGCAGATCAGGTAATTTTAAAATCAGACACATCAGGACAAGAGTTTTGGGCTTATGGTGGAGATTTTGGAGATGAGTTTACTATTAATGATTCCAATTTTTGCTCAAATGGACTTGTTGCCGCAGATAGAACACCAAACCCACATTTTTTTGAAGTAAAGAAAGTATACCAGCCTATAAAATTTGTAGCTGAGGATATAACGAGAGGCCAAGTGCGTATTTCTAATAGATATGATTTTATTAATTTAAATCATATAAATTTTTCTTGGTTTATTGCTGAGGATGGGAAAACAGTAGAGTCCGGTAAATTAGGAGTGATTGATTTGGAACCAGGTCAAAGCACAGTTTTATCTTTTAATCTATCTAGTGTGGTACCAAAACCTGGATCTGAATACTTTCTTACGATAATTGCTCGGTTAAATCAAAATATGCCCTTATTAAATAAAAAACATGTTGTTGCTTGGGAGCAATTTGAATTACCTATAGATCGTCCTTCAACACAAAGTGATATTTCAAAATTTTCAGGAATCAGACTTACAGAAAGTGATACGACTATTGATGTAATTGGAAATGATTTTCAAATTATTTTTAATAAAAAAACAGGATTTTTAAAAGACTATATATATAGCAATCGTCATTTAATTCGATCTGAATTAATTCCACATTTTTGGAGAGCACCTACTGATAATGATCGTGGAAATATGATGCATATACGTACTGCTATATGGAAGAACATAGGTAATGAATTAACGATTAAATTTTTTCAAAGGACGTTATCTAATAATGTGGTTACAATAAAAATGATAGCTAATCATGATCCAACAGAATCAATTATTACAATTACTTATAATATTTTTGGAAATGGTTTAATTGATATTGAACAAGAATTAGTTACGGAAAATAAAACTTTACCAGAATTACCTCGATTTGGAATGAAAATAACACTCCCAAAAGATTTTAATAGAGTTTCATGGTATGGTAGAGGTCCCCATGAAAGTTATTGGGACAGAAAAACCTCAGCTTCTGTTAAAGTTTATTCCGGTACAGTTTGGGAACAAACGTATCCATATGTGAGACCTCAAGAGACAGGAAATAAAACTGATATACGATGGATGGGCTTGGATAATGGTACGATTGGTATGCTGGCGATTGGACAGCCGTTATTCAATGGGAGCGTACATCAATATCCCTACTTAGATTTAGAAAACGTACCTGGTGATAAGCGTCATGGAAAAATAGATATTAAACCAAAAGATCAGATAGATTGGTTAATAGATTATCAACAAACTGGTGTTGGTGGTGATAATAGCTGGGGGGCAAGAACTCATCAAAAATATACATTAGATGTCAAATCAACTAATTATAAATACCACTTTTATCTAATACCTTTTTCAAAAGAAGATGATATTATGGCTCTTTCGAAAATAAAAGTGAATTAAAATAGATTGGAGAACATATTTTGAATACAATATCAATTATATCTTTCATTGTTGCCACAACTGCAGTTGCAATTTTTACATATATGATCGTAAGGAATATGAAGAAGAGTGATAGCGCGACTGAGGAGTATTTTACGGGAGGTAGAGCTTTATCATGGTATATGGTAGCTGGTTCATTATTACTTACTAATTTATCCACTGAGCAATTAGTAGGGTTAAATGGAGATGTTTTTGGAGATAAAGCATTAGTAGGTATTGCTTGGGAGGCATTAGCTGCCTTTGCCATGATTGCCACTGCTCTAGTATTTTTACCAACCTATCTTGCAAGCGGTTTTACTACAACTCCAGCATTTTTAGAAAAACGTTTTGATAAGACAACTCGTTCTATGGTATCTGGCTTATTTCTTTTTGGCTATGTAACGGTATTGCTACCAGTGGTCCTTTATACAGGATCTTTGGCATTAATTACTATGTTTGACTTAAAGTTATCTCTTTCTTTGATAGTTGCTATAATCGGAATAGTCGGAAGTTCATACGCGATTTTTGGAGGATTAAAGTCTGTTGCAGTAAGTGATACTCTAAATGGTATAGGTCTTCTTATTGGGGGGTTAGCAATCCCATTTCTGGCTTTGGCATCCTTAGGAAATGGTTCATTTTTTGAAGGATTATCAACATTAGTAAACCAGAATCCAGAATATTTAACAGTTTTAACACAAAAAAACATTGAGGGAAAAAATGTTTCGGTACCTTGGCCAACTTTATTAACAGGTATGATGTTTATTCAAGTATTTTATTGGTCTACAAATCAAGTCATTGTACAAAGGGCGATGGCAGCAAGGAGTCTGGCAGAAGGCCAGAAGGGTGTTTTATTTGCTTCTGGAATGAAATTAATTGGTCCCTTAATGCTGTGTTTTCCTGCCTTGATTGCCTTGCATATGCCTGAATTAAAAATTGAAAGACAAGACCAAGTCTATGGTGCTGTTGTTCGCCATGTATTGCCTGATTGGTCATTAGGACTTTTTGCTGCAGTTTTAGTTGGATCTATCTTGAGTTCATTTAATAGTGCTTTAAATAGCGCATCTACACTTTTTTCTTTACAATTTTATAAAGGTTATATAAATCCTCCAGCAAGTGAAGAACAAACTGTTGTTATTGGAAAATACTTTGGAATTATTCTTGCTTTAGCCTCCATAATTATTGCACCATTACTTGCGCAAATGGATTCAATTTTTCAATATTTACAAAAAGTAAATGGTCTCTATAGTGTACCTATAATAGCAATATTCCTTTTAGGAATAACTACAAAGCACATACCCGCGCTTGGTGCAAAAATTGGCATGTTAGTAGGTATCTGCATGTATGGTTTTTTTACTTTTTACCCAATTGATAATCTTCACTGGTTACATACGTACTTTATTAGCTTTACTTGGTCCATAATTATTATGTTACTAATTGGTTATTTCAAACCAAAGAGTGATCAAGAAATCGCTTTAAGTGAAGAGAAAACACCAGCCCCAGTTGATATGACACCTTGGCCATTAGCGAAAAAGGTCTCAGCGGGAATATTTGGCTCAACAATTGCGATTTATTTACTTCTTACAGCATTATCTAACTAAAGAGAAATTGTATACTAATAAAAATATTAAGTAAATGAAGCGGAGAAAATTTTTAGGTATAAGTACACTTATTGGAGCATCTACCTATTTATTGCCCAATACATTATTATCAAATCCAGTAAAAAGATCGAAACTTAAATTAGGATTTATTGGAACTGGGTTAAGAGGTCAAGGAATGATGCGTTTAGCAACGTATCGTAATGATGTAGATATTCCAGTCATCTGTGATATTGATGATGAAATGATAAGTAAAGCATTAAAAGTGCTAAAAAATGCTGATAGACCTATACCTAAAGTATATAATAATGGAGATGAAGATTTTCAAAATATGTTGGAGAATGAAGATCTAGATGGTGTATTTATTGCTACGCCATGGGAATGGCATCATCCGATGTCTATCGCGGCAATGAAAGCTGGAAAACATGTTGGTACAGAAGTTCCTGCGGCATTAACAGTACCTGATTGTTGGGATTTAGTAAATACATCAGAGCAAACTGGAAAATTTTGTATGATTATGGAAAATGTTTGTTATCGTAGAGATGTATTAGCAGTGTTGAATATGGTTCGCTCAGGTTTATTTGGTGAATTATTACATTGCCAAGGTGGGTATCAGCATGATATTCGAGATGTTAAGTTTAATAATGGTTTACAACCCTATGGTGGTGGAGTTGAATTTGGTGATAAAGGTTATAGTGAATCAAAATGGCGTACTAATCATAGTATAAACCGTAATGGAGATTTGTATCCTACTCATGGTCTCGGACCTGTAAGTACAATGCTTAATATCAATCATGGTAATAGGATGCTTTATTTAACATCTACTGCAACACAATCCCGTGGACTTCATAATTATGTGGTTCAACATGGAGGCCCTAATCATCCGAATGCTTCAATAGATTTCAAATTAGGTGATATTATTACTACTGTTATAAAATGTGCTAATGGTCAGACCATCATGTTAAGTCATGATACGAATTCACCAAGACCATATAGTCTGAACTTTAGAATTCAAGGTACAAAAGGATTATGGATGAAGGATAGCAATTCAATATATGTTGAAGGTATTAGCCCAAATGATCATCGTTGGGAAAGTGATAAAAAATATTTGAAAAAATACGACCATACCTTATGGAAAAAATATGAAAATGAAGCAAAAGGTTCTGGGCATGGGGGGATGGATTTTTTTGTTTTTCGTGCATTTGTAGAATCGATTAAGCGCGATGTAGATCCACCTTTAGATGTTTATGATGCTGCTAGTTGGAGTGTAATAAGTCCACTTTCAGAAAAATCAATAAAGAGAAATAGTACTTCAATGAATATTCCAGACTTCACACGTGGTAAATGGAAAACTTCTAAGCCTAAATTTGCAATTAATGATATATATTAGATTATGACTTTATCACCATTAGACTGGATTATAGTATTTTCATATTTTATACTTTCATTATTTGTTGGTGTATGGGCTTCCAAGCAGGCTGGTCAAGATACAAAATCTTTTTTTCTAGCTGGTAGGAATATGCCTTGGTGGCTACTTGGTGTTAGTATGGTCGCTACTACTTTCTCAACAGACACTCCAAACTTAGTAACTGACCTTGTTCGTCAAAATGGTGTATCGGGTAATTGGGGATGGTGGGCATTTTTGCTTACAGGAATGCTTACCGTATTTGTATATGCAAAATTATGGCACCGTTCTGGAGTGCTTACTGATATAGAATTCTATGAGTTGCGATACAGTGGTAAGGCAGCAGCTTTTTTAAGAGGATTTCGAGCACTATACCTTGGCTTAGTTTTTAATGTATTGGTTATGGGAGCAGTAAGCTTAGCTGCAATAAAATTTGGTGAAATTGTTCTAGGATGGCCAGGATGGTTAACTCTTACTATTGCTTGTTCTATTACTTTAGCATATAGCACTTTAGGAGGTTTAAAAGCAGTTATTATTACAGATTTTGTTCAATTTATATTAGCAATGGTCGGATCAATTTGGGCAATGTTTTACATTCTTAGTTTAGAAAAAATAGGCGGTCTTTCAGAGCTATTAATGCATAATAATGTAGTAGATAAGCTTGCATTAATTCCTGATTTATCTAATCCAGATGTATGGGTGCCTGTATTATTGGTACCGTTGGCCGTTCAATGGTGGGCGAGTTATTACCCTGGATCAGAGCCTGGAGGAGGAGGATATATTGCTCAACGTATGTTTTCTGCAAAAGATGAAAAAAATGCTGTAAGTGCAACTTTATTTTTTAATATTGCTCATTATGCCTTAAGACCATGGCCATGGATTTTGATTGCTTTATCATCACTGGTTATTTATCCAGAATTATCTGATTTACAAACTGCATTTCCAAATCTTCCTGCTGATAAATTGGGACATGATGTAGCATATCCAGCAATGCTTACACTATTACCAAATGGATTACTTGGTTTAGTAGCTGCCTCCTTAATTGCAGCATTTATGAGTACAATGTCAACCCAATTAAATTTGGGAGCTAGTTATCTAGTAAATGATTTTTACCATAGATTTATTTCTCCAGATTCTACTGAAAAGCAATTAGTAGCCATGGGTAGATTATTTACTATTATATCTATAATTCTTGGTTCTGGATTAGGTTTATTACTTACAAGTGCAGGGCAAGCATTTAATCTATTATTAATGATTGGCGCTGGTACTGGTATGATTTATATCCTTCGTTGGTTTTGGTGGAGGATTAATGCATATACTGAGATAGTGGCAATGATCAGTTCATTAATAATTGCTTTCTATTTTAATTTTATTGATCAGAGTTATGAAAATTGGGAGAAAATTGTATTTGGCTCATTACTTACAACAATAATCTGGATTGCTGCAACATATTTTACACCACCAGATAGTGATGATACCCTTCGCAACTTTGTCAAAAAAGTAAACCCAGGCGGACCTGGTTGGACAAAGTTTTCAGAATTAAATACAAATGAACCATGGCCCGTTCCTATTGGAATTCTATGTATGATTTTGGGATGTATATCTATTTATAGCGTTTTATTAGGAGTTGGTCAATTGATTTATGGACATAATATTGGATTTGGTTTAATTGGGCTTTCTCTTGCTTCAGCATTAGCTTTAATGCGCTTGTGGAAGTAAGCACTCCTGGACGAATATGTCTATTTGGTGAACATCAAGACTATTTAGGTTTGCCAGTCATTGCAATGGCAATGAACCTTAGATTACAAATCCACGGCCAAAAAAGGAACGATAAAAAAATAATTATTCATCTTCCTGACATAGGAAAATCAAAATCATTAACTATTAATGATTCAATAAATAATAAACCAAAAAATATTTTTACAAGTGGAATAAAAGTATGCATCGAACAAGGTTTGAGTTTTTCTAGAGGATTTGAAGTTGAAATTTTCAGTAGAATACCAATACAAGCAGGCGCTGGTAGTTCATCGGCATTGATGGTTTCTTGGATAAATATTTTATCTCAGATGGCTGATAATCCCATAGATTGGAATAGTGAAAGAATTGGACAATTATCGTATCAATCAGAAGTGGTTGAGTTTAATTTACCAGGAGGAATGATGGATCAATATTCCTCAGCTTTTGGAAACTTTATTTATCTACAATCAGTACCAAAAATTACTATTCATCAACTTAATCCTAATTTAGGGTTCTTTGTTTTAGGTGATTCTTGTGAGCCAAAAGATACAATTCCTATCTTAAAAAGATGCAGAGACATGCGCCTTAATATTATACAAAAAATAAAGAAAAGAAATCCAGGTTTCGATTTAAATAATCAAGATGAAGTAGAAGTTTCTTTTTTAAACAAAGATGAGCAGAATATTTTTTATGCTACTATTGAAAATAGGAATATTTTATCAAAAGCATTACCAGAATTGAAAAAAAATCAACCAGATCCTATGTTTATTGGTAAATGCCTATTAGAACACCATAAAATTTTAAGAGATTCGTTAGCTGTAAGTACAGTAAAAATAGATAATATGCTTGATGCTGCTTTAGATGCAGGTGCTTTAGGAGGTAAAATTACAGGTTCAGGTGGTGGCGGATGTATGTTTGCATATGCCCCAGATAATCCGGAAATTATAGCTGAAGCTATTGAAAAAGCTGGAGGAAAATCAGTTATTATTAATTCTGATATTGGTACTTCAGTTAAGAAAAAAAAGAAATAAAATTATTTTATGAAAAACATGACATTATTAGTAATGGCAGCTGGGATGGGCTCTAGGTACGGTGGTCTTAAACAATTAGATGAAGTTGGACCAAGCGGAGAAACAATTATTGACTATTCAGTTTATGATGCTATACAAGCTGGGTTTTCAAAAGTAGTATTTATTATACGGAAAGATTTTGAAGAAGAGTTTAAATCAAAGATATCTAATAAATTTTCAGATGATATTCAGGTTAAATTTGTTTTTCAAGATATTCACTCGCTTCCGACTGGATACTCTGCACCTAAAGAAAGAATAAAACCTTGGGGTACTGGTCATGCAATTCTATGTGCATCTAAAATTATAGATGGTCCATTTAATGCAATTAACGCTGATGATTATTATGGAAGAGAATCATTTAAAACTATTGCTGATTATTATAATAATGGAAATAATTCTTTCAGTATGGTTTCGTTTCAATTAGAGAAAACTTTATCCAATTTTGGAGCTGTTACTAGAGGATTATGTTCGGTTAAAAATAATCATCTTATTAATGTAGTTGAAACAGAAAATTTGGTAAAATCAAGTACAGGTGTCAGGTCAAATGATGATTTAGATTTAAAAGGGAATGAACCAGTTTCAATGAATATGTGGGGATTTACACCTGTTATATTTGATTATTTGAATGAAATGTTTGAATTGTTTTTGTCTAAAAATATTCATGATAAAACGAGTGAATTTTTGATTCCAAGCGTAATTAATGATCTAATAAACTCAGGTGATGAAGTTGTAGAAGTCTTGTATAGTAATTCTTCATGGTTTGGCGTAACATATAAACAAGATAAGTCTCATGTCGTTCAACAGATTAAAAAACTTGTTGATAGAGGATTTTATCCTAATAAATTATTTCCCTTGAAATGACAAAATATTTTTGGTTATCTACTTTTGTTGGCTTGTATTGGGCTTATTGCCTTTATTGGGGATTCAAAGGTGCGCGATCAGCCAAAACTTCTACAGACTATTTTCTTGCAGGAAGATCTATTGGTGTTTGGGTATTTGTTTTAGCCGCAACAGCAACCAGCTTTAGTGGATGGACATTTGTAGGACACCCTGGTAAAATTTTTACTGATGGATTACCTTATGCATTTGCATCCTTTTATGCTTTAACTATTCCTTTTACAGGAGTTCTATTTCTTCGAAGGCAATGGGTACTAGGAAAAGCGTATAGATATATTACTCCTGGTGAAATGTATAGTGATTATTATGGTGGAAACGCAATGCGATTATTAACAGTATTGGTAGCGTTTCTTTTTAGCGTGCCTTATCTAGGAGTTCAGCTTCGTGCTTCTGGTAGTTTATTTAATGTACTATCGGATGGATTTATTAGTGTCAATTTTGGTATGTTTGCTCTTACGGCAGTTGTTGTTATATATGTTGCCTCTGGAGGTTTAAGATCAGTTGCGTATGTCGATTGCGCTCAGGCAATATTATTAGCTATTGGAATTATAGTACTTGGAGGAGTTGCCCTCCATTACACTGGAGGATGGAGTGGGTTTACTACAGGAATAGCCAAAATAGTTAGCTCGGATATTTCTTCAGGACAAAACCTTACACCAGATGGTTATTCTATGAAGATTGCAATACCTGGTAGTATTCAAATGGTATCTGCTGGATCAAAAGCAGTTGGAGGCGCGTGGACGGGAGTCATGTGTATGACCTATATGTTTGCTTTAATGGGAATTCAATCTTCACCAGCTTTTTCTATGTGGGCCTTTGCAAATAAAACACCTCAAGCTTTTCGCTGGCAGCAAGTAATTGCCTCTTCCCTTATTGTAGGAATTTTATTATTTACGTTTACAATATTTCAAGGAATTGGTGCTCAAATTTTAGTTGATAATGGTATGTTAAAAAATATTTCTGATAAAAACCTTGTTCCTGAATTAATCAATCTTCTTTCTACATCTGCTCCATGGCTAGTTGGTTTGCTAGCTGTGTGCGCACTAGCTGCTATGCAAAGCACTGGATCTGCATATATGTCTACTTTTAGTGCAATGGTAACGCGCGACATCTATGCAAAATATATTTCTACAAACGCCTCTGATTTAAGTCAAAAAAATACTGGACGTATTTTTGTTGTTCTTGTTGCTGGTGCGGCATTAATAGTTGCAGCTAATTCTAGTCAAGCAATTGTAATGCTTGGAGGTCTTGCTGTAGCATATGGTTTCCAAATGTATCCGGCTTTAATTGGTATTTGTTACTATAAAGGTTTTACTACTAAAGGTGTGGTTTCTGGACTTATTGTTGGACTAATTGCAGTAACATTAACCGATAAAACTTCCGCTTGGTTTGGTGTTCCATGGGGAGCATACCCCTTAACAATCCATAGTGCTGGTTGGGGTATATTTTTTAATTTACTAACAACATTTTTAGTATCAGTAACGTATAAAGAATCTGATGCCGAGAAAGCAATTAAAGAAACAAAACACAAATTATTACAATTGGTTTCCGGATTAAATCCTGAAAGAAAAAAGAAAGTTAAATTGGCATGGATTCTCACTTTATTTTGGTTTCTTGTAGGATTTGGTCCATTTGCTAGTTTAGGTAATACATTCTTTTCTGACCCTAATAATCCTGCATTATGGGTCCCGTTTCATATGCCATCTCTTTGGGTATGGCAATTAGTTTTTTTAGCTTATGGGATATTTGTAATGTGGTTTCTTGCATTTTACATGGGGCTTTCTGATCCAATCGAAGAAGATAGAATTAAAAATGCTATCGGACCCAAAACAAATTGATCTAATTGAATGTATCAATTGAAAAACTAATGATAATAACAAATTTTTCAAAATATATAGTAAATTGATATTTGATGTATTATTTTGGAAAACATCTGCTTTTTATTAATTTTGCGGCCATAAAATAATAAATTTATTTCTAGGAGAAACTAATGTTTAAATTTTTCAATGTTCGAACAATAAATCTATTGATTTTTCTTTTGATTATAGGTTGTGGTAAAAAAGAAAAAGAAGTTGTATTAATTGAACGTGATGGTGTTTCATATGAGCAAGGCGCTCAAAAACCGTATAGTGGACCAGCTTCATCCAAATACAGCAATGGTAAAATAAAAACAAAGGGCCAATATGTTGATGGAGTACCAAGTGGTGTATGGAGCTTTTGGGATCGTAATGAAGTAGAATATACTGGTTCTGTTTCGAGATATGTTTTTCATCAAATTGAAAGCGGTGAGACACTTCAAAAGATTGCTGACAGATTTGAGGTAGGTATTGATCAATTATATCAATTAAATGAAGATTTGGATAAAAAATCAAATGATCAAATCAAAGCTGATCAACTAATTAATATTAAAGAGGTTGATAATTCAGATGGTCAATATTTAGTATGGTATGATAAATCAAGAACAAAAATAAAATCACACAAAACTTTTAAAAATAGTAAACGTAGCGGTAAGTGGACGTTCTGGCATGAAAATAGTAATGTTGCAAGAAAAATGTCTTATAATAATGGTCAAAAGGATGGTGATTATGTTTTCTATTTCCAAGATGGTTCAAAAAAAGAAGAAGGTTCGTGGAAAAATGATAAACGTGATGGTCTATGGGTTCAGAATTTAAAGAATGGTAATAAGAAAAAAGAAGGTACATATCTAAATGGTAAGAAAGATGGAGTGTGGACTACCTGGAATGATAAGGAATTAATTTCATCAAAGTATTTATATGAAAATAATAAAGTAATTGATAAGTGGGCTTTTAAATATTCATTTTATGGCAATGGAAAAGAAAAATCGCTAAAGAGTACTCGAAATAACAAATTAGATGGTGATCAATCGGAATGGTATGAAAATGGACAAATAAAATCTAATGGAAATTATACGCTGGGTTTAGAAGATGGTGACTTTGAATTATGGTATGAAAATGGTCAGCAAACTAGTAAAAATACCTATCTAAAAGGCGCTTTATCTGGCGAAGCAAATACATGGTATGAAAATGGTAATAAAGAAACTCACTTAAATTATGAAAATGGAGTAAAAAACGGCATTTTTTCAGATTGGTATGAAAATGGTCAAATGCGCCAAGAAGGAAAGTATGTTAATAACGAGTTTTTCTTATCTACTCGATGGAATAAAGAAGGTGGTATCCTTATAAAAGATGGTAGTGGTAAATGGGCCGGCAAAAATGCGGAAGGACTAAAATTATGGGCGAAAGAATATAAAGATGGTCGTTTAGTCTCTGATTGGGAGTATAAATACGAATATCATGATAATGGTAAAATTAAAAAGGAAATTACGATTCGAGGTGGTAACGAGGATGAGTCCAAAATTTATTTTGAAAATGGGAATATAAAAGAAGAAGGAAAATGGGTGGAAGGTGAATACGCTATTTCAAATCGTTGGAGCTCGAAGGGTGGCGTAATTATTAAAGACGGCCAAGGAAGAATTAAAGGTTCTAATAAGGATGGACTTATACTCTATGAACAGGAATATGTGGATGGAAAATTAGAAATGAAATGGGATTATAAATATGAATACTATGAAAATGGTACTATGAAATCTCAAACAGGATTTTCTGACGGGTTAAAACATGGAAGATATTCTATATGGTTTGAAGATGGAAGTATAAATGAAAGAGGAAAAAATCAGAATGGTAAACCGTTTGGTTTTTATGAATTATGGTTAAGCGATGGTCAAAAACGTGAAGAAGGTACATGGACTAATGAAGGAAAGTATCTTATTAAAAATCGATGGAATAAGAGTGGTACTGCAATAATTAATAATGGCTCGGGTATGATTCAAGGTAAAAATCAAGATGGATTGGTTATATGGAAAAAAGAATATATTGATGGGATATTAGCATTTGATCAAAAAAATGAACATAAATTTTATAGTAATGGTCAATTAAAATCGGAGATAGGATTTTTTGAAGGAAAGAAACACGGCTTATATAAAACGTGGTATGAAGATGGACAGCAAAAAACACAAGGTAAGTATCAGTTTGGGAAAGAGTATGATAGATATGCCGAGTGGTTTGATAATGGAAATTTAAAAGAACAGGGTGAATACAAAAATGGTATATATTTTATGATGAATCGGCGGTCAAAGGGAGGATCTCAGCTTGTTAAAGATGGAAATGGGAGTTGGGTTGGTAGAGATTCAAAGGGATTAGAATTATGGAAAAAATTATATAATGATGGCTTATTAGAAAAAGAATGGAATTATGAATATGAATACCATCCAAATAACGAACTTATGTCCTCTAAACGATATCTAAGAGGTGTAAAAGATGGCCCGTTTAATACATGGTATGAAAATGGTCAGAAAAGATCAGAAAATTATTGGGAATATGATAAAAAAATCGGAAAGTGGTTTACTTGGTATAGTAATGGACAATTAGAGGCGGAAGGATCCTATGTAAATAATAAGAAAGATGGAAGATGGGTTTCATACAACAAAACTGGTGAAAAGGTAACTGAATTACTTTATGCAAATGGAGAGTTAGTAAACAACTAATTTTCAGAAATTATAAAAACCCCGCAAAGCGGGGTTTTTTTTTGATTAAATTTTAGCAATTATATTATATTTTTAATTAACAATTATGAAAACAAAAATTAATATCAATAGGCGATTTGATTCATTCCAAAAATATAGTTTGTATCAAAGTTTAGATGATAAATCTAAAGATGAAATAAGGGATATTGGCGTAGAATACAAGCTTACTTTTCAAGAATTAAAACAATTAACAGACATGGCTGTAGATTTTAAAATGTGGGAAGAACCAGATATTGGTATTCAATGGAAAGAAAACTCTCGACAAGTAAATCAGTCGAATAAGATGTTTAACAAAACAGTATTAAACTCCATAAAAAACAATTGGAAGTCATTAAAAGAAAATGAAACCAAATATGATCAAAAAAGCAAACGTATTTATAATAGTGAAGCTAGAAAATTAAAGGAAATTAATGGCGATAATGATGTATTTGGTATGTGTCCTGTCGCATCTGAAAAAACTGTATGTTGCAATCTAAGAACAATAGATGTAGCGCAAGGTTGCGGTTTGGGGTGTAGTTATTGTAGTATTCAAACATTCTATGAAAATGGATCAATAGCTGTTGAGAAAAATTTAAAGGAAAAACTTGCGGCAATAGATTTAGACCCAAGTAAAAACTATCATATAGGCTCAGGTCAATCTTCAGATTCACTAGCATTAGGAAATAAAAATGGTATATTAGATGCTCAATTAGAATTTGCATCGAATAATCCAAATATAATTCTTGAGTTTAAAACTAAATCAAAAAATATAAATCATTTTTTAAAAGTAAATATGCCAAATAATATTTTTGTTAGCTGGTCATTAAATCCACAAAAATTTATTAATAATGAAGAAGCACGAACAGCTTCATTAATGCAACGTTTAAAATCTGCTCGTTTGTTATCAGATAAAGGAATATTAGTGGGTTTTCATTTTCACCCTTTGGTGTACTATGAAGGATGGGAAAAAGATTATAAAATTTTAATTAATAATCTAATGGATATGTTTTCTCCAAACGAGATTGGTCTTATTTCATTCGGAACATTAACATTTATTAAACCAGCAATTAAATCACTTAGAAAAGTAGGTACAAAAAGTAAAATACTACAAATGCCGTTTGCTGAAGCTGCTGGCAAAATTTCATATCCTATGGATACAAAGAAAAAAATCTTCTCAAAAGTGTGGGATCTTTTCACTCCATGGCATGATAAAGTCTTCTATTATTTTTGTATGGAAGATAAAGAACTATGGAATCATGTGTTTGGAAAATGTTATGATTCAAATGATGATTTTGAAAAAGATTTATTTGATAGTGTCAAAGTAAAATTGAAATTAAAAACTTCTATTAATGTGAACTAAGCTGTTAATAGATATTTTATGATTTTCAGAATAATTCCTCGTTTGTTATTTAATACATTATATAAATGAAACATGGCGGAGAAATTGTTGCACGTACTCTTAAGCAACACAATATAAAATATATTTTCACTCTTTGTGGAGGACATATTTCTCCAATATTAGTTTCTTGTGTGCAAAACAATATAAGAGTAATTGATGTTCGTCACGAGGCAACTGCAGTCTTTGCTGCAGATGCAATATCACGTTTATCACCTGCTATTGGAGTTGCTGCAGTAACAGCAGGCCCAGGATTAACTAATTCATTAACTGCAGTGAAAAACCTTCAAATGGCACAAGTTCCAGTACTATTAATTTGTGGAGCAACTGCCACTATTTTAAAAAACAGAGGTAGCTTGCAAGATATTGATCAAGTTGGTTTAATGAGATCACTAACAAAATATCAAGTAGTAATTAATAAAGGAAAGCATATTGCTGATGAAATTAACAAAGCAATCATTATTGCTCAATCAAGTATTCCAGGACCAGTATTTGTTGAACTACCACTTGATTTATTATATCCAAAAGATATGGTGCATGATTTATATGGACTAAATAAGAAAGATCAAAAGATGTCATGGTTTGTTAAAAGATATTTACAAAGAAACTTTAATAAAATATTTAATGATTTTGATAAAGAACCATTGCCTATCCCTAAAATAAATTTCCCCCGTATTTCATCTAAAAATTTATATGATTGTATAGAATTAATAAGAATAGCAAAAAAGCCATTATTACTCATTGGTAGTCAAACAATGCTTAATCAGTCAAATATTGATGAAATATCAAAACAATTAGCTTTAATCAATATACCGGTTTATGTATCAGGGATGGCACGTGGATTATTATCTAATAAAGATATAAATATTTTTAGACATAAACGAACTTTGGCTCTAAAAGAAGCTGATTTAGTTATATTGATCGGTATTCCATGTGATTTTCGGTTGGGTTATGGTAAGCAAATTAATAAAAATGCAAAAATCATCGCCATTAATCGAGATAAAAAAGATTTATATTTGAATATTAAGCCAACTTTAGCAATTCAATCAGATCCTGGGAATTCCATCTATCAACTTTCAAAAAAGTTAAGTGAGAAAAATTTAGATGTATCTATTTGGATTGAAAATTTAAAAGATAGAGAAATAGACCGTGAAAATGAAATAGAAGAACAGTCTAAAATCAATACCAATTATGTTAATCCAATACAACTTTTTAAAACTGTTAATAAACATATAGAAAACAATGATATTATTATTGCAGATGGAGGTGACTTTGTAGCAACTGCGTCCTATATATTACGACCAAGGTTTCAGCTAGGATGGCTTGACCCAGGTCCATTTGGAACTTTAGGTGTTGGTGCAGGTTTTATTCTTGGTAGCAAACTTGCATACCCTGATTCAACTATTTGGGCTATATATGGAGATGGAGCATTTGGGTACAGCATGGTTGAGTTTGATACATTTGTTAAACATAAGATTCCTGTAATAGCAATAATTGGTAATGATGGAGCATGGACTCAAATAGCAAGAGATCAAATAGAAATTTTCAATGATCCCGTTGCAACTGAATTAGGTTATACGAATTATCATGAAGTAATAGATAAATTGGGTGGTACAGGTTTTGAAATTTCGGAAAATGATAATGTCAATGATGTCATACTCGAAGCAAAAGAAAAAGTAAAATCAGGAAACTCTGTTCTTATAAATGTAAAAATAGGAAAAACAGATTTTAGAAAGGGTTCAATATCGGTATGATAAACAGAAAAAAAATTATCTTATTATTATTTCATTGTTTAGTAGTAGGTCAAGAATCTATGATAATAAACGATGGAAAATATAATTCAGTAATTACTAGAGATGAATGGGGCGTTCCACATGTACATGGAAAAACTGATGCGGAGGCAGCATTTGGTCTGGCATATGCTCATTCACAGGATGATTTTAAAACTATTCAGGATGTCTTAATAGCATCTAGAGGGAAGCTTTCTGAGCTTTATGGTGTAAAAATAAAGTCTATAAAGGGACTATTTAATTTGTTAAAAGGTGATATGTCTGGCGTCGAAGGGATACAAAATGTAGCGAATGATTATTATGTTAATATAATAGGATTATGGAATGACTTGGATGAAAGATATCTTAAGGAAGTGCCACTGGATGTTAGAAATATTTGTGACGGTTATGCTGCAGGAATAAATAAATATGCAAAAGATAATCCAAGTTCGGTATTTAAGAAATTATATCCACTAAAAGGTGTAGATATTATAGCAGGTTTTATGCATAGGACTCCTTTGTTTTATGGAATGGGTGGTGTATTAAATAAATTATTGAAATCAGAGCCACCTACACTTATTGGACATAAAGCAAATGATGAAAAAGGTGTTATGCAAATGCATGCTAGTAATGTTTTTGCTGTAAGTCCAAAAAGAAGTACGGATGGATATACTCGTTTAATGGTTAATAGTCATCAACCTTGGTCTGGTCCGGTAGCTTGGTATGAAGCGCATATTTCTAGTGATGAGGGGTGGGATATCATCACTGGATTATTCCCCGGTTCGCCAGTGGGGCTTGTAGGTCATAATCCAGACATAGGTTGGAGTCATACAGTAAATGATCCGGATCTTATAGATGTGTTTCGACTTACCATCAACCCAAATAATGAAAATCAGTACTTATTTGATGGTGAATGGCTTGACCTTTCAGTAAAGAAAATTAAAATTAAGGTAAAAATATTTGGGTTCTTTTATTGGAAAGTTAAAAGAGTCCTGTATGATTCAATACTGGGACCAGTATTGAAAACAGATCATGGAACATATGCTATAAGATATGCATCTATGGGTGACGTGAGATTAGTAGAACAATGGTATCGAATGAATCGTTCACGAAATCTTTCTGAATTCAAAGAAGCAATGTCTATGCATGCAATTCCTATGTTTAATACTGGCTATGCAGATAAATCTGGTAATATTTATTATGTGTATAATGCCAGGATACCAAAAAGGCACCCTGATTTAGATTGGAAACAGGTTGTGCCTGGGGACAAATCAATTTATTTATGGAATGAATACATACCATTCGATGATTTACCTCAAATTGAGAACCCTCCAGGTGGTTTCATATATAGTTGTAATAACACACCATATCTATGCACTGATAATCCAAAAGACTTTCCTGATCGATTGCCTGAAAATGCGGGGATTGATACTCACCAAACAAATAGAGCATTAAGAGCATTAGAGTTATTTGGACAGGATAAAAGTATTTCACGTGAGGAATTTTTAGCATATAAATATGATAAGCAGTATTCGAAAAACTCTCATGTTGCTACAGTATTGGAAAAATTTCTTTTGGATTCAAAGAATATTTCAAACGATTTGAAGCCAGCAATTGATTTGTTAAAAAATTGGAATTTATCAGGAGAGCAGGAAAATAAGGAAGCCGCATTAGGATTTTTAACATTTCGACATATTGGTTTTAACTCAGAAAAATACACTTATAATTACGATAAAATTATTAATAAGATGAAGGAAGGAATTCAGTTTTTAACTGAAAACTATGGTAGTATTAATGTTCCACTCGGAACTGTTCAAAGACTGAAACATGGTGCTGCAAATTTACCACTTGGAGGCGGACCGGATATGTTGCGAGCAATATATACAAGTAATGATGGAAATATTATGAAAGGTGTAGCTGGAGACTGTTATATCCAATTTGTTGAATGGGATAAAGATGGAAATATTTACTCGGAAAGTGTTCACCAATTTGGAGCTAGAACTTCTGTTACAGATTCGAGACACTACGATGATCAAACAAAACTATTTTCAAAAGAGATTATGAAACCTATTCGTAAATAATAATTTATTTTTGTCTATTGCACATAAGAAATGATTGAAATAAAAATCTTAGATGGCGCAATGGGGACTCAACTTTTAGACTATGAGATAGAATTACCTTTACCAATTTGGTCGGGTGATATAAATCTCACTCATCCGGAATATATAGAAAAAATTCATAAATCGTATTTAGATGCTGGTGCAGATATATTAACTACCAATACATTTCGCACAACGCCAAGGGCTTACTGTAATAATGGTTTTTCTGTAAATAACGCAATTTCTAGATCACATAAAAGTTTAGATATGGCAGTTAAGTTGGCTCGCCAAGCTGCAAATAGAAATACGGTTATTGCTGGATCAATAGCGCCGCTTGAAGAATGTTATGAACCAAGCTTATTTCCAGGGCAGGATATAGCAATTAAGGAATATAGAGAGCTTGCAAGATGGTTACTAGAAGCAGGTGTAGATATGATACTATTTGAAACAATGGGATGTTGGCTTGAAATCAAATCAGCTATTTTATCTACATATGATTTAAAAATCCCTAGGTGGATAAGTTTAGTTTTAAGTGATGAAAACAAACTATTGGACGGAACAGATTTAAGTAAGGTATTATTTGATTTATTAGATTTTGGAGTTGAAATGGTTCTACTTAATTGTAATCCATGCAATACTACAAATGATGCAATTAAAATATTAACAAAAAATTGGACTAAATCATGGGGTGTTTACCCAAATGTAGGTTTATCGATGCCTTCAAAGGAAGGAATAATAGAAAGCAAATGGAGTGTTAATCGATTTGTGAAACAAGTTGATAGATATATTGATGATGGTGCTTCTGTAATTGGGGCTTGCTGTGGATCAAACCCATCTTATATAAGAGCTATTCGAGATTCAATAAATCTGAAAATAAATATTGATTAATCTTTTCCAGTATACATTGTCAATAAATATTTGATTAAATTATCTGTATGCCTCGAGCCAAAATTTATTTATTATCAATACTTTTTCTTTCCATATTAGCTAATTATTCTTGTAGCGTTTCAGGAGATTCTTCTCCGGAGGCTTGGGTTACTTTCCGTATCGATATGAACAATGAATCTGTATCTGCTAATGGAGTACATATTGCAGGTACAATGCAATCAGTAAATGGATCTATAGAAGAAATGCTTGATTCAGATAATAATGGTATATACGAAGTAACATTATCATGTATAATTGGAGATACAGTTGAGTACATGTATTTGAATAGCAATGTTCTTGGTGGTAATGCAGAATCATTAGATAGTCTATCATGTGTTCTTTCGGGTACTGGAAACCGTTGGTTGGAAGTTCCTGATACGGATTCTCTGACTTTAGATATTGTTTGCTATAACAGTTGTTTAGCTTGCGTTGATACACTAGATGGTACGGTTAATAATCTTGATGATCTTGATCTTTTTAAAGGATTATGGGAATTACGGGATATATGTGAAAGTGTTGATTCAATTCTAAATATAAGTAGTTCTGGAGATACCACCTGGGAGTTAGTACCAACAGTTGATAATGATTCTTTATTAATCTTTTTTCCTGATTCGGGTGCTTACTTTACATATGGAGATTGGCAAGGAAATTGTGATAATGAAGAAGCTTCATGTTTTTTTACGCAAACTTTTGATTTAGATCTTAATTCAAGCGGTCAGTTTTCTTATTATTTTTTAACGGAAGATAATGATTCCTTATTTGTTTATTTTACTTTGGCTTTGGGCGTTCAAGAACTCAATCATTTTACTTACAACCCTAATGTTTTAACAGTTCAATACTTCGTTCCGTCTGTTTATTCTTTTCCATCAAAGACTGAAATCTATGATAAAATCAATGATGATTTTGATAATATACCTGATATTATTCCTAATTTCTTACCTGCTTGCTCTAGTTCAGGTCGTTTATCATTTCAAAATCGATTAGGGTTAGTAAATAACCCTTAATTTTTAGAATAATAAATTATAATGTCCAAATTTTACAAGATACTATTTATAAGTTTTATACTTATCCTTTTAGGCTGTGATAAGAGGTCTCTTGTTAAAGTGACTGCAAAAGATATTCTTGATGCTGTAGCATTGGAGAAAGGAAAAAGAGCAGTTTTAATAAATGTTTGGGCTACTTGGTGAAGTTCATGCGTTGCGGAGTTTCCGTTTATTAGGGATTTAGAGAAAAAATATACTGATGATTTAAATGTCATTTTTGTAAGTGGGGACTGGTTAGAGCAAGAACAAGATGTCGTTAAATTTTTAAGGAAGATGGAAATTACTGATGAATTATTTATTAAAAATCAACCTGATGAAGAGTTTATTAATGGTATACATCTAGAATGGACAGGCACCCTTCCATTTACGATTGTATTTGGTAAATTAACGGGTTCCATAGTAGATTTTTGGGAGAATGCAAACCATGAACAAAGGTTCGTTGAAGCAATAGAGAAAGCAATAAGTTTATAGGAGTCAATATGAGATACTTAATTAGTGTAATAATGATTATCATTTTTTCCGGTATAGAAATACAGGCTAAAGAACTAGATCTTGGATCAAAAATGCCGTTAGTAAAAAGTAAGATGATGGATATTAGTGGAAAATCAATTTCTCTATCTGAAGCAAAAGGAGAAAATGGACTGTTGGTTATATTTTCTTGTAATACTTGTCCATGGGTTAAAAGATGGGAAGATCGTTATGTTGAATTAGCTAAAAAGTATAAACCTAAAGGAGTAGGTGTAATTGCAATCAATTCTAACGAATCTAATTTTGAATCTTCGGAGAGTTTAGATGAAATGAGAAAAATTGCTGAAGATAAAAAATATAATTTTTTCTATACTATGGATGATGGATCTAAGCTAGCGCGAGAGTTTGGAGCTTCTAAAACCCCACATGTATTTCTTTTTGATAAGAATGATAATCTTGTATATCGTGGAGCGGTAGATGATAATCCTAAAAAAGCTAAAAAAGTAAAAAAACCATATGTTGCTAGTGCAATAGATGCGATGCTTGTTGGTAATGATATTAAGTATGCATCAACTAAAGCGCTAGGTTGTGGGATTAAATTCAAAAAATAATTTAATACTATTTAAGATATAATATTCTTCCATTAGAAAACTTGCGATCACTTTCTAGAACATATAAATAGATTCCAGAAGTAATAGAAGATTTAAGAGGCAATTTAAAGTATTGATTTCCAGACTCTTTTGATCACAAATTTTTAGAAGTGTTTCTGAAGGATGAATAATATCAAATCACTATTTAAGAGCATTTCCTTAAGATCAAATGCTCATAACTTTGCAAAAAATGAATGAGTAAGATTTACACATTATGGATTATCTTGAATATTCTCAGTTCTACAATATTTGCAAAAGGTAATACCAAGAACATTATATTTATTACTATTGATGGTTTGCGATGGGAAGAAGTTTTTTATGGATCAGATAGTTTATTAATACATTCAGATAATTACACAAAAGACCATGATAACATATTAAATGAGTATTGGCATTCTTCTACAAAGGTTCGTAGAGAAAGATTGATGCCTTTTTTTTGGAATACTATTGCTTTACAAGGTCAATTATATGGTAACCTACAAGAAGGAAGTATAGCAATTCTTAAAAACCCCTATCTGTTTTCCTATCCGGGATATAGTGAGATGTTGGTAGGCTATGTAGATTTAACAAGAAATAGTAATAATAAGGAAAACAACCCAAATATTACAGTATTAGAATATATTCATAATCAACCAGGGTATAATAATAAGGTAGCTGCATTTTGCTCATGGGATGTTTTTGATTTTATTATTAATGAAGAGAGATCAGGGATATACGTCAGCGCAGGTATGGAGCCATATGAAAAAGGTCGAAAGAATCCAAAAATTGGATTATTAAATGAAATTATGTTACAAATACCTGTTCCATGGAAGAGCGTTCGATATGATGCAATAACACATAATTTTGCAAAAACCTACCTTGAAGAATTCAGACCAAAATTATTATATATTGCTTATGATGAAACAGATGAATACGCACACGAAGGCAAGTATGACCAATATTTAATCGCTGCAAATCAATTAGATCAATATATATCTGATCTTTGGAATTGGGTTCAAAATAATTATTATTATAAAGATAAAACAACAATTTTAATAACAACAGATCATGGTAGAGGAAATGAGGATATAGATTCTTGGAGAAATCATGGCAGTTCAGTAGCGGGCGCTGAAAATGTATGGATGGCTGTTATTGGACCAGATACCCCTTCAGAAGGAGTAATGAAAAATCATGATACAATATATAGTAGTCAAATTGCTTCTACAATAGCTGCTTTCCTTGGAATAGAATATCAAAATAAAAGAACTGTTTCACCATTCATTAAAATGATGTTTAATGATTAAAATTTTGACAAATAAGTAAGAAAGTAATACATAATGAAATATCGAAACCTTGGCAAGTCTGGATTAAAAATAAGTGAACTATCATATGGATCTTGGGTAACATTTTCCTTTCAAATAGATACATCGATGGCAGTAGAAATGATGAAAATCGCATATGATAAGGGTGTTAATTTTTTTGATAATGCCGAAGCGTATGCTAATGGTAAATCTGAAGAAATAATGGGTCAAGCACTAAAAAAGCTTGCTTTTCCAAGAGACACATATTGTTTATCAAGTAAAGTATTTTGGGGTGGGGAACTACCAACGCAAAAAGGATTAAGTGCAAAACATATCCATGATGCCTGCAATGCGGCACTTCAGCGTTTGCAAGTAGATTATCTAGATCTGTTCTTTTGTCATCGACCGGATCCAGAAACACCAATTGAGGAAACTGTACGAGCAATGCATTCACTTATACTTCAAGGAAAAATTATTTATTGGGGAACTTCAGAGTGGAGTGCAGATCAGATTGAAATGGCATATGCTATTTCTGAAGAAAAGCAACTTACACCACCAACAATGGAACAACCCGAGTATAATATTTTCAATCGATCAAAAATGGAAAATGATTATCTTGATTTATTTAATAATAGAGGGCTAGGAACAACAATCTGGTCACCATTGGCTTCAGGTATCTTAACGGGAAAATACAAAAATGGAATTCCTGAAGGTTCAAGAGTCAATTTAAATGGTTATGAGTTTCTTAAGGATAGATTAAATAGTGATAAAGGAGCAACTATGTTAAAGATAACAAATGATCTTGAAGAAGTTGCCGATAGCATAGGTATACCTTTAGTTAATCTTGCTTTGGGTTGGTGTTTGCAAAATAAAAATGTTAGTACGGTAATACTTGGAGCATCAAACCCAGATCAACTAAGACAAAACTTAAGAACAGTAGATTATTTAGATAAATTTGATGATTCAGTTATGAAAAAGATAAATGACATTATTTCATAAATAATAATTTATGAAATAATAGACCCCTCTATACTTTCTTCAAGACTCTGAGCCGTTTTTAAGAACTGTTCTACAGTTAGTTCTTTTAAGTAAACTAATCCGTGGGTTGCCCGAAAGTGAGGGTCTTTGTGTTGATACCAGAAATCTTTTCCTAGAATTAACTCCATTGTTCTATGTTGATTGACCCATATTTTCTGGGTTAGATCACAGAAGGGGCCATCTAATTCATAACTAGGAAAAGAAGCATCTTTTTGACTAAGATAACAATTCAAAAATGTATCTCTTACAACGGCCATTGAATTAAGTGAAACAGGAAACATAATATCGGCTTCTGCTGAGTCAAAACGGTACCAAACATTTCGATATCCCCATATTTTAATTTTAGATATATCTTTTTCTTTATTCAAAATACGTAAAGCCTCTGCAATTGATTGTAGTACTTTATAATGAGTGTCTGGTCCACTTCCTTCAGGGTCAAGTGCCAATGTGATAATATCAGGATTAGTTTGATTTATTAATTTAATTATTGGATCTATATCTCGTTCACGGTTAGGGGTTTCGGTAAATATATCCCCTTTATAAAAACCTAGGCGTAAATGATACATATTCTTGATATCAACGCCATAATGCGCCCATGCTAGTTCTTCCTCAAATTCTCGTAGCATACCCTTTAATTTTTGAATATCAGGAGGGTTTTTTTCTCCATCGTAGCAACTGGAAAAATATTGTATAATATCATTTATCTTTATTATTAATTCATCTACAGATTTGAGATTATATATTTCTACTAAA
The DNA here is from genome assembly GCA_004321715.1 of bacterium. GTDB lineage: Bacteria > Fidelibacterota > Marinisomatia > Marinisomatales > TCS55. Next base: position 7,697 of record SGYN01000015.1, on the reverse strand, counting down.
GATCGTACCATTCGATGACAAAGACCACGTCTTTGGCCAAAAGTATTTTGGGATGCAACTTTATCTAAATAATGATAGATATCTTTTGCTCTTTTTAACTTAAATCCTTTATTAAAGAAATCAGGATATTTAATCATCTGGATCTTCTCTAATTTGATTAGTTCTAATGTTTTCGATAATAGATTAGAAATATATTTATTTGTAACCGAAGTAAAACCAGAAGTCATTACTGCAAAGTAATTTGTATTTTTTGGTGATCGAACTAGATGGTTAATTATTGGTGAATAACCCAATAATATATCATCGTGGTGTGGCCCTGTATGTAATATTGTACTATTCATTGGGAGGTCACTAGCTTTTTGTATCTTCTTTTTCATTTGATCTAGGAAAAGAGTAGAAGTATTCTCACTTATATTTGGTATAGAAGATGTTAATTGATTATCTAAAATATCATTTGGTGTTAAGCGACTTCCAAATTTATTTAGATTTTTGCATAACTTTATAAGTGCTCGATTGGTTTCTTCTGTATTCCAATTCTTATCATTATTATTTATTTCATCTAGCAAATAGGCAGCACCTTTTGTGAGATAAAAACGACTCCATATTGAATCGTAAAGTGCCGTAGCAGGGAATTTGATATCTTTTCTTTTTTGGAGAGAGTCTTTCACGATTTTTGCTTTAGCTCTGCCAGCTGCAAATATAATAGCTACTACATTAGGATTTTTTGTTATAGAAGAAAGACCAATAGTGATCACTAATCGGTTACGTGAAATTTCAATTCCACCTAGATCAGATGCTGATGTCGCTTGTGTTTCAAAATTAGTTTCTAGGATTCTTGTGGTAGAATTATGGTCTGATCCACGAACATTGAAGGCAATATGACCATCGGGACCAATGCCGCCAAGAAAAAATCCAATTCCACCTAAATCTGCAATCTTATTTTCATATTCACTACACCATTGATCAATTGAAAATATTGTTTGTTTTTGTTTCTCTTCAATATCCGAGTTTGTATCTCTATATCGGAGAGATAAGTCTATCTTAAAATCAGGAAATATATCTTCAATTATTTCATCATTAACATCCGGGATTTTAGAGCTATTAATTAATAAACTATTTTTTAGATTTAAACCAAAACCTTTTATGTAGAATTTTTGAACAAAATAATAAAAACTATTATGTTGCAATGGATTAATTGGATAGAACTCATCGATTTGTACAAATTTTAAATGACTCAGATCTGGTTTTTTATTAGTATTTAATCCATTGTCCTTACATAATTTTTCTACTTCAGGATTATTCCAATTTGAAAGGATATGTTGAGTCCATTTAATAAAATATTCAGGAGTTTTTCCAGTTGGAAGACTTATTACACCTTGAGGATTTTCTAACACCCATTCTAGAAATCGTAAAGAGGTTAATAAACCAAGGTTAGGTATATTATCAACTTGGATGAAAGGAATTTTTGTCTTGGGTTCTTTTAAACAGGATTTATCGAAAAAAGCTTTTTCAACTTTTGAAAATGTTGTTTTCATAAATTACAAATTATTATAATCACTACAACAAATTACTATTATTTTTATATTTAATAAAATATGATAAATCTTAAATTATACTATATCTAACACTAACTATTAATGAATACCATATTATTATAAATAATTTATGAGTTTTTATATCAAATCATTATTTGTAGCAGTGCCTATTTTTATGTTTCTAATTGCATTAGAAGCTTTAGTAGCTAAAAAAAGAGGTCTAGTAGTTAACCGTCAAGCAGATGTTATTACTAGTCTTAGCTCAGGATTAACTAAAATGATTCGAGATGGAATAAGATACGGTTTTGCAATCATTGGATATTCTTGGTTAGTTAAAAATCTAACGGTCTTTCATATTGAAAATACTTGGATTGCAGTAATTATTGCATTTTTAGTTCAGGATTTTACTGGTTATTGTACCCATCGTTTAAAGCATAGGGTAAATATTTTATGGAATAGGCATGTTATTCATCATAGTAGTGAGGATTTTAATTTAGCTTGCGCATTGCGTCAGTCAATCTCAAACGCCATAAACTTCTCAACAATTTTTATGATTCCTGCAGCTTTATTAGGAGTTCCTGTAAAGATATTTATTATACTTGGTCCTATACATTTCTTTTTTCAGTTTTGGTACCATACTCAATTAATTGGGAAAATGGGTGTTTTTGAATATTTTTTAGTTACACCCTCCCATCATAGAGTTCACCATGCCATAAACCCTGAATACATAGATAAGAACTATGGTCAAATTCTTATTATTTGGGATAAGCTATTTGGAACATTCCAAGCTGAAACTGAAAATGTAAAACCAGTATATGGTACATTAAAACCAGTTCGTACTTGGAATCCAGTGGTTATTAATTTTAAACATTTTTGGCAGTTATTAAAAGATGCCTGGCATGCGGAAAGTTATTTTGACAAAATTCGTATCTGGTTTATGCCAACAGGATGGAGACCGATCGATGTCAAAGAAAAATTCCCTTTATTAGAATTGACTAACCCAGCAAAGCAATCAAAATACAATACCAATAATTCGCGTAGTTTATTTGCATATGCATGGGCCCAATTGGTTATTACCCATTTATTATTATTACATTTACTAATAATCTTTTCTAGTCATAGTAATACAATGAATTATTTATATGCTGTAGTTTTACTGTTGAGCGTCTTTTCATTTACATCGATGTTAGATCATAGTAATTATTCATTTATTGCCGAATTATTGAAATTGATTTTAGTCTTTGTACTATTATTTATCCAAAATTTCAGTTGGTACGGACTGCAAGGTATTCCTGTCTATTTATTAATAACATATATCATATTTTCCTTAGTATTGACATTTTATTTCCAAAAAAATGAAAAGAGTAATAAAATTGTTAATCCTAGTCCAGTTTAGTTAAATAAATCCTATTTTTTTATTTAAAACATATAATATTTTTGAATAAGCGAACAAATATATCGTTTTTCATAATAGGAATAATTTTCTTATTAGTTTTTTATTCTTTTTATCCTTTTGGACTACCTAATGCTAAAAGGTACTTTGATCCAATAGGTCAACGTACACTTCAAAAAGATGAAATTGGACAATTCAACTATGTATATAATACATATGAATTAATGGATATAACGGGGGATGAATTTATTGGTTGGGATACTTCAGAACATTTGCGATGGAGATATGGAATTGCTTTTTCATCATATGCGATGCCATCCATTGCTATGATTAGTCAAAAACATGCAGATAGAGCTAAGCATGCAATGTATTTGATGATAAATAAAATGAAATCACCAAAAGTTTGGGGAGATTGGATTTCATATGGAATGGGTGATGATCCAATTTCTGAAGGCAATGTTATGTATAAAGGACATCTAAATTTAATGTATGGTCTTTATCAATTAATGACAGGAAATGAAGAATTCAGTCGAGAATTTACTTGGCTCACTAGTAAAATTATCAATGAAATGCGAAGACATCATTTGGAAGGAAAGCATGAAGGAGCAGATTGTGAACCTGGCCGATATTTTGCTCAATGCAATTCGATTTCTTTGTTAAGTCTCAAAATATATGACAAACTATATGGAACCGATTATTCTGATGTTGAAGCAAGTTGGACAATTAATTTTATTAAGCAAAAGATGACAGACCAAAATAATGGTTTTTATTTAAAGATGTACAATACGAAACATCAATTCTGTAATCCTCAGTTATCAGGATATACTAATGCATGGACGATGACTTTTTTGAGGGTTTATGAACAAAAATACAATGACGATTTATATCCTGTATGGAAAGAAAATTTTACACAAGAATTAGGCCCTTTTGCCTATGTAAAAGAAGATCTAGAGGCTGGTGCATCTCCTCTAGCACATTTAACGGGATTACTAGCAGCAAAAGAATTTGAAGACATTAGTCTTTTTAGAAAATTGAGAAATTCAATTGATAGAAAATTATATCAAAAAGATGATCTAAACCATTATCTCTATAGCAATATAAACAACCCTATTTATAATGGTCCTATCTTATGGACAAAAGTTCATGTTGGTTGGAAAAAAGTATTAGAACATAATTGGGGTTATACCAAAAATTTTATCATTCCTGATATAGACAATATGCAATGGACAGATGTGCTAGATACAAAATTATTTATTATGGATTTATGAAAAAAACTATTTTAATTACTGGATGTTCAAGTGGTTTTGGAATGATTTCAGCTGCACGACTATCATCTTTAGGCTATACTGTTTATGCTAGCATGCGAGATCTATCAAAAAAAAATGATCTAAAAGTAGAACTAGATCGACGAAACACAAGTTGTCATATGATTGAACTTGATGTTTGCAATGATGAATCTATTCAGAGGTCAATCGATACTATTACCGATAAAGAAGGGAAATTAGATATTTTGATAAATAATGCTGGTTATGGAATTGGTGGCTTTTTTGAAGACTTATCTGAAAAGGAAATACGAGATCAATTTGAAACAAATTTTTTTGGTGTACAAAAAGTAACCAGAATTGCATTGCCTTTAATGCGAAAGACAGCAATGAAATCCGAGGATATATTTTCAACAAAAATAGTAAATGTATCAAGCGCACAAGGCCGATCTGCTTTACCAGGACTAGGTGCATATGGATCATCAAAATTTGCGCTTGAAGGCTTTAGTGAAGGTTTACACTTTGAGCTTTACCCATTTGGGATTGAAGTTGTATTGCTTGAACCAGGAACATTTTCTACTAAAGCAATTGATGATAATAGTAAAGAAGCTAAATCAGGTTTAAATGCACAAAGTCCTTATATTGAATTCACAAATAGATTGAAGGACCTTCATACTAAAATATTAGACACACGTAGAGGTGTTGGAGATCCAGAAGATGTTGCAATTATTATTGAAAAAATAATTAAAAGAAAAAAAAATAAATTGCGTTATCTGGCTGGTGCACAAGCAAAAATCAGAGTTGGGTTACGATCCATATTACCATTTAATTGGTTTAGTAAAATTATTCTAAAAATAACTATGGGTATATCAAAATAACTCTATTGTTGATTCAATAAAATAATGCAAAAAATTCCTCTATTCTTATTAATTATTTTTATCTCAATAATTTCTGCAAACGATTATTATGTTTCAAATAATGGTAATAATAATAACGCTGGAACAATTGACAATCCTTTTTTAACAATCCAAAAAGCTGCAGATGTAATGACGGCTGGAGATATTTGCTACATACGGCAAGGAAATTATCATGAAGTCATATCAATGAATAATAATGATGGATTAGAAAGTGCACCATTGATTTTTTCTGCATACCCTAGTGAAAGAGTTCTTTTGGATGGAACAGTGAAGTTGGAATCTTCTTGGGAGTTGCATACAGGTAATATATGGAAAACAACATTAGATTTTCCTATTTGGCAGTTATTTTCTAATCGAGAGGAAATGGTGATGGCGCGATGGCCAAATGCTTCTTTTGAAGATGGTTCAATTTGGGATAAAGAAAATCACTGGGGTCACGGAACAATTGATGAGAATGAGAATGCGTATTCGAACGGTACATTCATTGATGAACCTCATGGAATGGTTGATTTATCCTTAAGTGGATTAGATATTACTGGAGCTATTGCAATTTTGAATGTTGGTTCGTATAAAACTTGGACACGTCGTGTTCTTACTCATTCAGGAAATACATTTACATATGATTCTGTCCCTGAATGGAAAACAAAACATCATGACTATTTCTTAGAAGGTAAGCTTTCTCTCCTTGATACAGAGGGCGAATGGTTTTTAGATACTTTAAACAATGAGTTATATTTTTGGCCACCAGATAATTCTAATCCTAATAATCTTGAAATTAGAGGGAAAGTACAATCCTATGCTTTTGATATTTCTAATTCGGATTATATAGAAATACAAAATCTTGAATTTTTTGGAACTACATTTAAAATTACTAATAGTGATTATGCCCGTATTGAAGGGTGTAATTTTTGGTTTCCAAGCTGTTATAAGAGGATGCTAGGGATAATTGATACACAGCCAGATATGTCATTAATTACTGGTAGTAGTAATTGTATCGTTTACAAGTGTGCTTTTCGATATACGGATGGATCTGCTCTTGAAATTTATTCAGGCAATAATACTATTGAAGATTGTTATTTCTATCATATCGATTATACTGCAACAGATTTGAATGGATTGATGACAACAATTCAGATGGGTGGTTCTGGTAATATCTTTCGAATGAATACGATGCATAAAATGGGTGCTTCAGCAACATTAAACCCAGGAAATGAGGCCTTAATAGAATTAAATAATATGTATGATAGTGGATATATGCAAAGCGATGGGTCATTGATTCAATGTATGGTTGGACAGCAACCAAATGTAGAGATTCGTTATAATTGGTTACACGATACGATAAAATACGGTTCTCGCTTCGATGGGAATGGTGCTGGTAATAACGGTTTAATGCATCATAATGTTATTTGGAATGTTCAGGGTGGAATAATGATCAAAGGATATGAACATATGTTATATAATAATACTGCTTTTGATAATGGTGACAAGAATGATATTATTGTTATGATTGAACAGGGGGGGAATAATGCTACAGAAACCAGAAATAACGCAGCAAATAAAATTGCTGGTCATAGATCTGGAAATTATGAGGATTATCCTGTGCCAGGCGTTTATGATCATAATTGGAATGGTTATGAATCAAATAATGATATAAAAGATATGCTTGTTGATCCTGAAAATTTTGATTTTAGGCCAATTCAAGGATCTGTATTAATTGATTCTGGTGTGATAATCGAGAATATTACGGGAACTCATATTGGCTCTGCACCAGACATAGGTGCATACGAATATGGTGGTGAGAACTGGGTCCCTGGTATATCTTGGGATTTAGAAACCACATTTGGAACTACATTTAATGAAGTACAAGGGCTATCCAACACAAATAATCAAAGACCAATTCCAGCTACTTATAAGTTATTCGCAGCATTTCCTAACCCTTTTAACCCAATAACAACACTACGGTATAACTTACCAGGTAATAGTATTGTTAATATTGTTATATATGATATGCTTGGAAAACAAATAAAAACCTTAGTTGATCAAGCACAAGAGGCTGGGTATAGAAAAGTAGTATGGGATGCTACGAATGATTATGGTAAACCAGTAAGTGCTGGTATTTATCTTTATCGAATACAAGTTGGTGAATACATTAGCACTAAGAAGATGGTATTATTAAAATAGATTCTTTAAGTAATCCTCGAATCCTCACGTTCGTGGGTATTTTTGTTTCTAGACATTTAGGACTACTACTTTGTAATATTGCTATTATAAAGCGATTCAAACTACTTTAATCATCCATGTGCATTGTACATTGAAATAATTAATAAATAAGATATTCTTTTGATTCACCCAATTCTATACTCTTTTCGTCGCTGTCCTTATGCTATTCGAGCTAGGATGGTTTTATCATATATGAAAATATCCGTTGAGCTTCGAGAAGTTTTACTAAATGAACGTCCTAAGTCCCTCTATAAAGTTTCATCCAAAGGGACTGTACCTGTTTTACTGTTAAAAGATGGTAAAGTACTTGATGAAAGTTTAGATATTATGCAATGGGCCATAAAGCAAGGTGAACAAAAATTGTATGAAG
>SGYN01000014.1 GCA_004321715.1 bacterium | reverse complement strand
TCCTAGCTCTGCGCCCAGACGAAATCGTAATGGCCCAACCTGCATCAAAATGGGCATTTCAACTCCTAAACGAAAATTTACAAAGGAGTTATACGTATAAAGAGAGTGACTGACTAATGCAGGTGACGCACCGTGCAATGTGAGGGTGTACCCCATTTTAAGTGCAGCATCGGACAAATCAGTACTGGACATTTCTTCATCAAATTCTTCTTCCTCGAATTCTCCTTCATCTTCATAAAATTCATCTTCTTCTTCTTCGTCAAAGAACGCATCGGGGTCTTCATCAAACTCCTCATCATCCTCAAGAAATTCTTCATCCTCATCGAAAAACTCTTCCTCTTCTTCATCTTCTTCTCCCCAAAATATCTCACCTTCATCGTCATCTTGGGCATAGACTATTTCCTGAGGAACAAAAAAGAAGATTAAAAACAGACAGAAAGTCCATTGTATTAAAAAGACCGGGGCAATACTTGCCGCTCGGACATGTTTAAGTAACACCATAATACCTCTTTCGGTTATTCTACTTTACTACAACTATGCCGCGGGACTTACGAACCCCTTACCTCATCGGCGACTTGCCGACCATCTAATATAAATCAACTAAAGGATGTGATTCAATGATTTAAATCACATTTACAGTATAATAGCGCGCGCGTTCGATAAATGTATTAATTAAAAATCAGGTATTGTCCGAATGCTTATAATTTGGAGTATGTATTTCTGCTAAACGCTTTCCATCTTTTGTTATTCGATAATCCCAAACAAAATCTCGGTGATATTCGGTTACGTATTTTGAACCATCATCATAAAACCGCTCTACAAATCGAACACCGCTTTCATCCTTCCAACGCCATGTCCAAATAATCATATTACATCCATTGATTAAAAATTAAGTATTGCTCCATTTTAAACGACTCCACAAATCAATTGAAGATAATGGACTTGAGTATTCATCAAATGATAGATCAACATTTTGAATCGCAAAATACTGCAACATTTTGCGAAATAATCTGTGTTCATGCTTTAGGAATCGAACAGGTACTATAAAACACTCAATTGACTTACCGGAAATACGACCTCCACCAACAGTAATTGCAATAAACAACCGTCTGATAGAATCATATTTATGATACAATAATACCTTCTCTTTAATCATAGGGTTAATATACTGATGAGGATAGCTTCCCAACCATATCGGTTGATGATAGGCATCTACAAAAAATTTCTTATCATTTGTCAAATCAATAAAAGAATATTCTGGCATAGCATCATTTTGAATATATTCATCAAGTGAAGATGAATTATCATGTTTCGTTGTTAATAATTTGTAGGGATGCTTACTGAGTATAGAATCCAAGAAATACTCTTTGAAGTATTGATCTCTTACTTTTATATCCGATTTAAATAAGTTTTTACAAATTATTTCATAAGTCGACATCAATGAATTCATAAAAAACTCCTACTTATGCTCAATAGAATAAATAGTTATAAAAAAAAACCCCGCTAAAGCGGGGCTTTTTGATGTGGTTAATCTACTAACGATATATTTATGGCTTTTTGCCCTCTATCTCCGTCTGTAACCTCAAATTCTACACCATCATTATCTTTGACGTAAATATCGTCAGAAGACAATCCTGATTGGTGGAAAAAATAGTCTGTGCCATCATCACCTGTGATGAAGCCATATCTTTTCGCTGTGTTGTAGAATTTTACTTTTCCTTTTTGCATTATTTCCTCACTGTTAATTAAACTGATTTACATTATAATAATGGGCAATACACCGATTACATAATTCTGAATATAAACTGTTCATTCAATGAAAAACAATTTATTATTCAACTTACTGCTAAATTGGTATGTAGCATACAGTATTAGAAAGTAAGCTCATAATAAAGACCAAACAGGTAATCATCGGTCCAAGATATACCATACCTGTCATTTGAAAAAAATAATTATGAAAAAAAGGAAGAAAGAAAATCATTGGAACAACACCAAATAATAGATTTACATATAACCACCCATCTGTCCAATACACGGTTCCTGTTTTAAAAAATGTAACATATTGAATACATAGTATTAATAGAAGACCAATCGATGTCGCTACGCCATGGAAAAACATAGTCTTCCATTGCAGAACATTACTGAAACGCATTGCTCCATTGACACGTAATGAGTTGGATAGAAAAAAGATAAAAAATAAAGGAGCGTATAATAGTAAAAGAAGCAACATAGCTGGTCGAAAAACTCGAATGCCAACAAAAAATATTCTATAATCAACATGAAAAAGGAAATATATTGCGAATAGTATAATATAATAAATCGCAAAAACCATAACTGCTAATAGACATGTTCTTAAAAATTCACTTCGTTTTATTCTTAATCCTAACATATCAAACTCAATACCATTTTTCTTACCAAAAAAACGATAACTAGTATAAAATAAAATAAGGCCAACCATCCCATTTAAAACAGCCCATAACATAATAGCATTATTCATTCTTTGAGGGAAAAACCAGGTTTGTTTTCTTGATGAAGCTTCTACAAATAATGTTTTAGATAATTCAGACATAGGAATAAAAGTAAATGCAGCGACTAGAGCAGAAAGAATAAATAGAATCCAAAATAATATTTTCCCATTTTTTTGAGGTTTTGGTAAAATATTAGGAATAGGTTTTTTAATACTTTTAAAAAAAGGGATATCTAGTACTAATTGTGCTAATGGGATCAACATAATCAAAGAAACTATAAAGGATATACTTGTACATATCTCCTTCCAATACCAAATCTGATTATCATTGGATAAACTATTTTTTAAATCAAAAACTTTTTCAAAATACCCAAGCTGGTTGGCCATTACTTCCTGATTGTATGGTTGAAATGGATGAAGTACCTTTTCATTATATACCACTCGCAGGTTTTTCTCATCACTATTTCCATAATATTTACCAATAGTTATTTCATTAATATGATTTTTTTTATCATTAATTGACGAATTGATAATTTGTATGGCTTCTGGAGCTAAACGCATATCACCATGTTTTAATTTATTTCGATAAGCACCTTCATCATATAAGGCGTAACTGATTCCAATATTCGATGAGATTGGTTGTAAATCTTTTTTTGAAAATCCTCTATAAATGAAACCAGAAACAAACACGGAATGCAGCTTGTTATCCTTATCTTCTTTTTTAGCTTCTTTACCAAAATATGTCGCGCCACGTATAGCAGCAAGACCTCCTGCAGAATGGCCCGTAGCTCCAATTCGTGTTTTATCAATATAATTTAGATTATTAGTCTCATATGCATAATCAACTACAGCAAACATTCCGTATCCTTGTGTTGTTGCTGCTCGAGTACTAAAGGATGAACTTGATCCACCTTGAGCGTATGGATCAATACTGATTACAACTATTCCTCTTCGGGATAGTTCTATTGAAAGATTAGATAGGGTTTCTTTTGAACGCTGAAATCCAGGAATAACTACAACCATTGGTGCAGGATTTTTGGATGTTGCCGTAATAGGTTTATATAAATCTGCTGTGAGCCATTGTCCATTTTGCGTTGGGATAGTGATTCCTTTAATACGAACATCTCCAGAAGAACTTTGCACATAAGAAGCCAATGCAGAGAAAATAACAATCGCACTAATACAAAATATTAAAACTCGGTGATTTTTATTAGCAATCATAGAAATAATATGTTCGAATTAATTGAGAATTGACGCTGTAAAGTAATAAATATTTAATCGATATTATTTTACTTCAACGCTTCTATAATGGCCTTTTCTGCTAATGCAGACATGACTTTATATCCAGCCTTATTGGCATGCACACCATCTGGTGTGTACTGTTCCATTAAGCCCATTCTTTCATCAACCATAGCAGAATAATAATCAAGGTATATATGACCATTTTTTAACGCATAATTTTTAATAATTGCATTTAATCTACTAATGATTGGTACTGGGTCTATATCTTCCTCAATCCATGAATATTGGTAAACAGGTAGTATAGAGGAAATAATAACAGAAATATTATGTTCTCTAGCAAGTTCTGCCATGGAAAATATATTATCAGCAATCATTTTAACTGTAGATGGACCGGTATTTCCTGCAATATCATTTGTCCCCGCTAAAATCACAACTGCTTTTGGTTTTAAATCTATTACGTCCGCTCTAAATCTCACCAGCATCTGCGGGGTTGTTTGGCCACTTATTCCACGATTAATATATGGCTTACCATTAAAAAATTCCGGATAAACATTGGACCATCCCTCCGTAATAGAATTACCCATAAATACAATCCTATTTTCATTTTCTGACGGCATACCTACTCGATAATTATCTTGTCGATAACGATTAAAGTTTGGCCAGTCTTGAGCATGGAGATCGCACAATATTAACATAAAAAATAAATACAAAAAACTAATTGCGAATTTCATAGTTGATAATAACCTATATTTATTTATTATTTACTTAGTTTCTTAATACGTCTTTGTGCTTTTTTTGCATCTCGTGAATCTGGAAAATTTGTTGTTACCATATTTAATACTTCAATTGCTTTTTCTTTATTATCCATTTTCTTTTCATAAATATCAGCACATTTATTTAGACTTTCTAAGGACCCATTCGTTTTTGGGTATTTTGAAATTACTATTTCATGCTGTTTAACAGCATCTTCAAATTGTTTAGATTTAACATATAAGTTTGCTGAGCGATGCAAAGCCTCAATTGATTCTTCAGTACTATCAGGATATGTTGAAAAGACTCGTTGATATGTCTTTATCGCCTCTTTTCTTTCCTTCAACTTCGAATCTTGTATTGCACCCATACGAAGCAAACTTGTAATTGTATGTTTAAAATTTGGGTATTTGTCCGCTAGGACTTCATACTCTTTAACCGCAGTAGACCAATCATCAAAATTCTTATCCGCCATAGTTGCAATTCGATATTGTGCCCAAGCTACATATTTGTGTTCGGGAAACATTTTTAGAAATTTTCTGAAACTTACAGTAGCCTCATTATATTCGTTGAATTCTTCCTGCTGAATTCTAGCAATTTGATATAGTGCGTCAGAATAATCTTTACTTGCAGGATATAAATTCATCAATTTTTCATATATCATTACAGCTGGATGAAAATTACTTGCTTCCTTTTCTAATTTTGCCAGCCACATCATAACTGCACTGCACTGCGAACGATTTGGATATAAATGAAGAAAACTCCAGCATTCCTTTATAAAAAGTTTTGTTAATTTTTTATCATTTATCAAATACACTTCAGATAATAGCTGATGGTAGCGTTTATATATTTTTCCAGATTTTGGAGCATCGCTTAATAATTTCAGCAGTTTATCTCTATTAGAGCTATAATATTTTTCTTCTTGTAACAGATTATATCCGCGATCAATAACTTTTTTATAAATGGGAGATTGTGGAAACAAATAAACAAACTTTAATAGATTCATTCCTGCTTCTGCCCATTCTTCCTGTTTGATATTCAACTCAAACAAAAACATTTGGACTCGATCAGAAGAAGCGTTAGGAAAATACGAATCCAAATATAAATTATATTCTTTTCTTTTGTATTCAGAAAGTCCTTTAGAGCTTAATCCTAAACGACCTAAAATTTTTCCAGACTTTTTTGATTCCTCACTATGAAGCTCTTTTAAGAAATCATAATGAGCATCTTCAACTGTTTTTGAAGCAACAACTTTTTCTGTATTTTGTTGTGCTAAAGTATAACTATAATTAAATATACTTATATAAAATAATATATATATATACTTTATTTTTATATTGTTAATAATCATTAAACTTACCTCGAATAATTACTTGTAAAATCTAGTTAATTTTATATACTAATAAATAATATTCTCATAATGAAAAAATATGGACAATAAGCTATTTAGAGTTAAATATTTTAATAATATGGTGAAGAATGAAAACAGTCAATATCGAAGAGCCAGTTGTTGTTAATTCATCATTTGATATACCATATATTAAAGAGTCTATAAAGAGAAATAGAAATAATGTTCCAAATAATATAATAGTACTTTTAAAATATTTGTTATTTAAGTGTTTTTCAAACATAAAGATCCAATAACTAATCTATAAAAACGCCTTTTGCTTCACTCCGCTCCCCTATTACATCTTCTAAATAGTGGAGCTCACCATTAAACCAATAGCATGCACTCTCACCAGTTGGCCCTCCGGTCGCTATTCCCACTACAATAACATTTCCATCGGCGACTCGAATATCATTCGCCTGACCTGTTCCAAATGAAGTATTGGGACCTCCTTCAAGGTCATGAACCGTATTATTTTTCCAGTATCTAGGAAATGTACCCCCAGTATTATCATCATTGTAGTCTCCAATCCAATCCGTGTATCCAGCAACATAAATATCTTCTCCAACAATTGTAATGCCATAAGAACCCGTTCCATAAAGACTTATGTCTGAAGTTCCATCGGGTAAATCTGTTCTAACTGTATGACGCCAACGAGCGGCCTTGGGTGCATACCCTGTAAGGTTATCTGGTTTCATTGTATAACCGGCATAATACCTCATATTACCATCCTCACTAAAAGTAATATCATATACTTCTCCATCACCATGGGTTGGTATAGGAAGATTGGTTCTATTATTCCCATCTTTCCAAAAACACGGAATTACATAATGATGATTATTGATATAGGATCCACCAATGTATACAGAACCATTGCTACGGACTCCAATTGCAAATGCTTGGGATTCACCATTGGTTGTTAAATTTATCTTTTGTCCATTTTTCCAATAACAGGATCCATTCATAAACCAGCCTGCAACATACACATCATTTCCATCAACAGCGATAGCTTCACCTTCACCCCAAGATCCAGGTAGTTCATATTTGTCTTGATTAATCCAATAGCAGGCATATTCTCCACAAGTACCCGTTGTGTATACATCGCCATCCACGACAACAATATCCGTTGCCCAATCACCTCCAGGGAGCTCTACCCGAGTTCCATTTACCCAATAACAGGCTCCATCATCATCACTACCTACAATATAAACTTTTCGTCCTGAAATTATAGGATTTGAATTATTAGAATCACCACTATCATCGCATCCTAATAAAAATATAAATAATAAAATAAATGAAATTTTCTTCATAATTATCCTCAATATAATATCAATAATGTGTCTTACAAATATTAAATGCTTAGGAAATATTTTTACTCTGCATCATCTATGCTTTTAATATAATTATATTTCTCCTGATCTTTTCTATGTTTTTGCGCATCAGAAGCAATTTTACTTGCCATAGCTTTTGCTACAAAAGAATCAATTGTATTTTTATTATTCTTTATTTTTTTTTGATTTATCCGTTTTAAAAAATAAAATATAGTAACTATAGCAAGTATTGTTAATGATATTAATCCAAAAATTTCCATGCTTTTAAATTATTCTTCTAATGGATCAATACAACTAGCACTATTATTTTTTGGTGAATTCACAAAATTTGAAACTTGATGATATTTTAATTTCATATCATCATATTCAATAAAATTATCTATTGTGTTATTTGTATCTAAGTAATGCTGAATATTTTCTTCCTGAATAATGAGCGGCATCCGATGGTGTAAGTGACTGATAGATAGATCACTCTTCTTTGTAATAATGGTAAAGGATGTTATATCCTCCCACGTACTCCATAAGCCAGCCATTGTAGTCATTGAGCTTTCTTTATCATAAATGAAATAAGGTTCTTTTTTATTATCTACAATTACCCATTCATAATAACCATTTGCAATCACAATACATCTATTTATAGAAATTAAATTTTTAAAACTAGGTTTTTCATTAATCGTTTCTAAACGAGCGTTAATAAGCTTGCTACTAAAACTATCATCTTTTGCCCATGATGGAATTAAACCCCATCTCATATTCTTTAAAATTCTTTTCTTATTATCTTGAAAAACAACAGGTGCATGTTGCGTAGGTGCAATATTATAACTTGCTTGATAATCAAGTAGGTTTGAATCAATTATATCAATATCAAAAGAACTTTTTGCAGAATTAATATCGTTAAAAAAGGTATATCTACCGCACATTGGTATATTAATTCTTATTAATTATAATGCATTCCATTGCGATTCATCAGTTTTTGATTTTTGATATTCCATTATCATTAGCCACGCATTATTTTTTTTAACCCAAAGTGATTCAAAATGCACATAAGTATCATTTTTATCTCCATTATTATTTATTGTATAATAATGAAATATACCAGTCTCATGTGCCGTTAACTGATCATAAATTCTATCGGAAAATTTTACATCTAGATTTGCTATTATTTTTCCAGATTTAGTATCTATAAAACCTTGCTCCCAACCTTCAAATGCTTTTTTTATAGGATAGCTGCTTTTTGTTATTCCATTCACTAAAACTGCATCTCGATGATACACAGATTTAAAAGAACGAAAATCTCCATTTAAAACTGTCTGTTCTAACTTATCCCAAGCGCTATTCAGTTCATTAATTGAATTATTTTCTGCATAAATGAAATGAGTTAAAAGAAAGACTATTATAACATATACTTGTTTCATTATTACTCCTAGGCTCAATTTGCAATTCAATGAAATAAACATAAAAATTTACAAAAATAATGAACTAATTGAGATATTTTTTAGAATGATAGTGTAGTACTTATTTCATAAATAGTTTAAAATCTTCAATCTATTATAAGCCTGAGTGGCGAAATTAGTAGACGAGCTAGGTTCAGAGTCTAGTATCTTTCGAGATGCACAGGTTCGAATCCAGTCTCGGGCGAATATTTTTTTTTATTGACTGTATGAATAGCAATAATAATAATCACGATGCTTCTTCGAATCAATTTGTCTGGAATGAAGCAAATGCATTATGGTATGCAGAAGAATATGGAGATCATATTTCTAATGATCTTACCATTAAAAATATTGAATTAAATCCAAATGACATAATTCTTGATATAGGATGCGGAACTGGTACAGCAGCAGCACTTGCATCTAAAATATGCCATAAAGGAAAAATTTATGGAATCGACCCCATTGAGACGATGATTAATATTGCGTTAAAAAATATAGATAAAGCTTTAAATGTAGAATTTATCCTTGGCTCTGCAGAACGTATCCCTCTCAATAATAAATCCGTAGATAAAGTAATAGCTATCAATTCAATTCACCATTGGAAAGATTATAAAAAAGGACTATTAGAAGTAAATCGAGTCTTAAAATCTGATGGATTATTTTTTATATCTAATGATATAGTTAATAATGAAGATTGTGGACATGGCACTGGACCATTAAAGACTAATAAGAATATTATGGATAAATTAACGAATGCAGGGTTTACTGGTATAAGATTACAAGATTATATACTAGAAAGTGATGGAATTCATATAATACAATCTAGGAAAGTATAGCAAATATTATTTTAAGATACTGTAATTCCCTCAAATTGAATCCAAGGGAATATCTCATCACCAAAATTCACTTCTTCTTTTGATATGTGTTTTATATTTTGAAACATATTGATAATATTACCTGAAACCATTGTTTCACTGATAGGGTATTTCAGATTTCCATTCTCTATATAAAAACTATTTTTTGCAACACCTGAAAAATCTCCATTATCACTTGGACTTCCCCCAGAAAACCGACTTAATAATACACCTTTATCCACCGATTTAATCATATCTTCTAAAGGAGTTTCTCCTGTATCAATAATTAAAGAACCGCCAGAATTAGGAACTCTTTCTAAACCAGTTTTCTTAGATCCGTATAGGCTTAGTAAAAACGTTTGTAATGTCCCATTTTTAATAATAGTTAAATCTTCTGCCTTATATCCATCAGATGTAACAAAATATCCACCTGATAAATTATCAGATAAAGGTTTGGAGTGAATTGATAAAGAATTATGAACAATTTGTTGATTCATAAGTTCTCGAAATAAAGATGTTCCTGCAATAAGCCTAAAATCAGATAGGTTACCTAAAATAAATCCCATAAAACTCATTATACAATCAGGAGTAACGATTATATCTCCTGTAAATTTATTTGGAACTGCTTTGGTTCGAACGTGAGCAGCAGACTCTTCTAATAATCGATTTATTGATCCACCTTCATGAAGAGCCAAATCAATATCTAACGATGAAAATCCTGCAGAATTAAATGAAGATATATCTTTACCCTCCTTGGAAGTAAACATAACAGAAAAACTATACGATCCTTCCGATTCATCAAAAGATACACCATTGGAATTTCTGTAATAACTAGTACCCGAACTAAAATCCAGAATTGCTTGTTCAATTATTGTTGTTGGAAAAGTATTGGCTGAATAATCCATAAACTCTTCCATACGATCATACATAGTATTTAATGCTGGTTCTTTATTTCCCTTTGAAAAAGATTCTGCTTCCTGATATTCCGAAATATCATATGACTCATCTTGCATAGAAGATTCTGCCATTTTTAACACGGTTTTTATGGATTGATCAATATCATCTTTAGCAATCTTATTTATACTTAAAGACCCCTTTTTTTGATCTTTAATTGCCATAATGGAAACGCCATGATTTGCATTGGTGCGAAAAAGCGAAAACTCACCGGCATCTACATTCAATTCTTTTTTCTCTCCGGAAGAATAAACGCACTGGGCCTTATCAGCACCAGCTTTGATTAATTGTTCAATACAATAATCTGGAATATCTTTGTCTTGCAAGTGTACTAGCTACCGTCCGCCAATATTGACTTTGCATTTGATTGCAGGACCACCCATACCAACAGGTATCCACTGTTTTTTTCCGCACATACCTCCTGCACTCCATGTCATATCGGAAGAAATCATATCAATTGTCTTTAAAACATCAAATGCAACACCAGAAATAGTTGTGTCTTTGATCGCATTTCCTAATTTACCACCTTTAATTTCGTACCCAAGAGGAACCCCAAACATAAATTCACTGGTAGAATCTGCTTGCCCATTACTTGATTTCATTAGGTAATACCCATCATCAATAGATGATATCATTTCTTTAAGAGTACTTTTTCCAGGCTGAATAGCAGTATTTCTCATTCGAATTAATGGTTCATCTGAGAAGGCATACGCCCTTGCGTTTCCTGTTGGAGTTGTATTGAAATGACGAGCGCTATCCTTATTATGCATAAAGCTTTTCAATGAACCATCTTCAATAATAACGGTATCAGTAGAAGGTGTTCCTTCATCATCAATATATACAGGAACCGGGCAAACTTGATTATTGATCGTATTGGCATAATCGACTAGCGTAACTAACTCACTAGCGACCTGTTCACCCATAAATTCACCTGCCACCGATCCACCCAATACTAGGTCAGCTTCTGTAGTATGTCCAATAGCCTCATGAGCGAGTATCCCAGCTAAATCAGCATCTAAGATAACATCTTTCATTCCGGCATCAGCATAAACACCATTTGATTTCTTTTGAAGATGTTCTACAAGAATATCAATATCATTATAAAAATGTGATGGATCTAAAAAATGATCCTCTAACTGTCCTAATCCACCAAAAACATCCATTAAATCAACAGGTTCACCATTATTGTCCATTGTTAATGAAATATACATAATTCCACGTGGGGTCATGGAATACGATGTCGATCCGGCTGAGGTTAATAAAGATTTTTCCATATCCAATCCAGATAAAACAACTGTACGAGAACTAAGAAAAGAATATTTATTAGCAATGTAGTCATCAATATTACTTAAAAAGTCTATCCATTGTCTTTGATCATTTCGAACACAATTAGTAGATAAATCTACCTCATGGTGACCGCTAATATCTGGAAGAATAAATCCACATTGCTCTTTATTACGCTTATTCATGAACATGACATTGTCACTTGCATTTTTTACTACATATTCTATTGCAGAATCAGACAAATCCGGACTAGAGGAAAAACCCCAGTTTCCATCATTATAAACCCGCGATGACACACCGCTTGATGAAGAAATAGAATTACCCATTACATCACCATTCACCATGGAAATATGATTGTTTCTATTTTCTTGCATCCGCAACTCTGTATATCTAGAAAAATGACTAGAATACTTATTTAAGTCTTTATTTATCATTATATATAGCTATTCCTTAAAGTGTTAATTGGAATTCATTTGTTAAAATACCAGGACAAGATACAACACCAAGGTTTCTCTGACCGTATGTAAGAACGTCTGGTATCACTTCTACCTTTGAACCTACGGATTCAAGTTCTGTTCCAAAAAAACGATAAAAGGTATCATCAAATCGCATAGTTTCAATAGGTGCAACAATCTCACCTCCTTCAACCCAAAAGCAAGCGTAACGTGTTAAACCAGTTATACGTCCACCAGGGTTATCGCTCCAGTTTAAATAGTGAACATTAGATAAAAATAACCCCTTATCTAATTGACTTAATACCTTCTCTTGATTTAAATCACCAGGAGTCATTGATGGCGATCGTAACTCTTCTGTATCTTCAGCGTAGTTTGTAGATACCCCATACTCCGCAGATGTTCTAGAACTAACTAACGTATTTTGAAGAATACCATTTGAAATTATTGGCAAGGAATCGGGTCCAGTCTCACCATTGGAATTAAATTTTGGTACTAATCCAGATGAGAAATCCTCTGATATAGAAAATTTTGCAGATAGTCGAACATCATTATGCCTCATTTTACCAAAGCCGCTACACCCTTGCTGTAAGCTTGCCTCACTAATTCCATTCCAAGAAAACATATCTATAAAATCAGCGACCGCTTTTGCTTCAAACCATGTTCGATATGCACCTGTCTCTATACGCATTGGCTTTCGTTTCATTAATTCTAATTTTTCAATAGAGCGCTTAATGTAAGACTCATAGGATTGTTGATCCCAATCTGTACCAGCGTATGTACCTTTGACCATTTGACGCTCTGGCGTAACTAAAGAATAATCCAAACAATGGGATTCGGTTTCAAACCAATGTTTTTGACCAAGAGAGTTTGCATTCCCTCTAAACATTTTTCCATTAGCGAATATTCCCACCAGATCAACTCCCTGCATTGATGGAAGCAAAGCCTCCACCGCACGATCAAATTCAAGTCCATTTGCATTAATAATTTCACGGGATGAACCAGAATTTTTTGGCATAACTAAAAAAGGATCTTCTAAAATCTCTTTTGATTCAGACCGCATACGTATTATTTCGTTTTTCCCACGTGATAAATCAATATCATAATCACCTGAAACAGTGATACTGCCTTCGCATGTACGATTATTAGAAATAAATTTTAAACCTAAGTTTGCATCATCTACTAAACCTGTTTGTCGAATAGAGGCGTTGTTAATTCGAATAAACTGGCTATTCTCTCCAGCAAAAGATAAAGTTAAAGACTCATCATTTTCTAATTCTGAGAAAAAACCTTCACATAATTGATTAAATATTTTTTCCATATCTACGCTCCTCCAAATACTTGAATATTTTCAAACAAACAAACAGGGGAAGCATGCCCTACTCGTATAACTTGATTCGGCTCTCCTTTTCCACAATTTGGAGTTCCATATATGCTAAAAGTATCATTATTTCCTATCATTTTTAGACTATTCCAAAAAGGGTTGCTTATTCCTCTATAGTTTGGGTTTTTTAGAGTTTTAGTTAATTTACCATTTTCAATTAATTTTGCATATTCACAGCCAAATTGAAATTTATTTCGATAATCATCAATAGACCAAGAACGATTACTTTCCATATATACGCCATTTTCAACTGAACTGATTATATCATCAAATGAAGACTCACCAGGCTCTAAATTGATATTTGCCATACGATCAATGGGCGCTCTATTCCATGAACTAGCACGAAAGTTTGCAACTCCAGATACGCCAGAACGAATTTGACTCTCCTTACCACCAAGGCCACGTTTCAAAACACCATCTTTAATCAAATATTCCTTTGTTGCTTCCAAACCACCATCATCAAATGCGTAGGAAGCAAACTCCGATGATAGTGTAGGATCAAATGTAATATTCATTAATTCAGATCCGTATTGAAGCTTTCCAAAATCATCTAAATTCACAAAGCTCCACCCTGCGTAATTTCTTTCATCTCCAAGAATCCTATCAACTTCTAATGCATGTCCAACACTTTCATGGATTTGAAGCATCATTTGATCTGAAGCGATTACCAAATCCATTTCACCTTTGGGACATTCATCCGCATCAAGTAATTCAATTGCTTGTTCCCCTATTTTTTGTGATTGAGCAAACAATTCTAACTTATCAAAATATTCCATGCCCATCTGAAGACAATTACCACGCATACCACCAAACGTACGCGTTTGTTGATTCGCTCCATCAGCTGCAGTTGCAGATAAGTCAAACTCCAACATAAGAAATTCTTGTGAAATATCACTACCATTAGAACTAACAAAACGAAACATCGTCTGTATTGTTTGTAACAAAGCACGTGCACTTACAATTTTATCACTTACTTTTAAATGATTATAGGCGTCAAGAAGGATCTTATTGAGCTCACCAGGAGATAGAGAGTCTTTTTTCTTTACAAATGGAGATTGATAATTTCCAACATTTGCTGGACGAGCATCTTCAGAAAATTCAAACGCTGCATGCTTTGAAGCAAGTTGTGCTTGTGTGAAGGCTTTCTGGGCAGCGTTAGAAACGCCTTCATTGGTCATATTCGGTGTACCATAATAGCCAAATTGACCATTCGACAGTACTTCGATCATTAATCCTTGAGTAGTATAACTAGCATTCATTTGAGGAACACCATCCCGAACAATACGAGGTGTATGTGTTTCACTTACTTCTCTTATTCCTACCCAATCTGCTGGTACGTCAACTGCTGATAATAAATTCTTTAAATCAATTTGTTCCATAATTATTCCTTTAATTTTGTATCAAACTTCTCAGGGTTGTTTTTTAATACTGCTGTTACTTTTTCAAATGCGTTGATAATATCATGTATATCACTTTCATTGCCCAGTAAATGATTTTGTGTTAGCCAAACAGATTGTAAGTCTGAAATTTGTTCTGTAATTGGGCATGAAATATTACTATAATTTATATTTTTTAACCATGGAAAATCATTCCCTTTTCCATGAAAGACTTTTTCTCTATATAAAGGCTTATATCCTGCATAAGTATACACACCTTCTGCCCTCATTGCCTCAAAGAAATTTTCTCTTGATATATTATTAAAACTCTCTGCTTTATATTTTAGCAAATACAGGTGGTTTGCTTCTCTTGTAACTTTATCATAGGTTTGTGTTATTTCTAACCCCATATCAGATAAAGATTTATCTAATTTTTTTCTATTTTTTTCACGGGTACGCATGTCATTTTCAATTGTTTGAAATTGAGGTAAAAGTAAACTTGCCGCCATAGCGCTCATACGATGATTGCCACCAATTATATGATGGTCGTACCAATCACCATCGCGATGTCTTCCACAATTATAATAAGCAAAACATGCATCCATGAAATCATCATCATTTGATATTATTGCTCCACCTTCACCCGCACTCATATTTTTGGACGATTGAAAACTAAATATACCTCCGTTTTGTAATGCGCCTACTTTTGTACCATCCCATTCAGCACCATGAGCTTGAGCAGCATCTTCAATGATTTTTACATTATGTTTTTCTGCTATAGAAATGATACTATTCATATCCGCAGGATTACCACCAATATGTACAGGTACAATGGCTTTCGTACGTTCAGTTATTGCGGATTCAATTAGATTTGGATTTATATTAAAAGTATTTGCATCGATATCAACAAAGACAGGGGTTGCATTTGCCATAAGTACAGCTGTAACTGTGGCTATAAATGTATAAGGAGGAACAATAACTTCATCCCCAGAGGAAACCCCCGCTGCTTTTAAAGCAACCCACAATGCATTTGTTCCTGTATCTATAACAATACAATTTTTAGCATCATGAAATAACGCAAATTTCTCTTCAAGTAGTTGAATAGATTCACTTCCAATACCCCAGGAATCATTCATTAGTGTATCTATTAATTTCTCTTTCTGACCATCTACAACTCTAGGCCAAGGAATGAATGGGGTTTTCCTAACCGGATCTCCACCAAATAATGCTAATTCATTTAATTTCATAAAACTAACCGATCAAATATTACACAATTTTCATTCCAAATTGAATACACATAAGTGATAATCTGCAATATTTACATACTCAATAAATATAATTTCCAATCATTATGCCATAATTGCAGATATATATCCAAATATTACATAAAATAGTTGTTGGCATACGAATTGCATCTAATAAATTGAAAACAATTAATGAAAGGAGTCTTAAATGACACTAGTAAAATGGAATCCAAATAGAAGTTTAATATCAGATTTTGATAGAATATTTGATAACATGTTTAATATTGATTTTCCCTTATATTCAAAGGAAAATTCTTATTATCCTCCAGTGGATGTTGATGAAACAGAAAAAGAGTTTATTTTATCAGCAGATATACCTGGATTAAAGAAAGAAGAAGTATCAATAGATATTCATGATGGCGTTATAACTATTAAAGGTGAACGGTTAAATCAAGATAGAAAATCTTTTGATAGTTATCGTATTCATGAACGTCAATTCGGCTCATTTAACCGAAGCTTTCGTTTACCAGATAATGTAAATGAAGATAAAATAGCTGCAAAATTTGAAAGTGGTGAATTATTGATAACATTACCTAAAACGAAAGAGATTAAACCTGAGGTAAAACAAATTAAAATTAGTTAAACCTATTACTATAAAACAAAAAGGGGGCTAACGCCCCCTTTTTTGTTAAAAACATTTTTTACAGTAAATCAATAAGACTTTGTAATGAACGTTTGGCAGAATCTTGATTGAATTCTTTCTTATCATTAACAGATATTGTTTTTGGCACCACTATTGTTCCCAAATATTCCAATTGAGAACGAAAGGAAGCTAAAAACCTAAGACCATCTCCTCCACTATTTGTTCCAATAAGTGCTATTTTACCGCTAAAACAATCCCGCCAATTATTTGTTGTAATTGAAATCCATGTTATAGCATTTGTCAATATGGGCGGTGAACCTCCATTATATTCAGGTGCGCAAAAAATAAAAGCGTTACTATTTTCAAATTCCTGACTTAAACCTTTAGCAACTTTATTATCAGTATTTATACCAGGTTTATATAGTGGAAGATTATATAATTCAAGGTTAATTATTTTGGTTGATATTGGATATGCTGAGTCAACCAGTTTTTTTAAACTATTTGCTAATTTAAAGTTTTTTCCACCGCCAGAAGAAACTAATAAAAGGTTTTTATTATTAGTCATAAATACTTAGAAAATTATATTTAATGAATACCCTGGTATATTATCAAATACTCCAATATCTCGATACACATAATCAAGATTGATTGTTGGACCTCTAGGTACTTGATAATTTAATCCAATGCCAAACGTTAAACCTTCCATGGATTCACTCATACCATAAAATGCTTGTCCTCCTCGAAGAGATATCATTTTCCTATATATATATTCAAAGCCTATGTTTATATATTCAACATTATTATTTGGATGAATTGCATCGGCTGCAATAGTCAAATTATGTATATCAGACTGTAAAACATCTTTACTCACTCCAGCGCGAAATACCAAAGGTAATGGCCAGTTCATTGAGTTTAAGCTCGCATCTATCTTATCATTATTTCCATACATTGTTTCATCAATATCATAATCTACTTCTGTATCATAGCCCTCCATGGAAATTTTTCCCCCAAAGTTGGAAATTGACATGCCGATACGTAAACCGCTATTTTTTGTTACAAAAAGACTGCCTAGATCCACTGCCATTCCACCAGCATTCATATGCCATATTTTTTCTTGGATAAACTTCATATTCACACCAAAAGAAAAACGATCAGTTAATCTTCTTGCATATGATCCAGCCAAAGCAACATTGCTTACTGAAAAATATTCTCCTGTCCCTTGGGGAGATTTTACGGTACGTACTTGCATTTCATCCATAGTAACAGAGGTAATAAAAAACCCTAAAGAGCTTGAACCATCTAAGGGTACAACTACAGCACTATGATTAAATTGGACATCAGCAATCCATGGAGAATGATAAAAATGCGCCGTAGGCCTTATAATATTAACACTACCTGCTGGATTCCAATATAAAGCTGTAGGATCATCAGCAATAGCTACAAATGCACCGCCCATGGATAAAGACCTTGCTCCAATACCAATATCTAAAAAAGAGGCTGCTGTTGTGGCAACATTACTTACACTTCCCGTTATCTGACCATATGATACAGGAAAAAGAGAAAAAATTATTATTGCTACTTTTATGTAAAGCATCACTTTATGACTGCAAATTTTCCTGTTTTTTCTCCAATATTAGGAGCATCTATATGATAAATATATAGACCATACGCAATTTCTAAACCATCTTTAGTTAACATATCCCATGAATATGTACCATATTCATATGGACTAGAATGATTTATTTCATCTACTAAATATCCTGCTAAAGTAAAAATTTTAATAGTGCATTCTTCAGGTAAATTAATAAAATCGAGCTTACGTGGTCCTCGACCTGAAACATAAATATGCTTTGGTTCCCAACGGGCAGTCACTACATACGGATTTGGAACAACTGCTATATCATCCATTTCTTTTTTAGCTAATTGATTATCTACCCATGATTTTTTTGTTGTAAAATGAAATTTATCTTGATTAGTAAATGGTCGCTTAGTGGATATTCGGAACCTATCTCCTTTTACTATTGTAGTTGTAGTGTCATATAAATACTCGTTCTCATTATATGGACATATAACAGAATCAGGGAAAAATTGAACAAACATATAAGGAGTTTGCATACCAGGATATGGCATTAATAAAATAGGTTCTTCTGGATCCCATTTGCCATTATTACTTAAATCATAAATGCGAAAAGTCACGTCACTATCATCCGTTATATTTTTTACTCTAAAAGGAGAAGGAAGATTTGAATAATCGTATGTAATTGAGTCATCCAAATTACCTTCCCAAATAATCTCAAAATCTGCAGGGTGAATTCTTTGGTCAAACACTCTATAGCAATACGGGGAATTCGAACCAAGCCAGCCAGAAGAATCAAAATTGACAGCAATAGGTTCATTGTATATAAATACTTTCATTCCATCAAAGATTGGGTTAGTCGTTTCTCCTGCTGTTGAACTACTATTATATATTGGATAATATTTAAAACTTATAACATATGTACCCATTTCTTCTAAAAGGCCGTTTTCTGATGCAATAATCATTCCATTCGTATAGTCCATTGAATAATCACGACCTAAGAGATACACCATATCTCCAGTTTCATCAGTAATAAAAACAGATGATGAATCTATATTTTTATGTTCTAATGCTCCATATCCTCCAGTTAAAACAAATGTTTCAAATTTAATCTGTTCATCAAGAACAGAATAAAAGACAAATGGACTTCCAGAAATTTGGTTAAAAGTTAATGAATACGTTGCGTTTTCCGGGACTGCGCTTGGGTCTACGGTAAGCACTTCAATTCTGCCTGTAGCATATCCTGAGTCATGTACAACAAACTCTTGCCCAAGGGATGCAGTATTTGGACCCATATATCCTGCAACAGTTGCGTTTGGTACAGCCATACCTGCATTTTCGCTCATATTTATTACGTTTCCTTTACGATCTAAATCAACGATAATAGAACACTCCGATGGTGCAATAGGTAAGAGATTTTCTTGTTCACTAAAACCTAATTCATAAAAATCAAGATCATATCCTTTATCATAACCAACTACTGCATAATAATATGTCATTCCATTATACACATTATTACTATCTACAAACATATGTTCTAAACCGGAATCAGTTCCCATATCATACTGTATACCATTAAATCCAATTGGATGAGGTCCTTTTAAGCTATCTATCAGATCATACTGAGCAATTGGCTTGTTAAATGTATTATTTCCGTACGCATCAGTAATGACATACGGGTCTATAAATCCTGGGTCTGTACTTCGATAGACTCTATAGCCTTCAAAATCAGATCCATATATAGCATCTAGAGAATTCTCCGAAATTTTATCCCAAAAAAGAGTGACTTTTTTATCTCCAGGAACAACAGTTAAGTTTGGTTTTAAAGGTGGTTTCGCAAAATTATAATCATTATCATAAATATTCTGCATTGTAACCGTATTTCGCAATATATCATCCATATCATTACCAAAAACCATTGCTACAGCAAACTTTTTTCTTTCTCCTGGATCTAAACTAATAAACCCTGAACCATATAAGAATGTTTGATCAATATTTTGCGATGGAACGTCAAAGGAACCAGGTTGTAATTGGCTCCACATAATTTCATCATTTGAAGGATATATACTTGGATATGGTGATGAATAAAAACTAGTTAACCCTATTTGATCAGACTCGTCATTATCGGTAATTTCGAAATTTGGTTCTCCAATATCAGGGATTCCATTTCCTTCTGTTCCATCGGCATCGGGTCCATTATAACCATAATGATAGGCTCCTAACCCATCCGATCCTACGTCATCTCTTTCTGATAGCCAATCTTCATCATTATCAATCCCATCAAATTGACTTTCATCAATCATACCATCACCATCATTATCAATTCCATCATGAGGGTTTCCTGGTGACTCCAAGAAACTCCACCCAAAATACACTGGTTTAAATCCTCCATCCGCATTACTCCAGCCATCATGATCCCATTGATAGACAATATCATTTTCCACATCAAACCAAGCGTCATCATCTGTATAATCACCATTTGTACTTCCAATATCTGCATCGCCATACATTCCAAATATCACACTATCTAGACGAGATGTACCCACATTTGTTATCCAATAAGTAACAATGATTATATCCTCTGCTGCAGGATGATTCCATTGATAAACACGAACTTCAAGCTCTACCCCTAAACCTGATCTACGTTTAGGTAAGGCACCAATATCAGTTGAATCAGGAAAATAAGAAAATTCATCATTATAGTAATCATCCATAACAAAATAGGATTCCTGATCTGCGCGAACATATTTTCCATATTGTCCATTCCATAATCCATCCCAATCACTTTCACGGTTCGGCCAAGTCTCAGGCCATGTAAATGATTTATCACTCATGGCCATAATCTCTTGATTAGGGTTTGCATAACCGGTAAGGGGCTCAAAACCCCATTGATATCCTTGCGGTGAATTATCTTTTAAACCAACGGCACCATCTGATACAATATGAACACGATTACCATTGGTATCAATGACGCTAGCAGCTACTACTGGAGTGAATTCATAAAAATACGAATGACCAGAACCATACGGGTATATACCAGATAAACTACCTCCAGCATCACCAATACCACCAAAATTATAGAATCTATTAAAAATACGATTTCCATTATGATCACCGTATTTCCTATCTGTTACATCCATTCTCTTTGAACGATTTTCTATACCTTCCAAATATTTATTCGGCGCTTGTGCTAATAAGAGTGAAATGAAGGGAATAATGAATAATATTTTCATTAGAAATTTACACTCAATCCTATTTTTATTTGCCTCGGGCTTGAATAATAATCTGGTCGGATAAGATACTCATCCAAACTATTATAACCCGGTCCACTAAGTTGAGGTGTATACGTGGGCACTAAAGTATATGTTGACCTTCCCGTATCAGAAAAAACAGTTAATTCGTTTCTAAAATCAAACAAATTATAAACATTCATACTTAGAGATAATTTCATTCCGGAAAATTGAAAATGGTAATAACTACGTAAATCAACATTATATGTACTTGGTTTTCGTGCATTATTTTCGAAAGAAGTTCGTACACCAAGATATTGCGTTGTATAAGGTAAACCGCTACCATAGCTAAATATTAGACCCAATCCAGAATTTTTAATGGGATGATATGTTACAGTTGTATTAAATGTATGCCTTTGATCCCAATCGAGCGGAACAAGCATTTTTTCAGGCTCAATATTAGAAGCTTCATCATTAAATGCTGCTGCTGGGTCAGAAGCGTTTCCTTCTGAAATAGAATATGTATAATCAACATTTCCAGAAATCTTTGCCGAACTTCTTTTCGAAAGAGCAACCGTAATGCCTCTAGAATTGGCATAATCCTGATTGATATATAGTCCATATTTATCACCCGCAACAAATGATTGAATAATTTTTGTTGCATTCAAATTTCTAATGTCTTTATAAAACCCAGTTAGCTCTATTCCAATATCCATTCCAATTTGTTGTGAGAAACCAACTTCATATTGAGTTGTACGTTGAGGTTCTAAATCTCCATTGCCCATTGTGTATCCAGTACCACTTCCAGCGGGCACTTCAAATTCAGGATTTGTGTATAAATAACTATACTGAGGTATTGCAAAGAAATGACCGTAAGAAAAATGCATATGACCCATATCCGTGATGGGAAAAGCTAATGCAAACCGTGGGCTTAATTGTGATTTTGCTTTAGCATTTTTATACCATAAATCACCATTTGCATTACTATTCATTCTATCTTGATTGTTTTTTTGATTTTCAGGATACCTTTCTATATCAGATATTTGTCCATCACCATCTAAATCAAAAAAACGATTAATTGGTTTTACCGGACTGTTTATATTCGGGTCACTCGGGTCATTCAAGGTCTTCCATTTTGGATCAAAATAATCCCATCGTAATCCAATATTAACTACTAAATCTTCAAACTCAATTTTATCCTGTAAATAGAACGCATATTCATAAGGGTTTCTACCCTTTTTACCATACGTATTATGACTGGGAGATTCCATAGCATTGGGTATTCTTGGAGTATAGCTAGTATACTCTGCCAATTGAACACTGTAGCTGGTTAAAGACATATTTGTATTACGAAATTCAAAACCAGCTTTTAAATAATGAAATCGATTAATCTGACTTGTACCATCAATTTTGAAAGTGTTTATTACTGATTTTTGTTCAAAATACCCCATACTATGTCCACCAACTTCAAAGTTGTTTCCAGGAGTATAATCATCAATGGTTGGTGAAACATAAAACAGATTTGGATCAGCTGATATGGTAGTATCAACATAGGAAAACCCAAAAAAGTTTACACTATCAATTGAAACCGTAGAATGATTTTGATAATAATTTCGTTTATCACTCCTTTGACTCCTATAATGATTAACAGATCTAGATAATGAGAGAGTAAAAAAGGTAGACTGATTTAGACTGTAGTCCATAATAAACATATTACTCAACTTAGTGGTGAACTGGTGCGACCTACCATATGGATTCCATTTATACGCATGGGAATAACCTTGAGATGCTGTTTCACTTCCACTTAAACTATACGCAATTCTCAACGTAGGATTAACGATCCAGGAAAACTTTGTTAAACCGGTATATTGATCAGACCAATTCATCGAAACCCAAGAAGAATCATTGATTCCATAAGGGTGATATAGAGAATCCCAACGCACATGTGAAGGACTAATATATTCAAAATTATTGGTTTGAGAATTCCATTCGTGAGATTCAGGGACAAAGATTTTTTGTCCATATAAATATCCACCGTTACGTTTATATCTCCCAGAAGCAAAAATAGACAACTTATCTTTTATAATTGGTCCATTAAATGATCCCTGAATGTCTTGTATTGTATTTGGACGAAACTCATCTAACTGTGGAAATAATGGATCGTTTGCATAATAACTTCCAAGCATAGAGGACATATTGCCAGAGTATTTCCTAAAATCGCCACTTTTCGTAATAATATTTATTATTCCAGACATCGCTTTTCCATATTCCGCATTAAATGTCCCGCTGATAAACTGCAATTCTTGTATGGCATTATTTTCTATTTCAACTGCCATACCAGCATCATATGGATCCGTAACTGCTACCCCATCAATCATATAAGATATTTCTCCACTTCTCCCACCACGAACATGAAGGCCACCACCTGAGCTTACAACACCTGCTTGAAGAGCAACTACATCTTCAAGTTCTTCCACAGGCAACATATCTATTTCTTCACTTGTAATATTAGCTTGAGAATAAGTTACATCTGCTTGAACCATCGGTCTTTCAGCCGTAACCTGAACTGCATCCATACCAATAACACCTTCTTCAAGTTCTGCATTTAATGAAGTGGTTAAATCAACCCTAATTTGAACATCTTTAACAACTACATCCTTATATCCAATCATAGAAAATGTAACAGAATAGGTCTGTGGAGGTAATTGCAAAATATAATATCTACCATCTAAATCGGTTGATGCACCATAGTTTGTACCATTTACTAGAATATTTGCACCAATTAGTGGTTCTCTAGTTATCTTATCAATTATGACTCCAACTAGTTTACCAGTAGTACCGGCATGTAATAATTGAAAGAGTACTAAAAATAATAAAAGGTATTTATTGACATATTTCATTTGATTAATTAATGCTAAATTAAAGGGAGAATATAATATATAAAGATTATTAGTATTTTTACTTATTTATGAAGCTATCATTAGATACAATTAAATCAGCCCACAATAGGATAAAGCCATATATTGTTAATACTCCTATTAAGTCAAATAAAGAAATAAATGAATTGGTTGGAGCAGAAATATATTTTAAGTGTGAAAATGTACAAAATTCAGGATCATTTAAATTTCGAGGAGCATCAAATGCTGTTTTTTCTTTAGAGGATAAGCAAGCTGACAAAGGGGTTATAACTGTCTCTTCGGGTAATCATGGAACTGCATTGAGTTTAGCAGCAAAAAATAGGGGCATTAAAGCAATGGTGATTCTTCCTTCGAATGCGACGCCATACAAAAGAAATTTGATAGAAAAACTCGGTGCAGATATTATTGAATGCGAGCCCACTGTTGAGAGCAGAGAAAAAACTTTATTAATTCATCAGAAAAAGACTCAGGCAACAATTATTCATCCTTATAATGATTATCAAGTTATGTCTGGACAGGGTACTATTTCATTAGAGATTTTTGAACAGATTCCAGATTTAGATATAATAATGTTTCCTATTGGTGGTGGAGGACTAATAAGTGGAAATGCAATTACAATTAATTCAATTTCTCCAAAAACAAATATAATTGGAGCAGAACCAGAACTAGCGAATGATGCTCAACAATCTTTGATAAAAAAAGAACTTATCCCATCTAAATATCCTGAAACTATTGCTGATGGATTGCGAACATCTCTTGGTTCAAAAACTTTTCCAATAATTTTAAAATATATTAAACATATTTTTACTACACCTGAAGAAAAGATTATTCCAACAATGAATTTGATATCAGAAAAATTAAACAATAGAATAGAGCCCTCTTGCGCAGTTCCTCTAGCTGCTGTATTTGAAAACATATCTTTTTTTAAAGGAAAAAAAATAGCAATCATTATTAGTGGTGGAAATATATCTGAAACATACAATTAAATGTAGAGAATGAATTAACATGATATTAGAAAATATTCTAGAAAATATTGGTAATACTCCAATAGTAAAACTCAATAAAGTTGGATCTACTCTTAGATGCAATTTGTTTGCAAAATGTGAGTATTTAAATCCAGGTGGCTCTGTAAAAGATCGCATTGGTTTTCGCATGATTGATGAAGCTGAAAAATCAGGTCAAATAAATCCTGGCGATACTCTTATTGAACCGAGTTCTGGTAATACGGGCATTGGTCTAGCTCTTGCTGCTGCAGTAAAAGGCTATAAACTTATTATTACTATGCCTGAAAAAATGAGCATGGAAAAAGAAGTTGTTCTTAAAGCCTTAGGTGCAAAAATAGTTCGTACTCCATCAGCAGTTCCCCATGATGATCCAAAAAGTCTTTTTGGTGTTGCAAAGCAATTGCATAAAGAAATACCAAACTCTCATATTCTCGATCAGTATAGTAACAATAATAATCCAGATTCTCATTATTATGGTACAGCTCAGGAAATACTAGATGAGTTTGGAGATAATCTTGATATGGTTGTTATTTCAACTGGTACAGGTGGAACAATTACCGGAATTGCAAAAAAATTAAAAGAATCTATTCCTAGTATAAAAATTGTTGGTGTCGACCCAGTGGGATCAATTCTTGGTGGAGGTTCGGATATTACGCCTTATCATGTTGAAGGAATTGGATATGACTTCTTTCCAGATGTATTGGATAATTCGCTGGTTGACCAATATATCAAAACAACTGATGAAGATTCATTTGCTATGGCTAATAGAATTATTAAAGAAGAAGGATTATTAATTGGTGGATCATGTGGAGCTGCTGTTTGGGGAGCTATTGAAGCTGCAAAAGTTCTTGATAAAAATAAAAATGCACTGGTTGTACTCCCCGATAGTATTAGAAATTATCTAAGCAAATTTGTAAATGAAGAATGGATGAAAAATAACAGTTTTACACTATGAAGAAAACCATAATCCTTCTTTTATGTATTTCATATTTATATAGTTCTATACCTGATGAGAGAGGATACATTGTTAAAACTGGAGATAAAATACCTGAATTTGTTATGGAATTTCCTGATGGATCTCAAATTAAAAGTGAAGATCTATTAGGAAATGTTACTATGCTACAATTTACTGCAAGTTGGTGTTCTGTTTGCAGAGAAGAGATGCCTCATATCGAAAAGGAAATCTGGAAAATATACAAAAAAGTTGGTATTAAAGTAATTGGGATTGACCGAGATGAGCCTGCAGAGATTGTAAAAAAGTTTGCGAAAGAAGTAAAAGTAACCTACCCTATTGCTCTTGATCCAGAAGCAGATATTTTTGCACTATTTGCAGATCGTAATAGTGGCGTTACAAGAAATGTAATTATTGATACAGATGGAACAATCGTATTCCTAACTCGATTATTTGATCCTAAAGAATATTTAGAAATGAAAAAAGTTATACATAGTTTACTTAAAAATCAATTTCTGGTAGAAAAACAAGATCTTATTGCACAAAAACAAATTTTAAAACAGTTAAAAAGTAGAGGGAAACCAAATAATTTATCTTCAATAAATAAAATTAGGAAAAAAATATTTCTATTGGAAAGTGAATTAAACTTAAAAGAAAGAAGACTTAGATACGCTCAGAAACTTTTGTAAATAAAGAAATTTACTATCCAAATACTCTTAATGATATTTTCTGATCATTTAGTTGTTTTAAATTAATAATTGCCATTAAAGGCACCATAAATATCATTGCAATAACAGCAGCTTTTTGTGACAAAACTTTTGCATTGTGCGGATTAGACATATATAGAGCAAAATCAAAATCTGCAATAATTATATGCGATAAAACAATAAGCCCACTAGAAAAGAAGATTAATGATAAAAATACATTGTCCCTGTTAATCAATAAAAAAGTTAAAGAATAAAAAAATACCGCTAGACTCATGGATCGAAAGACCCAGTTTGCAAAAAATACATGTAGATCAAAAAATAAATCTGATGGAGTAAGCCCAACTCCCGCAAAGCAAATACTAGCAAAACATCCAAACACCCCTCCTATCCTAGATAAAAGAAATGATATTGAGCTTTTATTATGCAGTGATGGTAAAAACAGGAAATATATAAGGAATGAAATACCTATAATAATTAATGATAAGTTAAAACTATAAAATGACAGTGTATTGTTCACACCGGAGTATCCAATGTTCCGACCTAGGTCACTTAAATAATTTAATGAAAATGAATACCCATTGCTGAAATTATCTATAGCATTTCCTCCATTGTATGTCATCATAGCTAGTGCAACAAGAGATATAAATACAATAATTGAAACTATAGGTAAAATTATAAAAATATTATATTCTAATTTTTTCATTATGAAGTAATGGTAATAATATCTCCAGAGATAGAAGCGCTATATTGCTTTAATGGATTCTCAGCAGGTCCATTTAAGACGTTTCCATTCAAATCAAATCTGCTTCCATGACAGGCGCATGTTGAAACTCCATTAGAAGAATATGCTTCCACAGTACAATTAGCATGGGTACAATTTCTACTGTAAACCTTGATAACATCTTCATTCTTTCTGTATAAAAGCATCCCATGACTGTCAATAGGATTAGGTAAAAGTGCAATAGTACCACCCACTTCTTGTAATGCACTATTTTCAGATAAAGAAATATCAACTATAAAAGATAAATCTTGTCCATTTGGAGTAACGGGGTTTGAATTATCGCTACATCCAGCTTGATTAATTATAATAAAACTTCCCATTGTGATAGTTCCTAATCCAGCTAATGTGTCTTTTACAAATTTTCTTCTGCTGTATTGGTTATCAAGCATTTTTTCAATAGAATTATTTTTCATTTTTTCTCCAAATATTTAAACACCAAGTATTACATCCATTAACATAAGAACATCTATGATATCAAGAACATTATCATAATTCAAATCAGCCTTGCAATAGTCTAAATCTGTTGGATTATAATAACCTAAACTAAATCGTAATAATTCTATCACATCAAGAATATTCACTATATTATCTTCATTAACATCACTAGGCTGACAGTTACCTCCAATTGGTGTAACAGAAATGGATACTCCTATACTCAACGAATCTGTATCAATAACTCTAGTTATTAATGAATAATTATATTCTGTATTAGCTGATAATCCATTATCTGTATATGACTCTACGCCAGACCAAACTGATGCTTCAAATTCTTCATCTTTATAAATATCAATCATAAAATTTGGAATTGGATCACCACCAAATAGTTCTGTAGGATCATTCCATTGTAGATTAACACGATACCATTCAGATGTATCTGCTGTAAGATTTGTGATAGGGTTTGGGTCTAAAGAATCTGCGGCTAAATATTCCATACTTAGAACTGCAGAATTATATAAATTGAGTCTTCCACCGCTTACAGTAATTCCATTGAGAGAAGATAACTGGTCTGTCCCCTCTAATATTATTTGTTTAATAATCATTGCACCCTGATCTGGAGATGCACGAAAAAGAGATGCTAGCCCAGATGACATCGATGAATGAATAAGTCCTATTGCTCCAGCAACTTGTGGAGAAGCCATTGAAGTCCCTGATAATGATGATGTGCCTCCTCCAGTATATGTAGATAAAATTTGCGTTCCTGGAGCTCCTAGATCTATTGTGGTTAATCCATAAGCAGCACCACTATTTTTAGAATCATTTCTGGTCGTATTAGTAACAGATATCATATAATCACTATTGCAACCAGTCGGAACATCTCCTGTAACATCTACATTAGAATTATTATTCATAGTTGCACCACAACTTAGAATCCCATATTCACCTAATGCATTATACATATCATTCCATAAAGAATATGTAGCACTATTGCAATCTGCGTTATTTACTCCAAAACTACTATTTGTTGCTACAACAAATGCGCCTGATGTTCCTCCTGTAGAATCATAGATCGCACGCTGATCTAATATATATCCATATGCTTCTAGAACTATTGATGTAGTTCCAGATGAACCTCCAAGCGCCATTAGTTTTACGTCCCAGTTTACACCAGATACATAATCACCATTATTTCCTTTTGCTCCAACTATCCCTGCAACATGAGTTCCATGTCCATCACTTGGAATAGAACCATTTGACGAATATGCATTCCATCCGTGAATATCATCTATATATCCATTATTATCATCATCAATCCCATTTCCTGGGATTTCACCATAATTTGTCCAAAGATTAGGAATTAAATCATTATGAGTTAACAACATACCCCCATCTACTATAGCAACAACAATTGTGTCTCCCAAAGGTGTAACACCACCTGTGGATATATCCCATGCTTCGATTGCATCAATATCTGCATCAATTGTACCGCCACTTTGCCCTGTATTATGAAGAGCCCATTGTTGATCAAACTGATTATCATCTGGAATATTTCGTCGAGATACTTTTGTGTCTGGCATCACTTTATCAATGTAAGGACTGCTTTGAAATTCTTTTACAGCTTTTAGTGGTAAGCCAATCATGTCATTTTTTAATTTAAGACTAACAATATTCAATCTTTTAACTAATACTTTTTCTATAGCATACTTACTTGTATCAATAGAGGCAATAAAATCAGCTCGTGAAAGATCCGGTGCTATTTTAACAATTATTCTATCTTGAATAATTTCTTGTCCAAATAAAATATTAATTATTAATAAAACATATAGATGATATCGAAAGTAGTACATCAAAGTAATCTACGAGTTTTTTATAAACATATAATTGATATTCATCACAGAAAATACAATACTCTTAAGGTTATAATACGATTATAAAAGCTAGTTTACTTAGTTTTTTGTTTTGTTTGAAATTGTTTTGCTAGCAAAAGTATTTCTTTAGCAATATTTAGTGGTACATTTGCTTTCGTAGCAATGTCACTTGCCTTCTCTCCTGCTATATTTTTAATTCCATCAAATGATTTTAATAAAGATTGTACTCTTTTTGGACCCATACCTTTAATATTATCAAATATTGATTTTTGAACTTTCTTATTTCTCTTCTGTTTTTGATATGTGATGGCAAATCGATGAGCTTCATCCCTGATCTTCCTCAATAAAATTAGACCAGGAGAATTCTTTGGTATTGATTGGGCATCTGAATTTCCTGGAACAAAAACTTCTTCTAAACGTTTTGCTAGACCAATAAGTAATAAATAGTCTAAACCAAGTTCTCTTAATGCGGATATAGCCATATTTAACTGCCCTTTTCCTCCATCAATCAGAATAAGATCTGGAAAAGTTAATTTCTCATCTTTTAATCTTTTGTATCTCCGAAAAACAACTTCCCTAATTGCAGCAAAGTCATCGATACCATTAACTCCTTTTATTTTATATTTTCTGTATTCGGATTTTTTTGATTTACCATCAATAAAACTAACCATTGAAGCAACCGTGTCTTCCCCTCCCAAGTGTGATATATCAAATGCTTCAATTCTACGAGGAGGTATTTTAAGTTGTAAATCTTCTTGTAGTTGATGAATCATTTTTGGAATTAATTCTCGACGTTTTGTTCTATTAATTATCCATTCTCCTAGTAATAACTTTGCATTTTGTTCTGCTAATCTAACCTCTCTCGCCTTATCACCCTTAATAGGTACTCTTATCGATACATTCCCATTACGTTTTTCTTTTAACCAATTAATTAATTGTTCCCTATTAGTTGGTATTTCTGATACGTTAAGAACTTTAGGTATAAAATCTGAATCAAGATAGAATTGAGTAATTACTATTCCAACAATATCCGCATCTGTTTCATCTGATATATTCATAGAAATTTTTTCTCTACTATGAATTCTTCCGTTTCGTATTCTTACTATTACACTAATGCACATATTATCTTTTCTTGATAGGGAAATAACATCCCGGTCATCAAAATCTGCAGCAACTTTACGTTGCTTTTTCTTAAAGTTTTTAATAGCATGTAATTGATCTCTGTAAGTAGCTGCATCTTCGTATCTCGTATCATTAGCCGCTTTCAACATTTGATTATTAATATATGATTCGGTTTCCCTAGTTCTACCTTGTAAAAATGAAACCACTCGTTTTATCATTCTAATATACTTTTCTTGTGAAACCAAGTTTTGACAAGGACCCTCACATTTTTTTATATGATAATCAAGGCAAAGATCTACTTTTGAAGATTCAATTGTTTCTTTATCTAAAATAAAATCACAACTACGAATTGGAAAAATTTTATATACTGCCTTGAGTGATCTTCGTAATACGTTCACATCTGTATATGGACCAAAATACCGTGAACCATCTTTAATAATTTCTCTAGTAATAAAGATTCTTGGATAGGGCTCTTTTGTAATTCTAATATATGGAAATGATTTATCATCTTTAAGATTAATATTATAGTGCGGTTTGTTTTCTTTTATCAAATTAGCTTCTGTTAATAAAGCTTCTACTTCCGATGAAACAACTATCCATTCAAAATCTATAATTCTTTTTATCATTGATTGATTTTTTGGAGTCTGATATTTATTTTTCTGGAAATATGAACGGACTCTTACCCGTAAATTTTTTGCTTTTCCAATGTAAATAATTTCACCTTTATCATTTAAAAATTGATATACACCTGGCTTTTGGGGAATATTTTTAACTTTATTATTTAATAAATCATTCATCTTCTAAAATTTACTTTTTTTTAAGTATTTAATTTCAACCCTTTTTTATGTACAAATGTTTAATATAATCCTTTAAAATAATCTATTAGAAATTCAATAATCATAAATAATATGGAAAAATAATTATGAATAATAAAGATACCATTCATATGTCAATAAAAGAATTCAAAGAAAATGGATATAAAGTAATCGACTGGATAGCAGATTATTATGAAAATATTGAATCGTATCCTGTTTTATCAAATATAAAGCCGGGAGAATTGCGTAAAAATCTTCCTAAGAGCCCACCACAAAATGGCGAAAATTTTAATAATATTTTAAGTGATATGAATGATAAGATTATTCCAGGAATAACACATTGGCAATCACCCAATTTCTTTGCATACTTTCCCTGTAATGCTACTGGACCAGCGATTTTAGGAGATCTATTATCTA
This sequence comes from bacterium, assembly GCA_004321715.1. Classification (GTDB taxonomy): domain Bacteria; phylum Fidelibacterota; class Marinisomatia; order Marinisomatales; family TCS55. The sequence continues at coordinate 11,371 of SGYN01000014.1, read as the reverse complement.
GCGGACTAGGAGTTCAAGGAATGTTATGGGCTTCTAGTCCAGCATGTACCGAACTGGAAAGCCATGTATTGGATTGGCTCGTAGATATGCTTCGTCTTCCAAAAAAATTTAAATCTACCACTTCTGGAGGAGGAGTGATCCAGGATACCGCTTCTAGTGCAACCCTTTGCGCGCTTATAGCTGCTAGAGAAAAGATATCTAATGGAAAAATAAACGAAAGTGGATTTGACGATTCTATGAGAGTATATACTTCAATTGAAGCGCATTCTTCAATTGAGAAAGCAGTAAAAATAGCAGGGATTGGAAGTAAAAATTTGAGACTTATTGAAGTGGATCAAAATTTTGCTATGGATCCAATTAAATTACGTGAAGCAATTAATAATGATATAAACAATGGAAAAACCCCTGCTTTTGTTTGTGCTACTATTGGTACTACATCAAGTACAGCAATTGACCCATTAAAAGAAATTGGAAAAATATGTGATGAATTTGGAATATGGCTTCATGTTGATGCTGCGATGGCGGGATCTACATCAATATGTCCAGAATATCAGTTTATAAACGATGGTATCGAATATGCTGATAGTTATTGCTTTAACCCGCATAAATTTTTACTAACGAATTTTGACTGTAGTTGTTTATACATTTCGGATAAAGAGGCATTAATTAAGTCTCTAACAATTAATCCAGAATATTTAAAAACGGAGGTGAGTGACTTAGATACCGTTTTTGATTACAGGGATTGGCAAGTACCTCTAGGTAGAAGATTTAGAGCTTTAAAACTATGGAGCGTCATTAGATATTATGGAATTAGTGGAATACAGTCGCATATAAGAGTACACATTAAAGCAGCGAAGATCTTATCAGATCTAATTATGCAAGATAATAGATTTGAGATAATGGCGCCAACAGTTCTTAATTTAGTTTGCTTTCGATATAAAGCATCTGATCAGTTCAATACATTGCTTTTAAATAAATTAAATAAAAGTGGAGCATTGTATTTAGTTCATACAAAATTAAATAATAAATACACCATACGGTTTTCTATTGGACAAACAAATACGACTGAGGAACATGTAGTAAATGCTTGGAAATTTATCTTGAAAACAACTGAAGGAATGGAAAAGGACGGTATTAAGTAGTCTTTTCGGCTAATTCAACTAAGACACCGCCGGTACTTTTTGGATGAATAAACACTATTTTATATCCTTCAGCACCAATTGATGGATTTTCAGAAACTATAGAAATATTTTTTTCTTTAAGTTCAATTATTGCTTGTTTTATATTATCCACTTCAAAACATACATGATGTATTCCTTCACCCTTTTTATTCAAGAATTTTTCTATTGTTGAGTCATCTGATATCGATTTTAATAGTTCTACTTTCCCTTTTCCTGTATTGTAAATATCTGTTTTAACACCTTCATGTTCTACTATTTCAGTTGTGGTGCGGTTTATACCTAAAACATGTTCCCAAAAAGGTGAACGATTCTCAGTATCTTCAACTGCTATTCCAATATGTTCAATACCCAATATTTTCATTTTAAATTATTAAATTCTTTTTTGTACTCCGGTTTTAAGGTCAGCCCTAATCCATCACCAGAGGGTAGTTTTAGCTTACCATCAATAACTTCAACACCAACATATGGATCATTATCGATTAAAAGATTCCCATCTAAATCTGCAAAATCTACTTGAGGTGATAAACTCGACATAGCTGTAATACCAATAGAAGATTCCACCATACATCCCAGCATAATTTTCATATCGAATTTATGCGCTACATCAATCATCTTTTTAGCCTCAAATAAAGAACCACACTTCATCAATTTAATATTTATTCCATCGAATGCATGAGCTATATCAGGAATATTTGATGACTTCATGCTGTTTTCATCAGCAATCAAGGGTAACGGAGATACATCTCTTAATTTAGCGGTATCTCCCAAATTTTGAGCCTTAAACGGTTGTTCTACAAATTCAACGTTATGATCTGCAAGCCATTGACACATTCTTTTCCCGGTATCTAGATCCCAACCTTCATTTGCATCTACTCGTATTACCTTATCCGTTTCGTCCCGTATTAATTTGATTATATTTTTGTCATAATCTTCATTTATACCTAATTTTATTTTTAAAATATTATATGATTTAGCCTCTTCAATTTTCTTTGGAATTAATTCCAAATCGCCTATTGATATAGTAAATGAAGTATTTAACCTTTTACTGCCTGAATTAAAAAATTCCGATATAGATCTTTCTTTTTTTAAAGAAAACAAGTCTAACCACGCTGTACTTAACGCGGCTTCTAAAGAGCTAATATTATTCGCATTTTTTTTACACCACAATATTCCTTCATCTAAAGTCATATTGTTTAAACTTTCTATAGATTCTAATTGATGTATTACTTTATCTGTTGATTCATTATATCGAAGTGATGGTGCTGCTTCTCCTCTACCAACATATTCTCCATCCGAAATATAAACGTACACAATATCATAAAAATCATGTGTACTTCTTGAAATCCCAAATGGGTGAGAACAAATTATTCGATATGTGGTATAATTTAAATTCATCAAAAATAATAAATTATTTTATTTAGTTATTGACGGAATTTTGGATCTCGTTTTTCTATAAATGCAGTTAAACCTTCCATTCGTTCCTCATAGCGAAATAACTCGCTGAATTCTTCTACTTCAATCTCCATCCCTTTTTCAATATTCATCGTTAATCCATCTTTTATACAGCGAAGAGAAGAGCTAATTGCTCTAGGCCCATTTTTTAATATTTCTGTAGCTAAATTTTTTGATTCATTCATTAGTTGATTTGAAGAACATATTTTATTTGCTAATCCAATTCTATAAGCTTCTTCAGCATTAATTATTTTCCCTGTAGTTATTAATTCAACTGCTTTCCCAACACCCACAATTTTTGGCAATCTCTGTGTTCCTCCCCATCCGGGGAGAAGGCCTAATTTTACTTCAGGTTGCCCAAAACTTGCATTTTCAGAAACAACCCGCATATGACAGGCCATCGCTAATTCACATCCACCACCTAATGCAAATCCATTTATTGCAGCAATAACAGGCTTTGATGATGATTCAATCATCAAAGTCAATTTTTGCCCGGCTTTTCCATAACGTAATGCTTCTTCAGCATTCATTTGTTGCATAGCTTTAATATCTGCGCCTGCAATAAAAGCTTTATTACCCTCACCAGTAATGATAATAACTCCAGTTTTTTCATCCGATATTACTTTTTGTACTGCATCAGTTAGTTCTGATAGCACATCAGGATTCATTGCATTTAATGCTTCTTGACGATCTATAATTACTTCTGATATTAGATTCTCATTTTTTATTTTAATATGTGACATAAACAATCCCTATTATTTCCAAAAAACCTTACTAAATATTACCATGACTGTAAAAATTTCCAATCTTCCTAAAAGCATACAAAATGTTAACATCCATTTACCAACTGGATGTAGTAATGCATAATTATCTGTTGGTCCAAATTCTCCAAAAGCAGGTCCTATATTACCAATTGCTGAAGCAGCTGCACCTACCGCAGATTGAAAATCTAAATTAAACGCTGATAACACGAAGGCAGTTAAAACAAAAATTGAAAGATATATTAAAGAGAAACCTAGAGTATTTCGGATGATTTCATCGCTTATAGTTCTATTTCCAATTTTAATAGGTATAATTGCACGTGCATGCAACATTCTACGTGTTTCGGTAACAGCATATTTAATTAAAAGAATAATTCTAGCTATCTTCATTCCACCGCTAGTTGATCCGCCCATCGCACCAAAAAACATCAAAATTAAAAGTAAATGCTGACTTAAATAAGGCCAGAGTTCATAATTTGCATTTGTATAACCTGTACCTGTAAGTATAGCTACGGATTGAAATAGTGACTTTAGAAAACTAACATGTGTCCAATCAGAATTTGTTGTTTGTATATTGAAAAAAATTATTAATGTAGAAATAAATATAATTGTTAAATAAACTTTGAATTCATAATCCTTTACATGTGCTTTGAAGTTGCCAGTAAGAGCCCGAAAGTGAAGAGTAAAATTGACCCCTGCTACAAACATAAAAAAAATGATAATATAATGAATTACAGGGTTAGAATAAGCAGCAATACTAGCATTTTGTGTACTAAATCCACCCGTTGGCATCGTAGTAAATCCATGACAAACAGCATCAAACCATGGCATTCCAGCTAAACCTAAAAGTAAAATTTGAAGCAATGTAAAACCAACATAAACCATCCAAAGAATTTTCGCTGTTTCATTGATTCTAGGTCTGATTTTGTCTGCTACTGGCCCTGGAACTTCTGCTTTAAAAAGCTGAACACCTCCTACTCCCAATAAAGGTAAAATAGCAATGGTAAATAAAATGATACCCATCCCACCAATCCATTGCAAAAAAGATCTCCAAAACAATATTCCATGAGGCATGCTTTCAATACCATTTACTAAATTTGGTAAGGTAGTTGAATTACCAATAATTGTTGCACCTGTTGTTGTTACGCCGGACATTGATTCAAACCAAGCATCCGTAAAATTTGGAATTACTCCACTTAGATAGAATGGCAATGCACCAGCTAGAGCCGTTATAATCCATGAAAATGTCACAATGGCAAAACCATCTCTATTACGCAATGTGCGGCTTTTTCTTGTAAAAAACCATATGGGTAAACCGATTAACACTGTTATTCCTGAAGAATAAAGAAAAGATAAAAGATCAGGTTCGTTAAATAACCATGAAATAAAAGCTGGAAATAACATACTTAGCCCTATGATTGTTATTAGAGCACTAAGGATATTTAGAATTGTCTTAACGTTCATTAGGCAATAAAAAGTTTCCGAACTTTTTCAGTTACGGAATTTTTTGCAAAAACAAGAGCTGTATCTTCTTCTGTTAATTGAGATGAACCTCTTGCAATTGTCAAATGACCATGATGATTTATGACTCCAACTATACTTGCTTTTGGAAAAGAAACTTCTGATAAAGGTTTGCCACACACTGAACTTTCTTTATCGGGTGTTAATTCTAGGACATCAACATCTAACTCATCAAAAGTAACAATCTGAGTTTCAGACATATCGCTTCTTATTTTACGTAATATAGAATTTACGGTGGACATATTCTTACTAATTACAGATCCAATCCCCGTTTCTTGAATAATAGGCAAAAATTCTGTAGTCCCAATATGGATAATTGTTTGTTCAACACCAAAATGGTGCGATAGTAACCCTGAAATCAGATTGGTTTGCTCATTTTCCGTCACAGCGATAAAACTATCAACAGAATCAATATTTTCAGATTTTAATAATTCAAGATCCGTACCGTCCCCTTCAATAACCATTGTGTTTTCTAAGACATTTGCAATCCATTCACATTTATGTCTATTTAAATCTACCAAACGCACATTCATTTCATGTTGTAAACCTTCAGCAACTGAACGTCCAATTTTACTCCCACCCAAAACCATAACACGGTCATTACGATAAAAATCTTTTCCCAACATTTCCATAAGCTTTCCTACCTTTTCAGCTTGCAGAATAAAATATGGAGTATCACCATTTTTAAATACAAAGTCAGACCATGGAACAATAGTTTTTCCGTCTCTTAGAACAGCGATTATTCCAAATTTAAAATCAGGATTAGATTCGCAAATTTCACCTACGCTTTTTCCTAACAAATCACCATTATCACCATTAATTCTTATACCTATCACTTCTAATCTACCACCTTCAAAGTCCATCACTTGAACAGCATAAGGATGCTTAACCAAACGAATAATTTCATCGCATGCAGCTTTTTCAGGATGAATTACCAAATCAACTCCAAATTGTTCAGGCTTAATAATTGAATTACGCGCAGTGTATTGTTGATTCCTTAATCTAGCAATAATTTTTTTTGCACCCAACTCGTGGGCTTGCTGAGCAGCAATAAGATTCACTTCATCAACTCTTGTAAGACATAAAACATAATCAGCATTTTCAACATTAGCCTGATGAAGTATTTTTGGACTAGCACCATTACCTTCGACAACAATAACATCAAGATTTTCCGAAAGACGAGTACATTTTTCTGGGACAATATCAACTGCAGTGATATCATGGTTGCTTTCACTTAACGCTTTTGCAGCGTGAAAGCCAACCTCTCCAGCACCAATTATTACAATTTGCATAATTATCTATTTCACTAAGTGAAACTTTCCAAACTTAGTAAATGTTTTTGTGAAATAGAACAAATTGCATTATTGATTAATACGTTTAATATCTGCGCCTAAAGATTGAAATTTTTTCTCAATTGAGTCATATCCTCTATCTATGTGATATACCCTACTAATTTCTGTTTTACCTTCTGCCATTATTGCTCCCAATATTAAGGCCGCGCTTGCACGAATATCTGTAGACATCACTTGTGCACCTGTTAATTTTTTTACCCCATTTACTATAGCCTTATTATCTTTCAGTTGAATATCAGCACCCAATCTATTTAGTTCAGGGATATGGGTGAATCGATCGTGATACACAGTGTCTATAATAGTTGATTTTCCATTTGCAATAGACATAAATGCCATCCATTGGGCTTGTAAATCTGTTGGAAAACCTGGATAAACCTCCGTTGTAACATCAACAGCTTCAACTAATTCAATCTTCTCAATTGATAAGGAATTTTCAGTTGAAGAAATATTTGCACCTGATAGTTTTAATTTATCGATAACGTCTTCTAAATGTTTTGGATTGCAATTATTAAGAGTGATATCACCCATTGTTGCACCAGCAATTAAATATGTTCCTGCTTCAACTCTATCAGGAATAACATCAATATCTACGGAATGCAATTTATCTACTCCATGTACTGTTATTTTATCGGTGCCAATACCAATAATATTTGCACCCATTTTATTTAAGACTTCGCATAATTGTACAATTTCTGGTTCCTTAGCTGCGTTTTCAATACGCGTCTCTCCCCTTGCTAATACACTTGCCATTAAGATATTACCAGTCGCACCTACAGATGGAAAATCAAAACTAATCTTATTACCCTTTAGGTATTTTGCTTTTGCCATGATGTATCCACTCTCAAGACTAATTGTTGCTCCAAGTTTTTCTAATCCTTTTAAATGATAATCAACTGGTCTTGGTCCCCACGCGCAACCGCCTGGTAGAGATACTCTAACTTCACCAAACCTAGCAAGTAAAGGACCTAAAACATAGAATGAGGCTCTCATTGTCTTTACCAGGTCATAAGGTGCTTCCAGATTATTCACACCCGAGGCATTTATAGCTAATGAATTATTTTTAAATGCTACTTCAGCACCAATAATCTTCAATAAGCGAATCATCGTTCTGGTATCTCGAAGGTCTGGAACACTATTGATTGTAGTTTCTCCATCTACAAGTAATGCTGCAGTCATTAAAGGCAATACAGCATTTTTTGCTCCACTTATATCTACACTGCCAGAAATTGGATTACCTCCATTTATTATAAACTTATCCATGTATTATGATCCTAAGTTTTGGTAAATAGAGTTATGTCTAGAAAATAAATAAATCATTATTTATCTGAATTCAATCTTACAGCAAATATACTTCCGATTACTATACCAATTCCATCAGCAATTACATCTAGCGCACTTGAAAATCTTCCAGGAATAAATGATTGCCATAACTCATCCATCGTAGCAAAGCATAAACAGAATACTGAAATAATAATAATTTGTTTCTTTGACTTTTTATCAAAGCTGTTAACACTTAAAAAACTTAAAATAGAATATTCAATTAAATGCAACAACTTATCCCAAGAAAATAAAACAAATCGAGGAATAGAGTTCCCAGGTATACTGGATACTAATAAAATTAATACGGCATAAAGAATCAATAGAACACGAAAAGATCTAATTTTCATATTTTGAAAGTACAGATGGTATCTTATTTAATATATCTGATGCTATCATTCCACGCATTCCATTGTTTTTCACATAGTTATCCGCAGCCTTTCCATGAATATATACAGCTAATTTTGAGGCATCTTCAGTATCTATTCCTTGCGCAATAAACCCTCCAATCATCCCAGCAAGGATATCACCAGTTCCAGCTGTTGATAGACCTGGGTTTCCAGAAGAATTAATAAAAACATTATTTCTAAATAATGTACAACTAGGAGCATTTTTTGCAACTAGGACGCCTTTAAACGAATCCATAAAATTATCAATAATACTTGTAAAATTATCTTTCAAAATTTGTGAATCAATATCCAAAATACGAGACATTTCTCCATAATGAGGTGTAATAACGTATGGAACTTTAATTTTATTAAATAATTCTCCATTCTTATCAAAAACTCTTAATCCATCGGCATCAATAACAATTGGTTTAGTACATTTGTTTATTATTTTTTTAACTAGATTTAACGTTTGAGTATTCTGACCTATTCCTGGACCAATAATAACAACATCAGCCCAATCAATCTTTTTTGAAATTTCTTCATAATTTTTCAATAGAAAATAACCCTTATCATCATCCTCACAATTAAGTGTCATGGCCTCCGTTATTTTTTTCTCGTAAATATCGTTTATTGATTGAGGAGCTGCAGAAATAACTAAACCAGCACCAACCCTAAATGCTCCAAATGCACAAAGTGCTGCCGCTCCTGTCATTCCTTTTGAACCAGCAATAATTAATACTTTACCTTGTTTATATTTATTCGTATCTATATTTAATGGTTTAAGTAAACATGAAATTTCTTTTTCAACTAAAAGATTCCATTTTAGGCCTGCTACGTAATTCACTGATTTATCTGGGAAACCAATATCTGCAATATGAATCTCACCAGATAGTGATGGACCATCTCTCATATTCAACCCTATTTTTGGATACCCCATAGTTATTGTATAATCAGCCTGCACCCCTTCAGGTGTTGCAATACCATTATCTGCATGTAATCCTGATGGTATATCAATAGAAATAATTTTTCCCTCCGATTTATTCATTTTAGAAACCCAAGGCCAAAGTTTTTCTTTTACAGGTGATGAGACACCAGTACCTAATAGTCCATCTATTATATAATCATATTTTAAATCATCAATTAAATTAATACATGAGAATTGAATGCTTATTCCTAAATCAATGCATTGATTAGCAAAATGTTGTGAATCATGACTAAGCTCATCCAAACTGCATATACAAAAAATTTGAGGGTGGTATTTCTTTGAATGTAGAAATATTGCAGAAGCAAACCCATCACCACCGTTATTACCTTTTCCACATACGATCGCAATTCTAGGATTATCTATTTTACAAAAATTATTAACAAAAATTTTAGATATACATTTTCCAGCATTCTCCATTAATTGGATACCTTTTATATCAAAGGTATTTAATGTTATGAGGTCTAATTCTTTTGATTGTTTTTGAGTAAGTAATTTCAAGATGATGAAACTAAAGCAAATGCTGTTGCATATTCTTCAATATGAGAGATGCTTATCTTTACTTGAATATTATTTAAGTCAGGATGGGATACATGAGCCTCAGGAACTCCAGAATTACTAGAAACGATTTCAATATTAATGAAATCAATTGAATTAATTATTTTTGATGAGAAAATAGCTTTTTTAATTGCTTCCTTTGCAGCAAATCTACCAGCATAATGAATAGATGGATTTGGTTTTAAATCACAATAATTTTTTTCATTTTCTGTAAAAACGTGTTTTTTAAATCTATCAGAATATTGTTGAATAATCTTTTCAATACGTGAAACAGCAACGATATCTGTTCCAATAAAATATTCAGACACTGTTTAACTCGTTTACAATACCCACAATCTCAAAAACATCATTTATATCCCAATCTGCACCAGAATCAATTGTACCAAATGAATCTCCATAACGAGCAAATATGGTTCGTATTCCAAGATTGTTTGCCCCTGCCACATCTCTTTCAGGCCAATCTCCAACCATTAATGTTTCACTTGGTTCTGTTTTTAGTTCTTTTAAAGCCATTTGAAAAGGAATCGGAGAAGGTTTTCTCGCATTTGTATCGTCAAATGTTAACACAAAATCAAAATGATGGTGTAGATTTAAATAGTAGATCCTCATCCAAGCTTCTCTACTTGGCGCATCTGATACTACAGCAAGTTTAATTCCAGCTTTCATTAATTCGACCAATGTATGGTTAACATTTGGATATAATAAAAGGTTTGCTTCTCTAGCTCTTCTATATGCAACAATTGCAGCTGCTAAATATTTATTATTTACTTCTCCAACAGTTCTTTCTAAAAAATAATTAAATATCTGTTGATTCTCCCATCCTTCTTCTTCATAAATAGAAACTATTGTTTTATATGATTCTTCATCATCAATATCTAATCCAGCTTCAATCATACCAGCAATAGCTGCTTTTACTGCATACTCTTTCATCTTCATGAAATCTAAAAGAGTATTATCAAGGTCGAATATGACCGCTTTTATCATCGTATTATTGTTAAAAAGTTAATTTTTTCAATTCTGATATTTTTGTGGATTCATAATTTTGTCCATCTCATACTCAGCTATCTTCCTCCATGATCTATCTTTTCGTGCTTTTTCTAATGCATTAACAGCAGCAATTTTATTACCTTTCCCATTACACCATGTTGACACCCCAAGCTCCACCCAAGCTCCACCAAAATTTTTCTTATAATCCGTTGAACTTCTTGCCGCTTCCTGCGCACTAACACATTCTCCAATATTATTATAAGCGGAAGCAAGGCGGTACCAGGACATTGCATCCTTTTCATTGTACGTAGTAGCCAAAACGAGATTATTTACTGCATTACCCCACTCTTCCATTTCAATATAAACTACCCCAAGTGTAGAATATCCTTTAGAATAAGTAGGGTTTACCTGTACAGCTGTACTTAGTACTTCTATAGCTTTCTCAAAGTTTTTCTCATTTAAATAAATTTCACCCATCGCCCCATATGCTTTATCATATGCAGGGTACACTTCAACTGCTGAATTAAATGCTGATATAGCTCCCATATTATCACCATTAGACTTTTTTGACAGCCCTAGAGCAAACCAACCTTTGTAAAAATTAGGATTTATTTTAAGAGAAGACTCATAATGATCAATTGCACGATCACGATTACCCATTTTTGCTTCAATTACACCAATTTGATAATGGGCTTGATAGAAATTTTCATCGAACTCCAACACTTTTCTATAGGAATCTATAGCGCCATCTAAATCGCCACGCTTGTAGGATCTATTGCCTTCATTAAAAGCCTTTTTAGTGACATTATCTAATGCAGTTCTAGCTTTTTCATGATATGGATTAATTTCTAATGCTTTCTTAAAATGAACA
>SGYN01000013.1 GCA_004321715.1 bacterium | reverse complement strand
ATCAACTGCTAGATGTGCGCCACGTTTTTGCAAATCTATCACTTTTGTATAATCACCTTTTAATGCACTATTTTTGTGAAAGGTAACTTGGTCTATACCAAGTTTATCTTTATAATCTGAAAGCAGTCCAATTAAAGGCTCTCCAATTGTTCCTGTTCCTATAACATGTATGATTTTTTTATCTGACATATTTACTATTATCTAAAAAAGGTAAAAATAATCATAAATATTTTTTTTCGTTAAAAATCTGTTTAATAAACCAAATAATTATAAAAATAATTACAATAGCCATTGCACTTATAAAACTATTGAAAAAATTATTTTCCATTAATTATTTTTCCTATCAAATATGACTTTAAGTACATGTAATCTATACTTTAACATAAATATAAATAAGATTGTAAAAATTACTAATGAAATTAAAAATGGGATAATGATTTCAGGGTTCTGTTTTGTTATCTCTACCTGTGGATGAGATTGATATCTTTCCTCCCAGAAGCGTACTGAATAAAAAATAATTGGAACATCAAAAAATGCAATTATTCCTAACACTGCTGCATATCGTGAAGTTCGTTCAGGATGGCCGCCGAAGGCTCTTAGCATAAAATAACCAACATATATTAAAAATAAGATTAAAGTTGTTGTTAATCTTGGCTCCCATGTCCACCATGTACCCCAAATTGGCTTTGCCCATATAGGTCCTGTAATTAATACAAGAAGAACAAATAAAGTACCAATTTCTGCAGCCGCAAAACCTAAATGATCCCAAAAATTTTTCTTATTTATTAAGTAAAGCACACCTGCAATCATTACTATAAAATATGATAAAAATCCTGTCCAAGCTATAGGCACATGAAAATAGAAAATTTTTTGTGCCCAAAATTGGTTAGGTACCATGGGTGTATTATTTATAATGTTGTAAATGTTAAATACCATTAAGGTAATTACTACAAAAGCAGCCATTATGTTTATTCTGTTTGAAAAAAATAATTTCATTATTCTTCAGTTATATATTCAAATATCATAAACCCTAATAGAAAGAAAACTAGAACAAAAGATAACATTAAATAAATCCAAGCTTGCCAGTTAATAAAACTCAATCCTTTAAACCAATAATTTGTAGCTTTGACACAAGCAATTATGTGAGGTGAAACTAAAGGAAAAAAAAGAATTGGCAATAACATTTCACTTAACTTTGCTCTCATTGATAAACCGCTAACAATTGTCCCTATAGACATAATACCTAGATCACCAATAAGAAGTATTAATATCATAATATGCCAATCGCTAGGTATAGCAATATTCATAAAGATTATAAATGGTGGTATAATCATAATTTCAGCAATTAAAAGTAGTATTGTTCCACTTATTACTTTAGATACAAAGATTGTACCCCGATCAATAGGCGCAGCTAAAGTTAGTGTAAAAGCATCAAATTCTTTTTCAAGAACAAACATTCTATTTAAACCTAAAGAGCTTATAAAGAGAATAATTATCCATAATAATCCAGGAGAAAAAGCATGATTTATTTCCTGGGAAGCATTGAAAGAAAGAGCAAAAATCATAATAATAGCTAAACCAAAGGCAAACATAGGAATAATAATCTCTTTGGTTCGTAATTCAAGTAATAGGTCTTTACGTACGAGTGTATAGAACATAGTTATCGTAATATTTTTATTATTTTTTTAATATCAATTTTATTAGTGTATTGATCAAATAATATTTTTTGATTATCGAGTAATAATAATCTAGAACAATACGATAAACTCCACTCTGGATCATGTGTTGCAAAAATCATTGTTTTAGAATTTACAATCCATTTATCGATATAACCCTGCGCTGCTTTTCTCCCTTTCAAATCCAGAGATGAAAATGGTTCATCAAAAAATAAAATATCCCAATCTATTAGATCTGCTAAAGCATATTTTAGACTTTGCAACATACCTTTTGAGAAAATCTTTATTTGATCATTAATTCTATTTGATAATCCTAGTTTATTTAAAGTGCTGATGATACTACTGTCTTTCACTTTATTACCATGTATATAACAAGCGAACCTTAAGTTATCTAAAGAAGACAAAGAAGGATATAGACCTACATCATGACCAATATAAAGAATCCCTTTTCGTATGATTGCTTTTTCTTTGCAAATATTTAAATCATTATAGAATATTTCTCCCGTATCAGGCTGAGAAATTTTTCCTAATATTCTTAATAAAGTCGATTTTCCAATACCATTTTTTCCTAATAAAGCGATGATATCACCATGGTCAACTTTGAATGAAATATCTTCTAAAATTGTTCTATGAAAAAAACTTTTATTTATGTTATTAACGGTATACAATATTATATACCTTGCTTAGATGATTGTAAATTTATTTGATCAATTATCTCAGATATTTCACTTACTAATTCCGTTCTAGATGAATTATAGTCACCTGCATTTATATTTTCAATATAGTATTCATTATCAAGATATTGAATCTCTCTATATAAAATTGACTTTCTTCTTTCTAAAGCGTTAATCAAATCATGAGACTCTTTATCATTAACTATTTCTCCCCACAATAGTGGCCAGATGGAAAAAAGAAAGAAGCTAAAAAACATTAAAAATAATAATATTGAAATCCAAGTCATGATAATAACAATTTCTTTCTATTGCTTGGCCACATTGCAATGAGAGTTCCAAAAACAAGGATATAAGAACCATACCAGACAAACCGCACTAGTGGATTTATCATGATTTGAAAAAACGCAATGTTATTATCTGTATCTATACTTGAAAAAACAGAATATATATCTCTTTGCATTGTACTATATATATCTAATTCGCTATGGGGCTGTCTTCTATCTGGATTAGGATCAAGATGAAAGTATATTCTTTTTTCTGGTCGTAATGATGTAATGATATTCCCATTATCAGCAGTTACTAATAACTCAGCAATCCATGAAAAATGATTTGATCTTTCTTCTGGCCATAATTTTACTAATTTAAAATTTACATTGTCTAAATGGTTTTGCTCATTAATAGCTAATCCAAATTCTTTTTTCATATTAAACGCCGCACCCGTAAAACCGATAAACATCAATACTATACCCAGATGAACAAAATAACCACCATATCTACTTCTATTCTTTTTTATTAACGTTACCAATGCGGTTAATATTGATTCATTGAAACGTTTGACTCTTGAGTAAACACCTCTTTTGAATTCCATAAAAATTGAAATAGTCACGAAAACTGAAAGCATAAGAGAGATTACTACATAACCTCTAAACCCAATTAATAAAAAAACTATTAACGAACAAAGTGCAATAATTAATGGTAAAGTAAAATTATTTTTAAAATTTTCGGTTGAGGTTTTTCTCCATGCAAGTAATGGTCCTACTCCAGTTAAAAGCAACAAAACCAAACCGATTGGAATAGTTACTTGATTAAAAAAAGGAGCTCCTACGGTAATTTTTGTTCCTTGGACTGCTTCTGTTATTACAGGAAAAATTGTTCCCCAAAAAACAGCAAAACAGAGTGTTACGAAAATTACATTATTAAAAAGGAAACCACTTTCTCTTGAAGTTAGGGATTCTATACGCTTTTCTGATTTAAGATTAGATAAATTTAAAATAATAAGAAAAGCACATATAAATAATAGAATTATAACAAACGATAGAAAAAAAGGACCCAAAGGAGACTGTGTAAATGAATGTACTGATGACATCACGCCACTTCGAGTAAGAAACGTACCAAAAATAGTTAATAGGAATGTTATCATTATAAGAATCATGTTCCATAAACGAAGCATATTTTTCTTTTCTTGTATTATTATAGAATGCAAAAAAGCTGTTCCAGTTAACCAGGGCATGAATGATGCGTTTTCCACAGGGTCCCATGCCCAATATCCTCCCCAACCTAATTCTTGATACGCCCACCATCCTCCTAGAATTATACCAGAGCTAAGTGCTAGCCAAGCAACTAGGGACCATCTTCTAATAGATCTTATCCATAAGGATCCACTTTCATTTGTCATAAGTGCAGCAAACGCAAATGCAAATGGAATTGTAAATCCAACAAATCCTAAATATAATATTGGTGGGTGTATAGCCATCGTTAAGTTTTGTAGCAGAGGATTAAGTCCTAATCCATTTGCAACTTCAAAATCGGCTTTTGTTGGCTCAAAAGGATTTGTTATAAATGTCGTGAGTATTAGAAAAAAAAGTTGTACCACTAAAATCACTACTAATATCCAAGGCATCATTTTATGATACCTATTCTTGTTCTGATAAATAGTAATTAAACTGAATACAGATAAAATAAATAACCAAAAAAGAAGTGATCCCGATTGACCAGCCCATAGTGCACTAAATTTGTATAGCGTGGGTGTTTCAAGGCTTGTATGATGTGCTACATAATCTATATTAAAATTACTAGAGATAAGTTCATTGACTAATATAAAAGTAGCAATTATAATAAGAAAAGAAACAACAATCGCCATTCTCCTTGCAGAAAGAAATAAGCGATAATCACCATTACGAATATAAAAGAGTAATAAAAAGATTGATAAAATAGAAAAACCAGCAGCAAGACTAATTGAAACACTGCCAAATACTGGGGTCATATGTTTATATCATCTAGTTTATATGAAGCAGCATCTCTTAAATCACCTTCATAACGAGAAGCACACTTAGTCTGCAACATATCAGCATTAAAAGAGCCATTAAAAAATGCCCCTTCAACAATAACCTCAGCTCCATGCTTAAATAGATCTGGCCTTGCGCCTACGAATCTTACTGGTAGTTTAGAAGCACCTTCCTTTATATCAAAATATACTTCCATTCTATTTGATGGAGATATAATAATAGAGCTATCAGCAACAATACCACCTATACGAACACGCTCATTACTATTAGAATCTAAAATCTCTCCAACTGAAATAAACTTTACCAAAGCTTTTTCATTCACAGGATTGAATGATGACCATAAAATCCAAAAAGTAGATATTAAAGACAGACCTACTACTGCTAAGATAACTTTATATTTTTGTGACATTTTGAATTATATAATAAATTTAAAAAACTGTGGCTTCTTGCCATTCACCAAATTCAACTTTCATTACAGCAACAATTTCACCAAGTGTTGCATATGCTTTTGCAGCTTTAATTATTGAAGGCATAATATTATCTCCATTTCTACAGCATTCCTGGATCATATTAAGTGACTGTTGTACGATTTCTTCATCACGATTACTTCTTAATTTATTAATAGATTGTACTCGATCATCTTCAATTTCAGCTCCAATCTCTAAAATTGGGATATCTATATTTTCATTATTCTTTATAAATCTATTTACTCCAACAATATATAGTTGTTTTTCATCAATTAAACGTTGATAATCTTCCGCTGATTTTGCAATCTCTCTTTGAAAGTATCCATCTTCAATAGCTTGAATTACACCTCCGTTTTTTTCAATCTCTTCGAAATATTCCTCAGCTTCTTTCTCAAGTTGATCGGTTAAAGATTCAACGAACCAGCTTCCGCCTAAAGGGTCTGCTACATTCGCCACACCTGTTTCATAAGCAATTAACTGTTGAGTGCGTAATGCAATTTCAGCTGCTTTTTCAGAAGGTAAAGCCAGCGTCTCATCCATCGAATTTGTATGTAATGACTGTGCTCCACCTAATACAGCAGCAATCCCTTGAAATGCTGTCCTTGATATATTATTTTCCGGTTGCTGAGCAGTTAATGAACATCCTGCTGTCTGAGCATGAAATCTTAATTTCAAAGAACTTTCTTTTTTTGCTCCATATTTTTCTTTTAAATGCTTTGCCCAAATTCGCCTGGCTGCTCTGAATTTTGCTATTTCCTCAAAAAAGTCTAAGTGCGAGTTGAAGAAAAAAGACAATCTAGGTGCAAAGTCATCAATTTTTAATCCTGCTTCCAATGCATATTCAATATATGTGAAACCATCAGCAAGAGTAAATGCTAACTCTTGCGCAGCTGTTGAACCAGCTTCTCGAATATGATATCCAGAAATAGAAATAGTATTATATTGAGACATATTTTCTGTACAAAAGGATAGCATATCTGTAATTATTCGCATTGATGGAACAGGAGGGAAAATCCACTCTTTCTGCGCAGTGAATTCTTTTAAAATATCATTTTGTAGAGTGCCGCGAAGCGCACTTAATGGAACACCTTGCTTTTCTGCAAGAGCAATATAAAAAGCCAAAAGTATTATGGCTGGACCATTAATAGTTTGTGAAATAGAAACTTTACTAAGATCAATATTCTTAAGCAAAACTTCCATATCATTTAAGTTTGCAACACTAACTCCACACTTTCCTACTTCTCCATTTGAAATTGGATGATCAGGGTCATAGCCCATTAAAGTAGGCATATCATAGGCTATTGATAGCCCAGTTTGTCCCTGACTCAACAAATAATGATATCGCTTATTAGATTCTTCTGGACTTCCATATCCTGAAAATTGTCGCATTGTCCAAAGTTTTCCCCGATACATGTTTGCATGCACTCCACGTGTATAGGGATATTGACCTGGAAAACCTAACTTATCAATGTATTCATCATCTGGATTATCAGGATAATATAATTTTTCGAGTTTTCCTCCACTGATAGAATTAAAATTATAATCTCGTTCGGGAAAACTATCTACGCTTTCCTTCCATTGTTTTTCTTTTCTGAGAAATTTTTCTTTTCTTTTGTTCATAAATAATTTTATGATTCTATAAAAGTATTACTCTTAATTTTCATCAATGATTTAATTGTACCAATTATTCCGCTTTTATCTAATCCAATTTCAGAAAGTAATTCATCGCGCTTTCCATGCTGTATAAACTTATCTGGTAAACCTAATCTCTTAATTTTTCCCTGATAATTATGCTCTAATAGCCATGAAGAGACGGCATCACCAAATCCACCCGTTATAGCGCCTTCTTCTATTGTTAAAACAGTTTGAAATCTGTTAATTAAAGATTTCAGATAACTTTCATCCATAGGTTTTATAAAACGACAATTAACTAATTCAATTGAAATACCATCAGCATCAAGATCTTTTGCTACTTTTTCAATAGTGTAAGAAATCGGACCTACAGTCAAAACTGCAATATCTGAACCTGAACGTAAGACCTCCCAACTTCCTATAGGTAACAGTTCTGCTTGTCCGTTTTCTTCAAAATCAATTGCACTAGACTTAGGATAACGAATGGAAAAAGGAGATTTATTCTGATTAAGTGCAGAATAAAGTAAGTGGCGAAATTCATTTCCATTTCTTGGTGCAGTTACAATCATATCTTGTATACAGCGTAAATATGCAATATCTAACGAACCATGGTGTGTTGGTCCATCTTCACCAGCAATTCCTGCTCTGTCCATACAAAATATAACAGGTAAATGTTGAATAGCAACATCATGTACAATATGATCAAATGCACGTTGCAAAAATGTTGAATATATGGCAACAATAGGCCTTAAACCTTGCGTTGCAAATCCTGCTGAAAAAGTAACACCATGACCTTCAGCAATTCCAACATCAAAGTACCGATTGGGAAATTCTTTTTCATATGGGACCAATCCTGTTCCTTCTCTCATTGCTGCAGTTATGCAGATAGTATCGTCGCGATTACGTGCAACTTCACGAGATAAGTATCCAAAAACGTCTTGAAAAGAAGGTATTGTGTTTATTGGCGTGTCTTTTACTTGTCCATTACTTGAACTAGGCTTGACCGCATGAAACTTAACTGCATCCTTATGATATTCTCCATCGTCTTCATTAGTTGATACCATTCCTTTTCCTTTTTTGGTCAATATATGTAACAGTACCGGTTGATCAATATTTTTAATATTTTTCAATGTTTTTACTAGTTCTTTAATATCATGACCATCAATAGGACCAAAATAACGGAATCCAAGTTCATCAAATAAAACCCCTGGAACTAAAAGCGCTTTTAGACTTTCATCTATTTTGTGAAGTATTTTTTTGGATAACTTCTTTCCCCAAGGTAATGAATCAGTAATATTCCAAATTTCATTCCTTATTTTATTGTAAAGAGGATTGGTTGTGATTCGCGTCAAATATTTACTCATTGCACCAACATTAGGACTGATTGACATTTCGTTATCATTTAATACTACAAGAATTTGTGTATTTAAAATTCCAGAGTTATTTAAACCTTCATATGCTAATCCTCCAGTCAATGATCCATCACCTATTACTGCAGCAACTTTATAGTCTAGTTTTTTTTGATCTCGCGCTGCCGCCACACCTAAAGCTGCTGATATAGATGTAGAGGCATGTCCAGCACCAAAAACATCGTATTCACTTTCATTTATCTTTAAAAAACCGCTCAATCCACCATATTGTCTTATTGTGTCCATTTTACTAAATCTTCCAGTTAAGATTTTATGGGCATAAGCTTGATGACCGACATCCCAAATTAACTTATCTGTTGGAGTGTTAAATACGTAGTGTAAAGCAACTGTTAATTCAATGGCTCCCAATGTAGGCGCTAAATGTCCACCAACTGTAGTTACAGTATCAATTGTATAGTTACGTATTTCCTCACATAATTCTTGTAATTCTTCTATAGAATAACCTCTGATGTCTTTGGGTGAATGAATATTTTTTAAATATTTATGCTGCATGGAGTTCTTGTCTATTATTAATTATATTATTAAATGCAATCTTGTGAAAGATAGATATCCCATTTAGTTCAGGGTGAAATGAAAGTCCAACATGCATACCAGACTGAACAGCGCATGGTTCACCTTTATATTTAGCTATAATATTTACATTATTACCATAGCGAACAATTTTTGGAGCTCGTATAAATGTAACATCAATTTTTTTCTGGACATCATTATAATTAATTGTTAAGGTATCAACTAATGAATGAATTTGTCTTCCTGAAGCATTTCTTTCTACATCTATATCTAATAATTTAAGAGTGTTTACACGATCATCCATTGCATTATCAGCCATCATAATTAATCCCGCACAAGTACCTAATATTGGATTTTTAGCTGCAAATGAAACTATGGATTCATATAATCCTGCTTTATCAATAAGCTTCGTCATTGTTGTTGATTCCCCACCGGGAATAATTAGTCCATTTATATGATCAAGATTTGAACTGTATCGAACATAAGTTGATTCTACGCCTAAATGATCAAGTATTAATTTATGGTTCTGGAAATTTCCTTGAAGAGCCAAAATACCTATTTTTTTTACCATCCTCTCTCCTGCAATAATTGATCCTCAGGAATTTCTGATATATCTAGCCCCTTCATTGCTGGTTTTAAACCCGTTGAAACATGAAGCAATTTATCTGAATCCTCAAAAAATGTTACAGCTTCTACAATTGCTTTTGCACGACTTGCAGGATCATCTGATTTATATATACCTGAACCTACGAATACCGTTTCTGCGCCAAGTTGCATCATTAATGAAGCATCAGCAGGAGTAGCAACTCCTCCAGCAGCAAAATTTGGAACAGGCAATCTACCCAAATTTGAAACTTGCTGGACGAGTGAAAAAGGCGCTCCCATGTCTTTTGATTCTGCCATTAATTCATCATCATCCATTTTTGTTAGTTTTTTTATATTTGATTGTACTTCTCGCATATGCCTAACTGCCTCAATGATATTTCCACTTCCAGCTTCCCCTTTTGTTCGAATTAATGCTGCACCCTCTCCAATTCTTCTAAGAGCCTCACCTAAGTTTCTACATCCACAAACAAAAGGAACTTTAAAAGAATGTTTCCATATATGGTTTTTTTCATCAGCAGGAGTTAAAACTTCACTTTCATCAATAAAATCAATTTCTAAAGCCTCTAATATTTGCGCTTCCGCAAAATGACCAATACGGCATTTTGCCATTACTGGTATGGATACCGTATTTTGGATATCTTTGATCATAGCAGGATCACTCATGCGAGCAATACCTCCATCAGCCCTAATATCAGCAGGTATACGCTCAAGCGCCATTACAGCTACTGCTCCTGCATCCTCTGCAATTTTTGCTTGCTTAGCATCTGTTACATCCATAATTACACCGCCTTTAAGCATTTCAGCAAGCCCAACTTTTACATCAAATGATCCTTTACTCATAAACTAATTCCTCCTCTGAAACTTTTCCAATTAATTTAATTTTTTCTAGAACATCATTAATTATGTTATCTGGCGTTGAGGCCCCAGCAGATATACCAACCGTATCCGTTTGTTGGAACCAGTCAATGTCTAAATCTTTAACACTTGTAACCTGAAATGTTCTTTCATTCCTAATTTTAGCTAATTCTGTCAATCGCTTAGAATTAGCACTAGTAAATGAACCTATAACAATCATAATATCACAAATTTCTGAAAGACTTTTAATTTGTTCATGATTTCTTCTTGTTGGAAAACAAATTGTATTTACAAATCTCAGATCAAAAACTTTTGTCATTAAAATGTTTATAATTTCTTGAACATTCTCAATCATTTGTGTGGATTGTGAAACCACACCCGCCTTCTTCATTTTTCTTAATTGCATCGCTTCTTCTGGATTTGCAATTACTATAGCATTTTTCACTTGTTCTTTTATACCATTTACCTCATCATGCCCATGATCTCCAATTATTATAATTTTTCTATCTTCAGAATCTAATTTTTTTACTTCTTCATGAATCTCTGTAACTAACGGGCATGTTGCATCTACAACATCCATCACTCTATCCTTTGATTCTTTCCAAAGATCGGGAACTGTACCATGTGCACGAAATAAAATAGGTTTATTATCTGGAACTTGATCTAAACTATTAACAACATTAACTCCTGCTTCTTCTAGCTCGTGAACAACATTCTCGTTATGGACTATATCACCAAGCATAAAAACTTCACCCTCTTTTTTTGCAGTTTCATAGGCAAGGTTAACTGCATCTCGTACACCAAAACAATATCCCGCATCTTTTGCTAACAAGATTTTCATGTAAGCTCTGAACGTTGCTGCAAAAGAGATTTTTTCATTATTTCTACAGAATTATTTACTACTGATTCCAAAGAATCATGTATAACAGCTCCTGAGGCAAATTTATGACCTCCTCCTCCAAGTTCAACTGCTACACCATTAATAATATATTTTCCAGTAGAGCGAAAATTTAGGCGACAACTAGATTCGTCAATTTGCATAATCATCATTGACACCTCTACACCTCTTATAGTCCGTACAAAGTCACTGAACCCTTCAACATCTGCCTTTGAAGCTTTAGCGCTTGACATCATGTTTTTATCCACTACAAACCAGGCAAATTCACCATCCAATTCATAATGAATATTTCGTAATATATTTCCTAATAACAAAATCCTCGATTGAGAACTCGATTCATAAATTAATTGATAAATATTAGTAGTATTTACACCTACTTCAATACACTCAATTGCGATATCATGGCAATGAGTATTAGTATTTGAATAACGAAAACATCCTGTATCAGTCATTACAGCTGTATAAATACCTTCAGCCATTAATTTAGATATTTTCCCATTTCTAACACTCTTAATATAATCATAAACCATGTCTCCAGTAGAAGCAGCTTTTAGATCAACAATATTATAGGTAAACGGGTGATCCTTTGGATGCGGGTGATGATCAATATTTAATGTTTTGATATTATTTTCTTTAATTCGTGTTTTTAGATCTCTTATTCTTTTATAATCTCCAACATCAAAGATTATTGCTAAATCAACACTAGATATCCATGAATCATGAATATCAGATTTATATGTTTCAATAATATTATCTTTATTTAAAAAATTATATTCAACAGGTAGCGATGAAACATTAAGTATTCGACAATCTTTTTTAATTTCTTTTAAGTAATAATACATAGCTGTAGCGCTACCTAAACCATCACCATCAGGATTTTCATGCATAGTAAGCAAAATTGATTTTGCATTATCTATATAATTATTAATATGTTTCCAATCAATCATATTTATCGATAATTAAGTATAGAATTTATGATTAGTAGATATTAATTAATAAACCATAAATAGTTTATATAACTAACTTCTTTTCCACTGAATTTCTTTTCCATCACTACTTCTAGAGATTAATCTAGCTAGAACAAATAAATAATCCGATAATCTATTAATGTATTGAAGAATTTCAGGTGAAATTTGTTCCTCATTATTTAACATAACAAGATCACGCTCTGATCTTCGACAAATTGATCTTGCTATATGCACTCTAGAACATAAATCATCACCTCCAGGTAAAATAAATTCTTTTAATGGAGGCAATTCCTTGTTGATTAATTGAGTTTCTTTTTCAAGGTAATTAATACGATCTTTATCAAGAAAATTTCTGTCAGAATTAGGAATAGAAATTTCTGCACCAATATTTAATAAGTCATTTTGAATAGATTTTAAATCAATTTTAGTTTTAACAGCTAATAAAACAGCTGCAAAACCTATAAAACTATTCAACTCATCTATTGATCCTAAACAATGTACACGTAAACTATCTTTATTTACTCTAGATCCATCAGCAAGCGCCGTCTTGCCTTTATCACCTGTTTTCGTAGTAACCTTTGTGATGCGCACTAGAAAAAGACTATACTTATAATAAAGAAGATAGGAAATAAAATAGGTATGGAATACTTAACTAAATAACCAAAAAAACTAGGCATCTCAATGCCTGCAGATTCAGAAATAGATTTAACCATAAAATTAGGCGCATTTCCTATATACGTATTAGCGCCCATAAAGACAGCGCCAGCAGAAATTGCTAGAAGAGTATTATAATAATCAGTCATAAGAAGCATGGGGTCACCTCCCGCAGTATTAAAAAACACTAAATAGGTAGGCGCATTGTCTAAAAAGCTTGATAAAATTCCAGTTAACCAAAAATACATGAAATTAATAGGTTCAGATTCATTTGATACTGATTGAATAACAACTGAAAGAGCTCCCTTATCACCAGCTTTTAATATTGCAATTGCAGGAATGATAGTAATAAATATTCCTGCAAATAATTTTGCAACCTCTACAATAGGAAACCATGTATATTCATTTGTTTCTCTTATATGTTGAGGTGTACGTATCCAACTAATATATGATAACAGAAGAAGTAAAATATCACGAGTTAAGTTTTGTAATTCTACGTGAACATGAAAAATTGAAAAATAGATTTCGGGTCTCCAGAATCCACTCAATAGAACAGAGCCTATAACACCCACAAGCAATAATAAATTGAAGGAGCCCTCTAAAGAAAGTTTTTCCATGTCTGCGTTATCGATATTTTCAATAGCTGAAATATCTTCTTTTTTATACAAGTAACTATCTATTAGGAAATAAAGAATAGTTAAATAACATACTACCATTAACATTGGTAAAAACATAGCTGATGTAGTCCAGAAAAAAGAGACACCTTTCAAAAACCCTAAAAACAAAGGAGGATCACCCAGCGGGGTTAATGAACCACCAACATTAGCAACTAAGAAAATAAAAAATACAATTGTATGTACTTTGTACTTACGGTCTTTATTTGCACGGAGAAGGGGCCGGATTAATAGCATAGCTGCACCTGTAGTACCCATCCAACTAGCAAGCAAAGTTCCTATTAAAAGAATTAATAGATTAGTAATAGGTTTACCAACAAGACTTCCTTTAAGACTTACGCCTCCAGAAATAGTAAATAAAGCCAACAATAGTATTATAAATGGTATGTATTCTAAAAGACCAACATGTAGAACCTCATACAATGTTATTGAAAAACCTATATACTTATTTAATAGCAAAGGAATAAGTAAGGATATAGCCCAAAACATTGAAATTTTTCCAAAATTTTTATGCCAAAAATGTGGTGCGACTAGTGGAAATATTGCAATTGATAAAAGAATACCCACAAAAGGTATAATCCAGAAAATAGTTAAAATTGATCCATCAAGATGAGGGGCATGATCTAAACCTTCACCACTGGCTCCGAATAACTGGAGCGGGAAAAAAAATAATAAATAGATATTTTTTAGATATTTCATTTTTTATTACAAATATATTTATTAAAAATAGGTTCTAAAATTACTCTTTTCATAATTAAATCATAATAAATATTGAAATATGAAATGATCTTTTACAGAATTGGTTTATTTAGATTAAATTTATTTATGGATATTATAATTGGAACATTAATTCTATTATTCGCAATTCTACTAATGTCTATTGGTGTAATATTTAATAATAAACCGCTAAGTGGTTCTTGTGGGGGCAACCCGGACGGATCTTGTGTTGTATGTGGTGGCGATAATAGTAAATGCGAAGAAAAAATATTAGATGGCAATCAAACGTAGATTAGGCTTTTACCCAAAGCTGTCATACGCAATCATTTCTGGTTCAACTCCTAAATCATAAAGCATTTTTTGACAAGCATCAATCATTGGTGGAGGTCCACATAGATAGTATTCAACTTCTGTAGGATCTTCATGATTATTAAGATAATTATCTAAAAGTACTTGATGTATAAATCCGGTTGGCCCGCTCCAATTGTCTTCAGGTAAAGGCTCAGACATTGCAACATTAAAAGAAAAATTTGGAAAATCTTTAACGATATCTTTAAAATCTTGATCATAAAACATCTCTCTTAATGATCTTGCTCCGTACCAAAATGAGACCTTCCTATTCGTCTTTTGAGTATGAAATAAATCAAATAAATGACTGCGCATCGGCGCCATACCAGCACCACCACCAATATATATCATTTCTCTTTCTGTATTCTTAACAAAGAAATCACCATAGGGACCTGAAATAGTTACTTTATCACCCTCTTTAAGATTAAATATATATGAGGAAGCAATTCCAGGAGGAGCTGTTTCCCAAAGCGGAGGTGGTGGAGTAGCAACACGTACATTTAACATGACTCTATTTCCTTCTGCAGGATGGTTTGCCATAGAGTAGGCTCGAAAACATTCTTCATCGTTATTCGCAACTAAATCCCAAATATTATATTTATCCCAATCTGGATGATATTGATTTTCAACTGCAAAATCTGCATAGGTTAAATTGTGATATTCAGGAATATCAATTTGTATATATCCACCTGCGGTAAAATTAAGATTTTCACCTTCAGGGAGTTCTAGAACTAACTCTTTTATGAACGTTGCAACATTTTCATTCGACTTTACTGTACATTGCCATTTTTGTATGTTGAAAATTTCATCTGGAACACGAATCTTCATATCTTGTTTAATTTTTACTTGACAAGAAAGACGCCAGTTTTCTTTTGCTTCTTTCCTATTAATATGCCCAGTCTCAGTAGGTAAAATATCCCCACCGCCATCTAATACTTGACATTTACACAGCGCGCAAGTACCCCCACCTCCGCAAGCTGAAGGTAAAAAGATTTTTTGCCCTGATAATGCAGATAATAAGGTAGATCCAGGTTTAACATTAATAGCTTCATCGCCTTTATCATTTATTACTAGGGAGACTTCATCTTGGGGCAACAATTTTGATTGAGCAAAGTTCAATATCACAACCAATATTGTTATAACACCACTAAAAACAATAATTCCAGATATGGTAGTCTCAATCATTATAAATCTATTCCTGAAAATGCCATGAATGCCATTGATAATAAACCAGTTAACAACATAGTTATTCCAAGACCTTTTAATTTTGAAGGAACATTGGAATAGCGAAGCTTATATCGAATAGAAGACATTGATGCGATCGCCAAAAAAAAGCCTAGACCTGAACCAAATCCAAAGACGGTAGATTCAATAAATGTATATTCTCTTTCAACTAAAAATAAAGACCCACCTAAAATGGAACAATTGACAGCAATTAGAGGAAGAAATATTCCAAGATTATGATATAACTTTTCTGAAAACCTATCTAAAATCATTTCTACAAGCTGTACCATTGCAGCAATAACAGCAATAAATACTATGAAATTCAAATAACTAAGATTTACTGTAGGTAACCCCGCCCAAGAAAGAGCTCCATCTCGTAAAAAATAGTGATGAATTGCCCAATTTGCAGGTGCAGTTATTGTTAATACAACAGTTACAGCAAACCCAAGTCCAATACTTGTATCTACACGCTTAGAAATTGCTAAAAAGGAACACATTCCAAGAAAATAAGCTAGTAGGATATTTTCGATGAAAATTGCTTTTGTTGCTAAACTAATATAATGTTCTAACAAATTATTCTTCCTCTATTTTTCCAATCGTACGCTGTACCCATATAATTAAACCAAGTATAATAAATGCACCTGGGGATAAAACCATAAGACCATTATTTTGGTATCCTGAAGTATACATCGAATCAGAAATAATTTGGAAACCCATTAATGAGCCACTTCCAAATAATTCACGGAAAGCCGCAACAGCTACTAATATTATCCCATAACCCAAGGCATTCCCTAGGCCATCTAAAAAAGATCGCCAGGGGCCTTCTTTCATAGCAAATGCTTCTGCTCTTCCTAAAACTATACAGTTAGTAATTATTAATGCCAGAAACACGTTTAATTCTTTACTCATATCATACATATACGCTTTTAAATATTGATCAGTCAAGGTAACTAAAGATGATATAACTAAAAGAGAAAAAATAATACGTACTCGCGATGGTATCATATTTCTAAAAATAGAAACTACTGTATTAGACATAGTAAGCACAAAAACCACTGCAAAAGACATTACTATGGCTGTATCCATTTTTACCGTTACTGCTAATGCGGAACATATACCTAAAACCTGAAATGTGATGGGATTATCCTGCATTAACGGGTCTTTGAGGGCTTGTTTAGATTTACTATCAAATAATTTCATTAGCCCTTTGACTCCACTCTAATCTTTTGAAAAAAAGAATCATATTTTTTTAAATCATTCATTAAAAATTCATTGAGTCCTTTTGTTGTCATTGTTGCCCCTGATATTCCATCAACCTGATGATATGCATCTGGTGAAGAAGTATCTACTTGTCCTTTAATAGATTGAATGCTAACTAAGCTACCGTTCTTATCTACTATTTTTTTACCAACAAAATTGTTTGTAAACCAATCTTTCTCTACTTCCCCCCCAAGGCCTGGTGTTTCTTTATGCTTATAAAACCTTATTCCTTTTACAGTAGATCCATCATTTTCTAATGCAAAATACCCATATAAAGTTGACCATAATCCTTTACCAGAAATAGGGATAGCATAACCATCGACAGAATTATTAACAACTTTAACATATAAAGGAAATTGCGTTTCCATTTTATCTGCCCGAATTTCAGAAGGAATTAAATCTTCAATTACTTCTCCATCAGCACTTACTACCTTTTGAATAACCGATGAATCAAATATTTTTTTTACTTCTTCACCAGACCAAGGACCATCTTTTTCAGTGAATTCCAATGAATACAAAATATTTTTCATAATATCAATTTCTTCATTTATTCGTTGAGTCTCTTTTAGTGATTCAGATACAAACGATAAAAGAAATCCAAGCAATACAGTTGTAATTGAGGTAAAAATCAATGTATAGGCATTACTTCGCATAGCGCAACTTTCTCTGATTAATATTTTTCTGTATAACAAAATAATCTATTAATGGTGCAAAAGCATTCATTAATAGTATTGCTAGCATGATACCCTCTGGATATGCCGGATTAATCGAGCGGATGATAACGGTTAATGAACCTATAAGAAAACCGTAAATCCATTTACCTCTATTTGTATGAGCAGATGTAACTGGTTCCGTAGCCATAAATACTACACCAAACATAAAGCTACCCATAACTAAGTGATAATGTGGAGGTAAACTTAACATGGTATTTGAAGAAAATGGCGCCAATATATTTGTTACTATAGCAGTAAAGAATAAACCAAGCACAGCGGCTACTATTGTTCTCCAAGAAGCAATTTTAATGTAAACAAGAAATATCGCACTAAGCAGAATAATAATTTTATTAGTTTCTCCTATCGATCCTGGAACATAGCCCATAGCCATATTTATCCAGGAAAAGTCAAATTGAGTTACATTATGAAGCAGATCTAATGCATTACTATTTTCTGCTGCTGCTGGAATTGCTAAAGCTGTTGCTCCGGAATATCCATCAGGACCAACCAACCAAACTTTATCACCAGCAATCTCTGTTGGATAGGCAAAATAAATAAATGCTCTTGTTACTAAAGCTGGATTAAAAATATTATATCCAACACCACCAAAAATTTCTTTTCCAATTACAATACCAAAGGATGTAGCTACAAAAACTTGCCAAAGTGGAATTGTTGGAGGCATTAATAAAGGTATAAGAGCACATGTTACTAAAAAGCCTTCATAAATATCATGTTTTCTTACAACCGCAAACAAAACTTCCCAGAAAGCCCCAGCAATAAAGGCAACAAGAATGATGGGGATGATATATTCCATTCCAAAAATAAAATTATCAAAAAGAGATCTTACTTTTCCAGTAGCTATACCAGCTTGTACACCAATATTTATCGCACCAAATATATAACAAGGTATTAGTGCTAGCACAACAAGAATCATTACTCTTTTAATATCAACACTATCACGTACATGCGGACCTGAATTAGTTTTTTCAGCTGTAGAAAATAAAAAGGATTCAGTCGCTTCAAATATTGGAAAGAATCGTTGCAGAGGGCCTTCATTTGTAAACTTGGGTTCAATATTTTTAATTAATTTTTGTAGAGTATTAATCACATTAACCATCATCTTTCATGAGGTCTAACCCACTTCGAATTACTGAACCAATATCAATCTTACTAGGACAAACAAATGAACAAAGGGCAAAGTCTTCTTCATCACATTCTAACAAACCTAACCCTTCCATTTCTTCAAAATCTTCAGCTAAAATAGATCGATATAATGCATTAGGATATATATCCATTGGAAGCATATTTTCCCAAGCATTAATTGGAACCATTGGCCTTAAAGAACCTGATTGTTGAGTAGTAAAACTAAAAGTGGTTTTATTCTTTAATACAAATGCATTTGTTACGCTATACCGCGTTTTATCATTACCAGGTTTTAATAGACCAAGAAACTCCCTATCATTTGAATTGGGAACAACAGAAATAGTGGTATCATAATAGCCTATATATCCATTTAAATCAGACTCTTTTCCTGTTAAAATATCTCCTGAAATAATTCGGTTATCATCAATATGAAGATTATCTGATAAAAATGTTTCTATACTTGCACCAGTTCGAGTCTTGATGTGTGCACAGTTTTTCACTCCGGGACCACCAACAGTTGCAATAATTGAAGGGTCATAAATACCTTTAAGGAACAAGTCCCCAATTGTAATAACATGTTGAGCATTTACTACCCAAATAACTTCATTTGGTTTCCAAGGATCAATATGATGAATTTGAATCCCTACATTTCCAGAGGGATGGGGTCCATCAATTGTATGAAGATTAACATTTCTTGCAGAAGTTAATGTCTCGCAATTCGTATCAGCTTCAAAAGTAAGATGTACATTACCATCAGACAATTGATTTAACACATCAAGCCCGGCTTGGAATACTGATTGCTTATGGCGTAAGGCAAAATCAAGATTGACACTTAATGGAGCAGAATTAAATCCTGAAACGAATATTGCCCTTGGGTTATCATTTTGGTCTGCAATTTTATTATATGGCCGCTGTCTAATTAAAGGCCACAAATTAGCTTCTAAAATTTTATCAGTTACTTTAGTCTTTCCGAGCGAAGAAATTTCTTGATATTTAATAGGAGAATGAATAACTGATTTTTCTTCTTCATCTAATTGAATAATTATTTTTTGGATAGCCCTTCGTTCACCTAATACCACTTCTTTTACTTCTCCACCACCTGGTGATGCCCATTTAATATCTGGTTGAAGTTTATCAAAAAACAATGGGGATCCAATTTCTACCCTATCACCGGTCTTAACTAGCAGCTTAGGTTTGATATATCTAAAGTCGTGTGGTTGAATAGAAACTGTTTTGGTTTGTTCTATATTATAATATTCATCTATCGGGGTACCCGATATTCGAATATTATGTCCCTTTCTAATTTTGATGTGCGTCAAGTATATTTCCTAAGTAATAAATAATTAGATTTGTACAAAAAATAATAAGCTATCTTTGACCCAGTTAAGTATAGGTGTCCAATAAATTCCAAAAAAAACAGATGGAATAGCTAGAACCAAAAACATTAGCGTCATTGAAAAAGGAGGAACAACAATTTCTTCACTAGGTTCCCCATCTAAATACATTGTTTTTACCACTCTCATATAATAATACAAAGAGACTACTGTATTAATTGCTCCAAAAAAGGCAATCCAGTAAAAGGATGGACCTGCATTAATAATTGCAACAAATAAATAAAATTTCCCTATAAAGCCAACTGTGGGTGGTAGGCCTGTCAAAGAAAACATAAAAACTGTCATAACAATTCCAACAATCGGCATTCGCCATCCTAATCCACTAAAATGTTCAAAATTTTCTCCTCCTTGTTTTTGCGAAACGTATATAAGCACAAAAAATGCACCTAAGTTCATAAAAAGATACATAACCAAATAAATCATTATAGCAAAAACACCTTCGGAGGAAATAGTTGGAAATGCCATTAACATGTACCCAGCATGCGCTATGCTCGAATAAGCAAGCATTCTTTTAACGCTATCTTGTTGAATAGCCACTAGATTACCCATCGTCATTGTAATAACAGAAACAACCCCTAATATTTGCGGCCAAGCAAAACTAACATCTGCATACCATCCTAGTGAACCTAAAGAATCTCCATTGACAAAAACCTGGTTAAAGAAACGTATCATTAAAGCAAAGCCTGCTGCTTTTGGCGCAACAGATAAATATGCTGTAATTGGCGTTGGTGATCCCTCATATACATCAGGTGTCCAGAAATGAAAGGGAACAGCAGATATTTTATATCCAAATCCTGCTAATACAAAAATAGTGGATAAAGTTAAAGCAAGATTTGACGAGGAATCCAAAGTTGAAATTGCATCTCTAATGGCAAAAAATTTGGTTGTACCTGTTAAGCCAAATATAATACTTAATCCATACAACATAATTCCTGATGAAAATGCTCCATAAATAACATATTTTAATGATGCTTCATTTGATCTAGGATTGTTTTTCAAATAACCAGCTAAAATAAAAGACATCAATGACACAACTTCAATGGATAAATAAACTGTTATTAAATCAATTGCACTAGCCATCAAGAACATTCCAAATACCATTATGCATATGAGAGCATAGTATTCACCGGTATGATAACCTTCAAACTCATTTGTATACCTACTAATTACAACAACAAGTAATGTAGCTATTAAAACCACAGATTTGATAAAACTAGCAAATGGGTCAAAAGCTAATGAATCCATAAACAAAGTAGTTGGGGAATGATTAGTAAGAAAAACTGCAGCTAACGTTGCCAATAAGCCTATAATAACAAAGTTGGTTACTCTATTTGCTTGATTTGAAACTGAAAAAATATCAATAAGAATAGCAATTAATATTGTGGCCGTTAATACAAGCTCTGGCCAAAATAGTGATATGCTCAACAGGTTATTCATCCGTATCTATACTAGCTAGAATATGCCAGCTATTCCTCCAACCACTACAACTTGATCAATTATGACGTTCATTGTTTCTTTAATCATATCTAAGAAGGGTCGGGGATATACACCGAGAAAAATTGTAATAATTAAAAGGGGTATAACTGTAAATAATTCCCGATTATTAATATCAACCAGTTTAGTATATTTCTCATTTAGTTTACCGAAAAACATTCGTTGAAATGCCCATAGGAAATATGCAGCATTCAATAAAATTCCAATTGTAGAAATAATTACAATATTACGATAAACAGGAAATGCACCAATAAAGCACATTGCTTCACTAACAAACCCTGAAAGGCCTGGTAGACCTAAACCGGCAAAAAATGCTAATGCTACAATAGCTGTATAGATAGGCATTTGTGATGCAAGGCCACCAAAACCTTCAATATCTCTGTGATGCGCCTGCTCATAAATGACTCCTACTAGAATAAATAACATAGCTGATATGGTACCATGATTAAACATCTGGAATACAGCGCCATTCATTCCTGCTTGCGCAGCCATTAAGTTCGAACCATTTACAGATCCTCCAGCTATAACAGCAGCCATTCCCAATAATAGATACCCCATATGATTGATACTTGAATAGGCCACCATTTTCTTTAAATCTTTTTGTGCTAAGGCGCACATCGCCCCCCATATAACATTTATCATACCTAAAAAAGCAAGTGCACCTGAAAACCACCAAACTGCATCAGGGAGCATCGTATAGTTAATTCTTAGCATACCATAAACTCCTAACTTTAGAAGTATTCCAGCTAATACTACTGATATTGCTGTTGGTGCTTCAACGTGCGCTAAAGGAAGCCATGTATGAAAAGGAAAGACAGGTACTTTAATGGCAAAACCAATAAATAGTAACACCCATATTACTTTAATGGCGCTCATCCCCCACCAAACAACTCCATCAAGTGCAAAAGGCGCACGCTCCATCATTAATTGCATATCAAATGTTTGACCACAGGCAAAATATAATGCAAGTAATGCAATTAACATTAAAACAGAGCCAAATAAAGTGTATAAGAAAAATTTTATTGCAGCATATTCTCGTTGAGGGCCACCCCACATTCCAATTAAGAAATACATAGGTAATAACATTACTTCCCAAAAAACATAAAACAGGAAGAAGTCCAATGATAAAAAGACACCCATGACGCCCGTATCAAGTAAAAGAAATAGAGCAAAATAGCCTTTTACTGCTCGATCAATATTCCAACTAACAAAAACACCAATGAATGCGATTAACGCATTCAAGGCAACCATTGGTAAGCTAAGTCCATCTATTCCTAGAATGTAACTTATTCCTAGAGACGGTATCCACTCAGCTCTTTCCATGAATTGAAAAGAACCATTTGTTGCATCAAAAGTTGACCACAATGCAATTGCTACAAGCAACTGGATACCAGTTGCACCAGCGGCAACTTTTTTAATTAGATCATGCTTTTCTCTTGGAATGAACGCAATTGCAATCATTCCCAAAACAGGAATCCATATAATCCAACTTAAAATATTTTCCATACGATTGTCCTAATTATTTCATAGTTAAAAAGATTGAAAAATTATAATAATAATCACGCCAAAAAGAGCAAACAGCATATAGTTTTGTAAACGTCCCGTCTGAATTTCTTTCAAAGATGACCCAGTCTTACCCATCGAACGGCCAAAACCATCTACAATAGTTTGATCAAGCCCATCATAATCTATCTTATCTGAAATAATTGAGAGCCATTTTGTGATACGGCCAAAACCATTAATAAAATATTTATCATACAAATCCCAATCGATATAAGAAACACGATTTGATAAACGCAAAAACGGTTGATAAAGATATTTATTATAATTTTCATCAAAATAATATTTGTTTAGAGATAACTTATAAAAAAGGCCAAATTTATTTGACCAAGCATCAGCAGATATGCTATTTTTAATATAAACTGCCCATGAAAGAAAAATACCCAATGATGCGACAAGAATAGATAAAATCATAGTAAGCGTATGGCTGTGATGTATCCCTTCAGCAATATAATGAGCACTTGGATTACCGGGAACCATAGAATCTTTGGCCTTTATTAGCTCCATAAACCAACCATGATCTGATAAAGGATTAAAATAAGGTAAAGTATAAAAAATAAATATACTAAGTGAGCTTAAAAGAATTAATGGGAAAACCATAGGTTTTGGAGATTCATGTATATCTTTATAAACATTTGGCAATTTTGGCTCATTGTGAAAAGTCATAAAAATCAGTCTAAACATATAGAAGGCCGTAATTAAAGCAGCGGAAAAACCAAAAACCGGTAGGAGAAAATGCTGTGGATGATGACTAGCAAATGAAAGAGTTCCTGCCAAAACAGCATCTTTAGATAAAAAACCTGAGAATAGAGGGACTCCAGAAATTGCAAGCGTTGCAACTAACATAGTCCAATATGTAATAGGCATTTTAGATTTAAATCCACCCATATTTCTCATATCCTGTGGATCTGTATCATGATCTTTTAAATTATGAAGGGAATGGTGCATAGCATGTATAACACTTCCTGATCCATAGAACAAACAGGCCTTGAACATTGCATGAGTAACTAAATGGAAAAAACCTGCAACATATGCCCCAGTACCCACCGCTAAAATCATGTACCCTAATTGGCTTACGGTTGAATATGCTAAGACTTTTTTAATATCATTTTGGGTTATAGCTATTGTTGCTGCAAATATTGCAGTAAATCCTCCTGTATAAGCTATAAAAAGTAAAGCATCTGGTGTAAATAATGGGAATAGTCGCACAGAAAGATAAACACCCGCAGCAACCATTGTTGCGGCATGCATTAATGCAGAAACTGGTGTAGGCCCCTCCATCGCATCTGGCAACCAAATATGCAGAGGAAACTGAGATGATTTTCCTACTGCTCCCATAAATAAGCCAATCCCAGCAAATGTCAATAGTGAACCAGATATTGCTCCTTTAGCTACACCTTCAAAAATCTCCGCATAGTTAAATGTTCCTAAAGCGGTAAAGACCAGCATTAACCCGATAAAGAAACCGATATCCCCAACTCTATTGATTAAGAAAGCTTTTTTACTTGCGTCAGCAGCAGAATCTTTTTCAAACCAATGACCAATCAACAAATAAGAACTGACACCAACTAATTCCCAAAAAATATATAAGGAAACGAGATTATTTGCCAACACGATACCATTCATACTAAAAGTAAATAGTCCCAGATAAGCATAATACCGAGAGTATCGAATATCACCTTCCATATATTTTGTTGAGAAAATATGCGTCATAGTTGATATTAGTGATACAACAAGCAGCATAATTATTGTGATATTATCGATTAGGAAGCCAAGTTTGATTTTAAAATCACCCAAATCCATCCATGTAAAAGAAGCCTCATGCTGGAACAAGGGATCATGCGATAACAACATACTACCAAACATAGCCAATGATAATATTAAGGTTGTTATGATTGTACCAATTGCTACGACATCCCCTTGCCGAGGCAAACGTTTACCAACGAAAATTAAAATAATAAATGACAACAAAGGTAAGAATAATATACCTAGAGCATAATTAATTAACATGTCTCCTGTCATAATTTTAATTCTCTTGCATCATCGATATTTACTGTGTCAAGATTATTAAAAACATTTATTATAATAGCTAACGCAACAGCCGCCTCTGCTGCTGCCATTATAATAACAAAAAGCGCAAAAACTTGTCCGCTAAAGTTCATTCCTCCAAACCGAGCAAAAGCAACAAAATTAATATTTGCAGAATTCAATATTAATTCTACGCCCATCAATACTGCAATTCCATTTCTGCGAGTGATAACTCCATATAATCCAAGAGAAAATAAGATTGCACTTATATAAAGATATGTTTGAAGATTATCCATTAATTCGTGTTTCTAGATAACATTGCAGCACCTATTAAAGCACCCAATAAAAGCAAAGATGCAACCTCAAAAGGAAGTAAGAAATCCATCATTAATAATCTTCCAATACTATCTGCTGTCTGACTAGGCTCTACAGAAGAAAGTTGTAGCCAAGATGTATTATTAATCATTGAAATTAAAAAACCTAGAACACCTAATGTAACTACAGCGCCTACCCCTCTTTGTAAACTTGTATGTGATATATTAACAGAACTAATCTTATTAGTTAACATAATACCAAAAATCAAGAGGACTAAAATTCCACCTATGTATACGACAACTTGAACACCTGCCATAAAATCTGCCCACATAAATATATATAGACCAGCAATGCCAAAAAGTGTAAATAATAATGCTATTGCAGAATATAATAACTGCTTTGAAACCACCACCATCAATGCTGAACCAAGTGTAATTGCTATAATTAATCCAAAAGCAATATTGTCCATCTAGCCCTCTACACCAGAAACAGATGTTGCGCTTTCAATTTCTTCATCGGATACTTTCTTTGCAAAACGAAATATTAGATCATTACGATCATATTCTGAATACTCATAATCAATTTCATGCTTTTCAGAATTTGGCCCACCCGTCATATAAATACATTCCTCAGGACAAGGATATGTACATAGGTTACAATAACAACATTCAGTCATATCAATATCAAACCTAGAAACAACCATTGCCTTCTTTGTACCATTTGCTGTTACACCCGTATGTCCAATACTACGAATATCTTCTCCCCTATTAGGAACTTTTACTGTTTCTATTTTGATACAATCTACTGGGCATGCCCTTTCACATTTTAAACATCCAATACAATCATCAATATCTACATGGAGTCTTGATCTAATAACATTATAATTACTATGATCAAAGCCAATATCTCTTTCCGGACGAGGCCACCTTTCTTCTGGATATTGTAACGTGACATTATTCCGACGAATAGACAATAAATGCTGTAAAGTTACTCTCATTCCAGTTAACATTGTTGTTATAGTTTCCCAAATATTTTTTAAATAATTACCCATAAGCTTATCCTACTATTAAATGCCAAATACCAACACCAAAAATATTAAATAATGAAATAGGTATAAATCCCTTCCAACACACATCCATTAATTGATCAACTCTTAATCTTGGAAAAGTCCAACGAAACCATATCATCATAAATATCAAAAACATACTTTTACTCATAAACCAAAATAAACCCCAAGCTGGAGTATTAAGCATTCCTGGGATAGGACTCAACCATCCACCCATAAATGCAGTGGCAGCTACACCGCTTACTACAAACATATTTGCATATTCACTTAAAAAGAAAAAAGCATATCGCATACCCGAATACTCTGTAAACGCTCCTGCTACAAGCTCTGATTCTGCTTCAGGAATATCAAAAGGCGTGCGATTACATTCAGCAACACCACTAATAAAGAATATAATAAAAGCTAAAAAAGTAAACGGATTATTAAAGATTAACCAATTTGGTAGAAAGCCCCAAATTAAGCCACTTTGGTATTGTATAATTCCTTGCATGCTCATTGTACCAGTCAACATAATTACAACTACAATAGATAAAGCAACCGGGATTTCGTAACTAATAATCTGCGCAGCGGAACGCATTGCACCATATAATGACCATTTATTATTTGAGCTCCATCCAGCTAATATGATACCAATCACCCCTAAAGAACTAACGGCAAGGATATAAAATATACCAATGTTCATATCTGCTATTATTAATGTCTGACTAAAAGGCAATGCTGAGAATGCAATAAATGCACCAATAAAAACAATAAAAGGAGCTAAAATAAATAATTTCTTATCAGCAGATGAAGGAATAATATCTTCTTTTAAAATTAATTTTAATGCGTCTGCTACAGGCTGAAGCAACCCCCATCTCCATGCATGCAAGCCAACACCTTGACCCATTGGTCCAACTTTATCCTGGATAAATGAAGAGATTTTCAACTCTCCGTATATAGCAACTAGTGCGTATAGAGCAATAAAAACAAATACCGGAATTGCACATAAAATAACCACAACAACAAATGTAAGACCAGGCCAAGCTACGCTTGTTGGAAACCAATCAATTAGCCAATCAACAATCACCGATCAATCTCTCCTAAAACAATATCAAGACTTCCTAAAATAGCAATTACATCAGAGAGCATCCATCCTCTAGAAATTTCATTAAGAACACTAAGAGCAGTAAAAGCAGGGGATCTCATTTTCAATCTATATGGTTCAGGCGAACCATCACTAATTATATAGTAAGCTAAATCACCTCTGGGGCTTTCAGTTCTCTGGTAAATAGACCCTTTTGGTGGCCGAATTTTCTTAGGAATGGCCTGGTGGACATCCCCATCTTGAGGAAGATTTTTTAATGCTTGACGTAAAATTTTTGCACTCTCAATCATTTCTAACATTCGAACATAAAATCGATCCCAACAATCACCAGTTGTGCCAACAGTACCTTCGCCAACAGGAACCTCAAAGTCAAAACGCTCATAAATCGAATAAGGTTCATCTTTTCGTAAGTCCCATTTAACACCAGAGCCTCTTAAGTTAGGCCCTGAAACTCCATAGCTAATAGCGACTTCTGGAGGCAAAACACCTACATCTGCAGTTCTTTCTATGAAGATTTTATTATAGGTTAATATTTCATTATATTCTTTTAATTTGGGTTCAAAATAATCTAAAAACCCATAAACTGTTTCAACAAATCCAACAGGAAGATCATGAGAAACACCACCTACCCACATATAATTATATAATAATCTTGCTCCACACGTTAGTTCAAATATATCAAGAATACGTTCTCGATCTCTAAACATATAAAGAAAAGGGGTAAAAGCACCCACATCTAGTCCATAAACACCTAATGCAAGAAGATGACTAGCAATACGATTCAACTCAGCCATTATTATTCGAATATACTCAACGCGATCTGGGACTTTAATTTCCATTAGTTTTTCCATTGCTACCACATATCCAAAATTATTATTCATTGAAGCGATATAATCGCATCGATCAGTAAATGGAATCACTTGTTCGTATGTAGAGTTTTCACAATGTTTTTCAAAACATCGATGTAAATAACCTATTATTGGCTCAATGTCAGAAACAATTTCACCATCAGTGACGACTTTTAAACGTAAAACACCATGGGTGCTAGGGTGTTGAGGCCCTATGTTTAAAACCATTTGATCGCCTTTTACTATTCCCATCCTTCTTTCACCTTTGGAACCACAATGCCGTGATATGTTTCTTGAACTTCATAATCTTTTCTTAATGGCCAACCTTCCCAATCCTCTGGAAGTAAAATTCTTTTGAGATCTCGATGGCCTTCAAATTCTATTCCATACATATCATATGTTTCTCTTTCAAACCAATCTCCAATTCGCCATATAGATTCTACTGACGGAACTTTTGCCTTATTACGTAAACAAGAAATCCTTATTTCAACAGCATGTCGATGGGTCATCGAATGTAAATTGTATCTAACTTCTAAATCAGATTCTTCACCCAGATCCACTCCAGTTATACACTGTAAAGAATCAAAAAGGCATGCTGGGTCATCACGTAAATATTTAGAAATTATCAACCAGTTTTTAGATTGAATCTGTATGTGTTCTTTTGAAGATAATTCTTTGATAATGTCATCAGGAAATTGCTGAATAAGTAATTCAGCTATATTCTCATTTATTGTTAGATCCTGTTTTACGTCTGATGAATCAATTGAATTTTCATCAGAGCTTTTTTCTGTTTGCTCCTTTGCCGCTTCTCGTTTTGCTTTTACAAGAGCCGCTTTTGCTTTTGAGCGAGTAACGCGATCTTCAATATTATTGATCGCATCCATGTCGCCTGCTAATGCTTTTTCAACAGCGTCATTAATCAGCTGTTCTAAATTATCCGTCATGCAGTCTTCCGTGTAAGGGGTCGTTCACTTTGTATCTTTTCTTGAAGTTTCAATAATCCTTCTATTAATGCTTCTGGTCTTGGTGGACATCCTGGAACGTACACATCAACTGGCACCACTAGATCAACTCCCTTTAAAACATGGTACCCGTGTTGCCAATAAGGCCCTCCACTTGTAGCACAACTACCCATGGATATAACATATTTAGGATTGGCCATCTGTTCGTAAAGCTTCTTTACTCGAAGAGCCATTTTTAAAGTAACGGTTCCTGCTACAATCATTACATCTGCCTGTCTTGGAGATGATCTTGGGATCATACCAATACGCATCAAATCGTGTCTACTAGCTGCCGTAGCCATCATTTCAATAGCACAACATGCTAATCCAAATTGAAAAAACCAAGGAGATGTAGATCTTGCCCAACCTAATAATTTATCAAGTGATGCAACAACCACATTATCCTGAAACTTATTTTCAAATACTCCCAATAGCTTCTCCTTCCGTTTGTGAAGTCTTTCGACGATATCGTCCTCTACCATACTTCACATTATATTTTACCCAATCCAAATCACCTTTTTTCCAAACATATGCTAAGCCAACAATTAAAATGAGCAAAAAGATTCCCATTTCAACAAATGCAACCATACCCATATCTTTAAAAACCATAGCCCATGGAAATAAAAATACTA
This sequence comes from bacterium, assembly GCA_004321715.1. Classification (GTDB taxonomy): domain Bacteria; phylum Fidelibacterota; class Marinisomatia; order Marinisomatales; family TCS55. The sequence continues at coordinate 15,894 of SGYN01000013.1, read as the reverse complement.
CTTCAACATCAAAAATTAGAAATATGAGCGCTATAACATAAAAACGAATATTAAACTGAACCCAAGCAGATCCTTCAGGTTCTTCACCACATTCATAATTATCAAGTTTATCTGGAGTCTTTTGACTAGGTGCTACTAAACTTTGAATAAATAGAGGAACGTATACTAAAACTATTGCTAGCATAGCAAAAATTAAAACGGTTCCAAAGTCTCGGTACATTATATTAATACAGCTTTCGCAAGCATTGAATTTAGTAGAAGGCCTTTTCCGTAGTCAAGCCAAACTTCACTATATTTTATATCAGCAAAGCAATTGGCAACAATAATAGCAATATCCTAAATTATATGATCATGTCTTGGATAAATATTGGAATCCTATCACTCATCAGTAATTTACCTAAATGGATGGTGCATCCATTTGCAAAAACGTACGTTGCTGGCGAGACAGTTGAAAGAACCATGCAAGTAGTAAAAAAAATGAACGAACGTGGCTATGCTTGTACTGTTGATATACTAGGAGAGCATATACAATCTCCTGCTAAAGCAAAAAAGATAACAAAAGACTATTGTAACCTATATGAAGTAATTAACAAAGAAACATTAAACTGTAATATTTCAATTAAGCTGACACATATAGGTCTTGAACTGAATGAAAAACTTGTAAAAGAAAATTTTCAAAAAATTCTACATCACGCTAAATCTTATAATAATTTCCTAAGGATAGATATGGAAAACTCTCCTTATACACAAAGGACTATTGATTTATACCAAAGAAATATTTCCAGCTATGAAAAAATAGGAATCGTATTGCAAGCATACCTCAAGCGTTCTCTCAAGGATGCTGAAACATTAAATACACCGGGTTTTAATACAAGGATTTGTAAAGGAATTTATAATGAACCATCAAATATTGCTTTAAAAGATAGAAAAGAAATACAAGATAGTTTTTTTCTCATTACTAAACAAATTCTTTCAGGAGAAGGGTTTGCTGCAATTGCCACACATGATATTGCCCTTATTGATCGTATAGAGACTTGGATTGAACAAAACAATATCGCAAATAACCGATTTGAATTTCAGGTGCTGTATGGTGTGCCTATGGGTAATAGACTAAATCAGTTACTTAATAAAGGCTATACTGTAAGACAGTATATTCCTTTTGGGCCAGATTGGTTTGATTATTCGTTGCGCCGATTAAAGGAAAATCCTAAGATTATTTCGTACGTTCTTTCTAACTTAGCTAGAAGAACTATACGCAGACGATGAATTCGTTAGATGACATAAAAGAAATTTTTTCAATGCAAACTATAGCAGTTGTTGGCATGAGCCCTAAGCCTGAGCGCCCTAGTCATTATGTTTCTATGTATATGAAAGAACAAGGATATAATATTATTCCTGTAAACCCAGGACACAATGAAATATCAGGAATAAAATGCTATCCCTCGCTAGAAGAGATCATTGAACCAGTAGATATTGTAGATGTATTTCGACGTTCAGAATATGTTGTGCCGATAGCAGAAAGCGCAATAAATATCAAGGCAAAAGCATTATGGCTTCAAGATGGAGTGATCAATCATGAAGCTGCCGAATTAGCGAGTAAATCAGGGTTGATTGTTATTATGGATGATTGCATGCTTCGGAAGCATCGAGAAATATAATAGATATAAAAATCAATTATTTCATCAAATGCATGAAACATTATGCATCATTTAAAGGAAGAGCTAGTAGAGCTGAGTTTTGGTATTTTATTTTGTATTGGATTATTTTTTATGTAGTTATAATCATAATAGATACAACTATTGGCTCCTTTAACTATGTTATTTTTGATTAAAAAGGGTGATGCCGCGACAAATAAATATGGAAATGTTTATTATTAATTAATTATTATCAGATGATGGAGATCCTTTACGGATTCTTTGTTCATATTTTTGTAATACCTCATTAAGAGCTTCTTCTAGATCTAAGTCAAATACATTTGCAATTGTAATTATAGAATAAAAAAGATCCCCTAATTCCACTTTTAGATTATCATTATATTGAATAGGGTGATCTCCATAATTACTCATTTTGAGTATTTCTTTAGCCACTTCACCTAGTTCAGACATCGTATCTAAAACTCGATGCTCAACAGGTGAGTTCAATTGATTATTTTCACAAAATAATTTTACTTTTTTCTGGATGTCTTTCATTAATTGATTTACTAATTATTTAAACAACAAAAAAAACCAATGAATATAGAATCGTAAGGAAGTCTTATTCTTTTACATTTGTAGAAGATTCTTTATACAATGTAGAACCTAAAGCTACGCCTAATGCTATGCCCAATGCTATACCAAGCCCAACATTATCAATAGCTGCTCCAAGAATTATTCCAAAAACGACTCCAAACGCTGCACCTAATGCTTTTTTATTTTCTTCTAATGATTCTTTCAAATTTTATTACCTGATTATGTAGAAATCCTATCAATTGCAGTAATTGTGAACTTTGTATCTTTATCCCCTATTTCAAGGGTAAAATCTTCATTTACTTTTTTACCAACTATGGCTTGGCCAAAAGGCGAATGATACGTTACAATCATGGGATAAAGATCTAACTCAAATTCGATAGGACCTAATAAGTAATAGTCTTCAGCCTCATCTTTACCTTCTTCAAGAATTTCAACCTTATTACCAAAGCTAACCTCTTCAGTATCAATTTCACCAAACTCAATAAACTGGAATGGTGCATGAGACTGTAATAATTGTTTCTTGTATACTATTAAACTTTGTTCCTCCCTTGCAGCGTGATATTCAGCATTCTCCTTAAGATCTCCATGACTAGCTGCATCTCTAATCTTTATAGAGGTTTCTCTCTTTAATTTATCAATAGATTTCATTTCCTCTTCCAATACACGGTATGTCTCCCGCAAAATCAAAGTCGCCATGATGATGTTCCTTTATTTTATTTGGATTAAATAAATTGTCTAGTTGAAATAGCAATTATCTGCGATACTGAACAGAAATTAAGTCAAAGATAAAGCGCAATCAAGTGCTTGTTGTTTGATAATTATCGTTGATATTTATTGAACATTATAAATAATTAGAAAGCAAATACGCTTCGATTTAAATATTAACCAGATTGATCCACTATAATAAAAAGCACATCTCGAAAAAAACCTTGTAATTTTTTCCATTGTTTTGAGCTTATCTTAATTATTTTTAATCAAATATTTCTTCAATTATTAACGTATCACTGGGTAAAACTTCATTAATATCAACAGGATAGGTTTTAATACTATTGTAAAAATCATTAACTGTGATACCAAATACACTTTCAAACTTATTCTCCCAGTTTTGGTTTGTAGCTTCAGAGAGCATAAAATCTTTATAAATTAGTTTAAAAGCATTTTTTTCTGAATGACTCAAACTAATTAATTCTTTTACTAAGACCAACGTCATAAAAACTGATGAACTATAATTAATATCTATGTTATTACTATTATAACTTTCAAATATACTTGGGTCAATTGTTACCATAGAGTCAACATAGTTTTGTTCATTAAAATAATTATAATTATAATAATTTTGAATATAAATAGACTCAAAAGAAGCTGCAGAACCTTCAATTAACCATTTAATATCAAAACCATTTGGGTGATCATTCCATAGATTCATCGAATGACTTAAACTTCGTTGATAAACATGAAAATATTCATGTGCGATCACTGAAAAACGATGAATATGACCATATAAAAATTCAGAATTTGGTATCTCTAATACCATGATGGGTAAACTGCTTTCTCCTCCAACATAGGAACCTCCTTCGATTCCTAAATAAGGATCATCAATATTATCATTCCAAGCATAAACCTGTAGGACATTAAAATAGTTTCGATAAACAGGAATTATGTTCTGTAAATTATTGATTACGATATAAAATTCTGCAATCCAATCAACCGGTAAGCTATCATCTATGTTGTAAATAATTTCAATGGTTTTTATACAACTTTCATCATCATATGTAGCGCTACTGTCAAAGTTGGTTGCTGTACTGTCAGTACAGCCACAAATACTTTCTCCTCCTAATATCCCAGCACAATCTTCCAAAGGTGCAATTTCTACGTTTAATGAATTATTGTCCTCGCAGGCAAACCATATAAATAATGATACATTAAAGAATAGAATAAATCGCTTCATAATGACAATATTACAAAGCAGAAGTAATAAACACCTAAAAACAAAAAACCCCACAAATGTGGGGCTTAATGTAATTCTGGTTTTTTATTCACACTCACCTTCCGTCCATTCTGTTATACCTGCATTTTCAGCATAACAATCATTATCATAAGTCAATCCATTACAACCACAAACTGGTTGATATTCTTCGGTACAAAAGTGGTCATCTAATATCTTCGATTCATCTATACACTCACCATTATCTTCACAACTCCAAAAAAATAACCCAATGAATAATAATAATGATAAATATCTATGCATTTCAAAAGCTACTCATAAATAAATATATAATTTAGTCAAAGTTTAAGGACTTACATTCTAATGAGAATATTCAAATAATTATCTATCATCTCACAAATAAAACTCACACGATAGTGGACGGATCATATCGATCGTTATTATTTGGGTATTCAAAAAAGAAAGGTATTTATGCAAATTAGAGAAAAAAAGGTTCGAAAATTTCTATCTAAAAAAATTCAACAATTAAACAATATTGTAGCGGATTTAGATTCAATAGTAACTGAAATAGGTTCAGATTACTTCAGAGTAAGTATTTTTGGGTCAGCAAGAATTAAAAATAGTACAGATGAATACATCCAGGTGTATAATCTTGCTAAAAAGCTAGCACAAAATAAAGCTGATATTGTTACTGGTGGAGGTCCTGGTTTAATGGAAGCAGCTAATGCTGGTGCTAAAGATGGTGAATCTAAATCAAAATCATTTGGATTACATATTGACCTACCATTTGAAACTACTCCAAATAAACATTTAGATATTTCTTATCATCATAAAAAGTTCTCTTCAAGATTAGATGAGTTCATGCGTATCAGCCATGCTGTAGTAGTTACTCCTGGAGGGATTGGTACAATTCTTGAATTATTATATACTTGGCAATTGATACAGGTTAGGCACATATCTGAAAGACCGATTATCTTATTAGGTGAAATGTGGAATGGCCTTTTAGACTGGATGGAATCAGAACCATTAAACAAAAAGTTAATGGATAAATCTGATTTTAAAAATATTACTATTGTACAAGATGTAGATGAAGTGATTACATTACTCAAACCATTAATAGATAATTTTTATTCCGATAATTAAATTTTAAAAATTAATTTTCTTTTGTTGGCCCTGGAAAAAACATGTTTGTTGTTTGCTGATAGTCTTTATATGCTGGTCTTTTCTGTAGCGAGTAATACTCAGAGGGTATCGCTCCTGTATATGTAACTAAAGTAACATACATTATCCTTGATATCAGAAACAAACCCATACCAACTAGTGCGAACATAGTTTCAGACATGCTAGGATAGAGTTTTAACCAAGATGGTATTGATGCAATCACTAATGCATTCCAAACCATCCATTCAGCAAAATAATTTGGATGGCGACTGTATTTCCACAAACCAATATTACATACCATATTGCGTGCACCTGACTTTTTCATGGCTCGCAGATAAGTTAGTTTTTGTACATCAGCAACAGATTCCATAATAAATGAAATTATCCAAACAGCAATTCCGATCATTTCGAAAATAGATATTTCTTCACTTGGGTTGGTAGAGATTATGAATGCAGGAAATGCTAAAAAAGAAGCATTTGCTAGTCCTTGCAGAATTACTTCTACTTGCATTGTCAGTGCTATATTTGTTTTTCCTACTTTCAGCCATCGTTTCTTTTGAAATTCGTATCGAGGCAGTTCTTTATCCAAATGACCAGATATTAGTAATTTTATTGCACCTATTCCCATACGACTTCCAGCAAAAATATAGGCAATACTAATAATAGCTACTCTTAAGCTGTCACCTTCCCCATAAATCCATGTGAGAACTCCAATAAGAGTAAGACCCCACGGCCAACCAATATCTACAAAAGACATTCGACCGGTATACCACGTAGGCAGACAAACAATAAAAGTAAATAATATTAACTGGGTAATCCCGTTAACTAATGATAAAACAAAAAACTGCTCAGAAATAAGCAATAATAGCCAACCACTAATAAAAGGTAATAAATATATTATTCTCCACATTTCAATACATTTAACTATTCTTGTTTACATGTTTTGGATAAAATCAGATAAAAGCAATAAATCAAAGATATCTACGACTGAATCAAAATTAATATCTGCTGAGTTCATTAATCCGCTATCACTCATTATAAAAGATATTAATATTATAAAGTCAGCATCATTTATTATGCCATCATTATTAATATCATAATATGCAGAAGAATTAATACTATACTTTATTGCAACAGGTCTATGATCCGATATATTTTGGTCATACTCGTTCCAGCCTCCATCAAGATATTCATCAATTTTTATTGTCTGTACGCCAAAATTGTTTAATCCATTAAACATTTCATTAGTAATTAAAATATGATCCAAATGTGAGGGCCAATTAGGAAATGACCATTCAGAACTATTCCCTTGAGCAATTTCAAGATCTGAAAAACGGTAGTGCATGGAATCATTTAAAACCTCCAGGAAAACATTATTTGGTAGCTCCTCAGCAATATTATCATTCAAATCACCTAGAATGATTACATTATTATTTGGTAGATAATTATCAATATGTTCTTTTAGAAGATTTATTGCGGTATATCGTCTATTTTCTTCATCATATATGTCATCATAATCAAGAATGCCATCGCCACAGCATTTAAAATGATTATTGATTATAAAATAATTTTCGCTCATAAAATTGAAATCCATTACCATTGGTGATCGAGGAAATGCATTCCAGTATGGTGAAGTTGTATAAATCTCATATATATTATTGATTCCTACAGTCTCGGTTTTATAAATATATGCTAAACCTGCAAACCAACTAGATTGATAGTACCCCGTATATGCTGGTAAGTCATCCAGCATTTGAAAAAACATAGTAGTATCATCTAATTCTTGAATGGCAAGAATATCTAAGTCCAGAAGGTTGATGATGTCAGTAACATAATTAACCGTGACTTGATCATTTTTAGGAAACCACTCGATATTCCATGTCGCTATATCAAGAGAATTATCATCTCCAAAAGATAAATCTTCTAAATCTTGAGCAAATAAAGTAGTAGCCAATAGACTGATTGAAACGATAATCGTTTTGAAATTGTTTTGGTAGAATAACATAAACAAAATTAGGAATAATTTAAAAATACTATGCTACTATACAATTATCGAACCCTCAAAATATAAAGTATATATAAGTCCATATTATATTTTCAATCCAAATAAAGGTCGTATCCATTTCAAGCGCTTAATGATTAGATCATAAATCATAAAACTTGAAATCAACGTACTCATAATAATTAAAATTAGTTTAAGCATTGCAGGTATGTGCCAAGGAATAATAAATAGTGAAAAGAAAAACTGTAAAGGCATATGTAATATATAAATAGGATAAACAGCAGTACTTAAATAGGATAATCCTGTTGACTTTTTATTAAGAAATTTGGCTCCATAACCAAATATTGATATCATCCAGCTAAATGACTCAATAGCTGTCAACGGATGAAACCCAACAAATTCAAATAGAAAAGCACGAACCAAGTACAATAAAAAGGCGATCATTAATGAGATGTGTTTTACTCTTAATACAGCGTCCCAAAAATTTTCATTTAATAATATAAAGATGTAACCAGTAAGAAAACATACAAGTCCTAGCACCCATCCATGAATCGTATACGCATAGCTTGCATAGGAATCAGGTGTGATAAATATTCCCTCAATAACAAATAGAATTGCCATAATGTATATACCTAGCGGGTACGTAAATACTTTTTTCAAAAAAATGAGTAATAGATTATTTGGGGTTTTATGTAAATAAACAAACAGTACTATCAAACAACAGAAATACATCCAAATATTATTAAGAAACCAAAGATGACCAGGATTTGGTATGTACGATATTTCAGCATCATAAAAGATTGATTGAAGCAATAAACTAATTGGACAAATAACAAAAAGACCAAACATATATGGCACCACAATTCGTAATGCTCTATCTTTAAACATTTCTTTCCAATTTCGTCGTTTCATGGAAAAACACACTGCCATACCTGAAATAATGAATAAGAGTGGTATCCGCCAAATATTAATAAGACCCATAACAAACCATAGGATATCCAATGTTTGTTTATTCTGTGGGAAAAAAAGTTTTATACCAAAAGGCATAAAACTTATAGTGGAATGGTATATAATTAATAAGCCAAGAACTAGGACTCTTAACCAATCTAAATCATAACGTCTCATGTTATTATGTCATTAGATACAAGGAAATAATACCTCAAAAGCTCCTGTTGTCGTGTAAAATGAAAACGGTAAATAAGGGCCCATTATATCCTTTTCTTTACCTATTTCACTTACATTTTGAATCGCATGCTTGAAATCAGGTGATGATAACATATTTCTAATTTGAATGACCGTAACATCTTCATCGATGGCTCCATCTCCGTCATCAGCCATAGGTAACCATCCTATCCCACATTCAGGAAAAGCATTTCTTGGTCTATCTTCGGCACGACTTACCACAATAGTATATTCACCTTTATTGTTTACGGGTACCTGCTCATCAAACAAACAATCATTTACTCGAGTATTTGCAAAACCTTGGTTAGAGCAAACAGACCAGTATACCATATCTCCCTTTGTCATCAGTTCATTTGCGTGATATGTTTTCGGAGTCTTTGGCAACTTTCCTTTCATGACAAATACTTTACCATGTTTTCTATTAATTATAGTACGAACATAGTTATTATCTAGATTTGGATAAAAACCTCCCGTACTCTTTCTAAATGATTTTGGTAACTGACCATTATAAATACCTAATAAAAATTCTCTATCATACTGTAGATACCAAGTTGGAGGAACTGTTGCAGGCCAAGTATCAGGTTTTCCAGGTTGATTTAATAATTTTGAATAAATTGTCATAGGCAATCCAATTGCATCAATGGTTATTTGTGGCGCCTGATTTGAATTCAATGTATTGCAAGCTTCTTCTCCTCTCAACTCCTCTCCATTCTGCAATACCAGAACAACCTCAGGTAAGGGTACTCCTCCAGCTTCATTTCTGTTTTTATCCGGAACATATATCCGATATACAATTGATTGTTGACCCTTTCCATATTGTGCAGCATTTAATGAGTTTCTATTACTATTATTTTTATTGTAATTAGAATCTTTAATATCTGATTGAAGATCAATTTTGGTTCCTTCTTTTCTACGTATTTCAGGGGAGAGATTTACTATTTCTACTCTATATGATCTATTTTCGTTTTTTCTATTAGATCCATCAATAAATGGATTGGTTGAATTATCATTAGGGATGATAAGATAATCAGCTAATGACTCTACTGGAGAACCTCTTCCATCATAACTAATTAATGACATGTATCGTGCGTGTGGAAACACCCCTTCAAGATACATTTTTGCTCCTTCAGGTACAGTAAAGGCGGCATTCCAATAGAATACACCTGCATCAGGATAAGCAATATTAATATAGGGATCTTTACTGACAGGGCCCCGTCTCCAGAAACAAGTTCTTGAACCTGGTATCGGTTCATATTTTTGTTTGTGGAATTGTTCACTATCACCATATTCTATTTTAATTGAGACTTCATCACTACAAGATGAAAAGAAAAAAAATGTTAATAATGATGATATTATAATAGAAATTGTTTTATTCATTATTTAAATAAATTATAAGTTTGTTTAGTATAAAAAGTAAATTTATATAAATTCCAAGGAACTTACATTTATTTAATGCGTGAAAGATTTTAAAAACTTATTAGGAGTATTATGAAAAGTTTAATTCAGATTATTTTTTCAGCAATCTTATTAATGGTCATTTCCTGCCAAAATGGTGGTACTGATTCAAAAGGAGTTTCAGATTCCGAATTAATTCAAGCAATTATTGATGCTGATAAAATAAGCATTGGGGTAGATGATTTACCTTCAAATTCAAAAACAGTTATAGAATACGATTATAATGAATATGATAGCGAAAGCGCAAAGAAAGCATACGGTTTAGGTTATGAAGTTAATATGGCTGGAAAAGGTCATAAGGTAGGTAGTCGCTGCGAAGTATATTTTAATTTAGAAGGAAGAAAACTAGATCCATATGGCAGAAATGGTGACAAGGATAAATCTGATTGGGATCGTGATAATGATAAAGGAGATTGGAAGTGTTTTGATTTATCGCTTCCTGTATCCTACACAATGCCCGATGGATCAACCATCACTATATCAAATGAGGAAGACTGGGATGCACTTAAAGATTGGTATGAAGCAAATCCAGACTTAGAACAAAAACCAGAATTGCAATTTCCTGTTAATGTTGAATTTGATGATAGAGAAGGCACTTCTAATGTAGTCGTTAGTAATGAAGAAGAGATGCGGGGAATGTATTCCAGATGTGGTGATCAAAGAGATGATGTTGATAGAGAGTGCTTTGATTTTATTTTACCTGTTTCATATACAATGCCTGATGGATCAACTCTTACAGTGGAAAATGATGAGGATTGGAATGCACTCAAAGATTGGTATGAAGCAAATCCAGAATCTGATGAAAAACCAGAATTACAGTTCCCATTAAATGTTGAATTTGATGATGAAACAATGACTATTAATAGTGAAGAAGAATTACGTGAATTGAAACAAGAATGCTGGAGAGATGAAAGCGATGAAAGAGAATGTTTCAATCTTGTATTCCCTGTAACATTTATTATGCCTGATGGATCAAACATTACTGTAGAGACAGATGATGATGCTGGATGGCAAACTGTAAAAGACTGGTATGACGCAAACCCAGAGTCTGATGAACGTCCTACATTACAATTTCCTGTTGATGTGACGTATGAAACTGAAAATGGAGATTCTACATTGACCGTCAATAACGATGAAGAGATGGAATATTTAAAAAGATCATGTTGGGAAGATGATGAAATGGAAGAAGATCGAGAATGTTATGAATATATATTACCTATTTCCTTTACAATGCCTGATGGAAGCACCATTACGATTGAGGATGATGAAGGCTGGTTAAGCTTAAGAGAATGGTATGCAAATAATAACGAATCGGAAGAAGAGCCCTCATTACAATACCCAGTAAATATTGTTCTCTTTGATGAGGAAGATGAAGAAAGTACTGTTACGATTAATAATGAAGAAGAAATGAATGATCTTGAAGAGGAATGCTGGGGTGATAATGGTGAAGGAAATAGACCATAATTATTTTTTTTTAAATATTATAAATAAAAAAGCCTGTTAATTAACAGGCTTTTTTATTTCATCATTTTACAATTTAATTTGACCCTCTTACTCCCCATCCTAACTTACTGCGTAGAGTACCAAAATAGTTTGAATCAGAAAAATTTATCATATTGACTTCAAATGGTGCTTTTTGTACTTCAACTTTCGCAGAAGGCTTAAGATATTGATTTACCTGTCCATCAATCGCCAGCGCCATATCTACATGACCATTATTTGGAAATGAAATTGTTAAAACCTGATCATCAGAAAAAACAATAGGTCTCAAAGTTAATGTATGTGGTGAAATGGGAGTCACAACCATTGAACCAAATGTTGGAATAACTATTGGACCTCCTGAAGATAAAGAGTACGCTGTCGATCCAGTTGGGGTTGAGACTATTAAGCCATCCGCCTTATAATCAGCAACAAAATTATCATTTGCAAGTAATTCACAATTAAGTAAACGATGAGATTTCCCTCTATCAATTACTACATCATTTAACGCATAAAATATTTTTGATTCATTATCATTTAATACTGAACATTTTACAGCCATCCTTTTTTGAATAAGAAAGTCGCCATTTGATACATCATCTAACCTAGAAAACATATCGTTCAAAACTACTTCTGCAAGGAAGCCTAATTCTCCTAGATGTATCCCGAGAATAGGAGTTTCTCTTTCCGCAACTGCGCGGGCTAATGAAAGTATTGTGCCGTCACCACCAAGAGATAAAACAAAATCTAATTTATTAAAATCATCTGCATTATTTATAATCTTGAAGTCAAAATCAGAGTTATCTAATTGGGACTGTATTCTTGTAGTAATAAATAATTGAAGATTTCTTTTATTTGCCCAATCAATAATATCAGGAAATGTATCCCAAAAAGCTTTTTTATCAGTATTGGCCCAAATACCAAAGTTGGTTGGCTTATTCAATCGGATTCCTTAAGGCTAAGGTTTCCATCGGAACTTTTTAGTAAAAGTTGAATTTTCTGTTCTGCATTTTCTAACCTTGTTTTACATGCTTCAGTTAATCCAATACCTTCTTCAAAAAGTTTCATACTTTTTTCTAATGATAAGTCGCCTGATTCAAGTTTGCCTACAATAACCTCAAGCCGTTTAAAAGCTTCTTCAAAATGCATTTGTTTATCTTGTTTTGTCATAATCTAATATTACTAATACTAGATGAGTTAAAGATCTATTTTTTCTCACCTGTTTTTTTGGCTCTAAGTGTACCTTTGAAGGTTTGCAATTTAAAATATTCATCTTGCTGTAAATCATCAGAATCAAGAATTATCTTTCCATCGTATTCTCTATATGCAATAGAATAACCTCTTGATAAAATATTTGTTGGATTCAAAGCATATAGTTTTTCATGTAGTGTTAAAAATTTTGATGAAAATGTTTGGATATTAAATCTATATGCTTGAAATAATAGTTTAGTTAATTCATTATATCGATCATTATGCTTTTGTAATAATCTTGAAGGTTCCTGCAATGCAAAACGATCTTTAGTATTATCTACATTTTGCCAGCGGATCTGAATATATCTTTTCATTGAAGATGATAAATTGCGTTCTAAACCAATAATATTTTCAAATATATCATTGGTTCCTAGTGATACTAGCTCTGCGGCAGCTGAAGGAGTAGGTGCTCTTAAATCAGCTACTAAATCGGATATTGATAAATCTGTTTCATGCCCAACAGCAGAAATAATTGGAATCGGACATGAAAAAATCGCTCTTGCAACCGACTCCTCATTAAAAGGCCATAAATCTTCAAGAGATCCCCCTCCTCTTCCAATAATTATTACATCTAACTCATTATAAGAAACCATATCATTAATTGCATCAACAATATCATTTGCAGCTTTATCACCCTGAACTTGAGTTGATCGTAGAACTATATTAACATGTGGGGCTCTTCGATTAAGAACTTGAAATATGTCTTGAACTGCAGCACCAGTTTTAGATGTAACTAGACCGATATGATTAGGATAAGTTGGTAGCTTCTGTTTTTTATTTGAATCGAATAAGCCTTCGGAAGATAATTGTTTTTTAAGTGCTTCAAATGCAAGATAAAGAGTACCAATCCCTGCAGGCTCCATCTTTTTTACTAAAACTTGGTATTGTCCCCTTGGTTCATAAACACTGATTTCACCCTCTAATAGAATCTGCATCCCATTTTCAGGTTTAAAGTGTAAAAATTGATTAGGACCTTTAAACATTACACATCGAATCTCAGACCTTTCATCTTTAATAGTAAAATACATATGGCCAGATGTGTGATGAATAAAGTTTGATATTTCACCCGAAACCCAAAAACGAGAAATACCATTCTCAAGTATGTGTTTGATCTGCTTGTTTAGATCAGATACAGATATCGGCTTAGACTCAGGTGCATTCATTAGTGGATAAATAAATAATAGAATTGATTACCGTTATGTATAATGATACAACTGCAATCAAAAATCATTACCAATTAGGTATATATGAAATTAACGAACTTTTTTCTTATGACGATTTGCACGTAAACGTTTTTTGCGCTTATGCGTGCTTATCTTTCGCTTCTTACGTTTTTTTCCGCAGGGCATTCTCTTTCTCTCATTTTGTCATTAACGAATCGTTTACACGACCTCGTAAGTGCTTCGCAGGCTTAAAGGTTGGAACATATCTTTCAGGTAAAAATATAGCTTCACCTGTTCCAGGGTTTCTTGCTTTTTTTGGCATACGATGTTTTGTACCAAAAGTACCAAAACCACGTAGTTCAACTCTTTCATTGCGAGCCAACGATTCTGTGATGGTAGTCATTATACCATTCATAACAGTTTCTGTTTCAACCTTTGTCAACCCAGTTGCTTCAGAAACTGCATCAACTATCTCCTGTTTTGTCATGGCATTACTCCAAATTCAAAAAAATACTGAAAATATATATCAGTAATCAATTATTTTACAAAAATACTTACTAGAAGATACATCAACCCTGTTTTATCCAAATAGCTAATTTTTGACCAGGAAAAATAGTGTTTGCTTTATTTAATTTATTCCATTTCATAATACTAGCCATTCTTACGCGATGATTTTCAGCTATTTTACTTAATGTATCCCCTCTTTTAACTGTATAATAAATTTTTAAATTATCTGCATTTTTTGATAAAGAATTCTTAGTAGATCCTATCCAAATTGTTAGTTTTTGACCTGGCTTTATATATGAACTTTGTTTCATACTATTCCAAGACCTTATATTTTTTACAGTTGTATTATAATCATCAGCAATATGACCAATAGTATCTCCTCTTTTTACTGTATATGTAACTTTTTTTCCTTTATTTGATGATTGAGCAACTGAATTCGATGAATTATTATTATTTTTAACCCATAAAGTCAATTTTTGACCAGGGTAAATAGTTTGTTTGGATTTTATATTATTCCAACTCATTATGTTTATACTAGCAACACGATAACTTTCAGCTATATGGCCAATAGTATCTCCTCTTTTTACAATATGAACAACTTTATCCCTATTTTTTTTACTATTAGAGGCTAATTGGCCCATATCTTCTTTTACCCAAATTGTTAGTTTTTGTCCTGGGAAAATAGGTTGACCATATTCTAGTTTGTTCCAACGCCTTATTTTACGAGCCAAGGTATTATAGTCTTCAGCAATATGTCCAAGAGTATCCCCTCTTTTGACTTTATATTTAATTTTTTTATGTCCGGAAGGACCACTATTACTGACCAATAGCGTGCCTCCACTAGATCTTCGAACTGGAATTGTTAATTTTTGGCCAATACTAAGCCTGTGTCGATTTCTTATTTTATTCACTGCAGCTAAATCATGTATAGAAACACGGTATTTCTTAGATATTGTCCAGAGGCTTTCTCCTCGTTTTACTTTATGAGCAACATATTGAGGTGCAAAACGTTGATCAGAAGGCAATGAATTAAAATTTGACTCAAACTGGTCTTTTTTACCAATAGGAATTTTTAATTGGTATGCTGATTGAACTGGAGTTGCTGATTGACGAAGCTCAGGATTGTATGCTTTTATCGTCTTTAAAGAAACACCTGCAGAACTTGCCAATACAGTAAGATCTGCGCTTTGTTCAATTTGAACGAACTCATATTTATGCGGTTTAGTTTTTGGCGTTTTAAACCCATAAGATGTTGGATCACTACAGATGATAGCGGCAGCTAAATAATAAGGTATATAATTTCTTGTTTCTCTTGGTAAAGAATGTAACTGCCAAAAATCTGAAGTGTGATGAAGTCTTATAGCCCTATTTACTCTTCCAGGGCCACAATTATAGGCAGCTAAAGCTAAGTACCAATGATCAAAATCTTTATAAAGATCCAAAAGAAATTTCGCAGCAGCATGAGTTGCTTTTTCTGGATCTCTTCTTTCATCAACATACCAATTTCTTTTTAGACCATAT
>SGYN01000012.1 GCA_004321715.1 bacterium | reverse complement strand
GTCAATTTCAATACATTTTGATTGGTCTCTAATACTTTTCGAGAAAGAATCTTGGCCAGGTTTTTCATTACTTTATATCCGATATCTGTATTCTCATCACAAATTGAAAATAAATCATCTTTCATTAATTGACTTAATTGACATTCTGTAATAGCATTCACACTTGCACTTCGACGATCTTCCTTATCAAATAGTGACATTTCACCAAACAATGGTTTCATATTTGCAGATAAATTAATTATAGCTTTTTCGCGATTATCTAGGCCTCCCTTATGCATGGATAGCGTAAGAGCTTGGTTAATTCGCACATTACCTTTCAATAAAAGATATATAGAATCACCAACGTCTCCCTCAACAATAAAATTCTCAGCTTCAGGTACTGTAATTTTCTTCATTTTCTCTTTAAATAATGATACTTCTTGATCACTTAAGTTTTTAAAGATCTCAAATTTCTTTAATTCATTAATATCCATATACACCTCAAGGAATTATGATGGCTCGTTGGCCTTCTTCAATTAAAAAATTACTTTTGGGGTTAATTACAGTAGTAACTTTGCTTTCTTCTTGCAAAGAAATCCCACCCTCGTTTAGTTTTCTTTCAATAAATGCATCTAACGCAGACGAGTCAGCAGATAAAACTTCACCAATCCCTAAGCTCTCCTCCTCAGAATATAATCCAACAAGTATCCATCCATTAGTTGATCGAAAATAATCAAACAGATCATCAAATGATCTTTCTATAAATTGCGATGGAATATCAACACGTCTTAGCCTCTCTTCAGAGCCAGCATTTAACAGACCTTTTGTAGTTTGTGGAATACCTGGGTCCATAACATGAGAAGCTATCATATAAGCACCAAAATCATCACTTAAAACTACTTCATCCACATTGGCTCTTCTAATATGAGTCAAATTTTCTCTTTGTATGAGATAAGCAACAACTCGAACGCTGGATGATAAACTTTTAATAGTTAGAGTAGCAAAAATTGTTTTTTCATCTGGAGAACCAATATTTTCATCATCTATATTAGGAATGATAATTACTGTACGAGCATCTTCTATACTGGCTTTTTTTAATATCTCTTCACTAGTAAAATCTCCAGCAACAAAATATAATTCTATATCTTTATATTTATTTCGTAAATGATTTACAATATCTTCATGAATTTCATTTACAAGTATTAAATGCAGTGAATCTTTGTCAGACAGATTCCTTAATGAATCAATAATTGATTCAGCGTTTTTGTTCCAACCACATAAAACTATATGATCACTTATATTTACTTTTTCCAAACCTTTATCCTCCCGAATTCTTTTTGCTACATATATAGATGAAATAGATGCAGTTAATAGAGATACTAGCGCTATTCCTGCAAACATAACAAAAACAGCAAACAATCTTCCTTCTGGAGTGGTAGGAGAAAAATCACCATACCCTACAGTTGTCATAGTAACTATTGCCCACCAGAAAGGAGTCTCTTTTTCTGTTATTTCACCAGCTTCTAAATACATAATTATAAATCCGCCAATCAGCATCACTATAAATAAACCGGCTCCAACCTGGAAGAAACTGTTTCGTATTAGTTTTCTAAACCATCGTCTCATAGATAAAAATTTAAGTCTAGAATAATTAAGATATAAAGGAAGGATTTATATTAATTTTTTTTTAATAATGCAACTGTTTCAATATGTGGTGTATGTGGAAACATATCAACTAATGTCGTTGATTGTAATTTCCAACCCCAATGAATTAATTTAGCTATATCTCTAGCCTGAGTAGTTGGGTTACAAGAAACATAAACTATTTTATTTGCTTTAAATTTGGGTAATGATTTTAACATATTTTTGTGTACGCCAGACCTTGGTGGGTCAATAATTAAGGCATCAGGAATTGGGAAAAGTTCAATGTTTCTACCTTTTTTAAAATAAGTATCAAGATTGACCTTGTGAAATTTGGCATTTCCTATCCCATTGATAACTGAATTTCTAGTTGCGTCTTCTATTGCAGTTCTAATTACATCAAATCCATATATTTCTTTAGTTAATTTTGCTAGAAATAATGATATTGATCCAGTACCACAAAATAAATCAAAAATAATTTCATCTCCTTTAAGATCAAGATAACGCTGTACTGTTTCAAATAATTTTACTGCCTGTTCACTATTGGTTTGAAAAAAAGAGTTCGCCGATACTTCATAAGAAATATCTCCTAATTTCTCTCGAATAAAAGAACTTCCATGCAAATTAATTTCTTTTTCACCATAAGCTACATCTGCCCTACGAGTATTTATATTATTGACAATGGATTGTATATTTGGAAAGTTATTTATTAATGCATTTTTTATAGGTTCTAATTTACTTGGATCTTCATAGCTTGTAACAATATTCACCATTAATTCTTTGGTATAAAAACCCTTTCGAAGCATTAAATGACGTAAATACCCATTATTTGTTTTATTATCATATGGTTTAATTTCATTTTTTATGGCTTCCGTTCGAACCAAATCTAAAATTTTATTAAAATCCTTATCTTGTATATGGCACTCTTCGATATCTACAATTTTATCATAACGTCTAGGAACGTGTAACCCTAGTGCAAATTTTGAATTATTTTTTTCATCTCCATCTACGTACCAAGGTCGATTACTAAAAGAAAATTCCATTTTATTTCGATAATTATATTGGTTTTTAGCATGGATTATATTTTCAATCATGAAATCATCAAGTCCAGCTTGCCTAACATAAATATCTATTACTTGTTTAACTTTTTGTTTTACCTGCTCATCATAATTAAGGTTCTGTGTACTACATCCGCCACAAATATTAAAATGATTACAATTAGGTTTTACATGATATGGAGATTCTGATAATGTTTCTATTACTCTAGCTTCAGCATACCCTCTTCGTATTTTATAAATAAAGGCAAGAACCTCTGCTCCTGGAATAGCTTTTTTTACAAATACAACAAAGTTTTCATACCTAGCTACTCCCATGCCACCATAGGCCAAAGACTCGATTGTTAGTTTAAGTTCAGCTCCTTTTACTACTGATTGAGACATCAGGTTATATTAAATTTTAATAACCTATGGGGTGCCAAGTTGTTTTAACCTCTTGGCAATCCATTATGAGATAAGGATCTTGTGAATCTACATGCGTCCAATCAATTGATTCATAATCAAAAACTCTTTTAACATTTAATGAAGAATTTTTTCTAATTAATTCAGAATCTTTTAAATCTGATGAACAATTAATTACTGCATTTACATCCATATGTGATGAAAAATGGCCAGCTAATTCATTACAATATCCACTTAATATATTAATTACACCATTTGGAACATCAGATGAATGTAGAACTTCTGAAAAAGATATTGCGCAAAGTGGATTATCTTCAGAAGCCAATACAACAACTGTATTTCCACCAACTACAGCAGGGACAATAACAGATATAAAACCTAGTAAGTAAGAATTTTTTGGTGCAATAACAGATACTACACCCGTTGGTTCAGGTGATGAAAAATTATAATAAGGTGTTGATACCGGGTTAACTCTACTAAATATTTGCTGAAATTTATCTGACCACCCAGCATAATATA
Organism: bacterium; assembly: GCA_004321715.1. Lineage (GTDB taxonomy): Bacteria > Fidelibacterota > Marinisomatia > Marinisomatales > TCS55. Next base: position 44,609 of record SGYN01000012.1, on the reverse strand, counting down.
CAAGACGATCAATTGACTGTTTTACTTCTTGAATTGATTTCTTTTTACTTTTTCCCTGAAGAATTAGCTCAGAAATAAATTGTTCTTTTCTACTATCTAACATTTCAGCGATACGATATAATATTTGACCTCTATTATATCCTGAAAAATTATTCCAATTATTGAATGCATTTCTAGAAGCCTGAACAGCATTTCTAAAATCTTTTCTTGAAGCATGACAGAAATTTATTGTTTGATTATTTTTAGAATCTACCCATTGTATATATCTTCCAGATTCGGTCCTTGAAAACTTTCCATCTATGTATAGCTTATACGTTTTTTTTATATCTAAAGATGTATTCATCTATTAATTCCTATTAACAATATTAACATAAGGCGACAATCCTTCTAATCCGCCTTCTCGACCAATACCGCTTTCTTTGTAGCCTCCAAAAGGAGATGTTGGATCAAATTTATTAAATGTATTTGCCCAAATAACACCAGCTCTAATTTTTTTAGACACCTGAAATATTTTTGAACCTTTGTCTGTCCAGACCCCGCCAGATAATCCATATGGACTATTATTCGCTTTGGCTATGACTTCATCAATAGTACGAAACGATTGGATTGCTAAAACCGGGCCAAAAATTTCTTCTTGTACAATCCTATGAGATTGGCTGATATCAGTGAAGAGAGTTGGAGCACACCAATAACCTTTTTTCGGAATAGAATGTTTGGATTGATAAATTTCACCGCCATCTTTTTTTCCAATATCTAAATACATTTTAATTCTTTTTAATTGTGCTTTAGAATTAATAGCTCCTATATCGGTATTTTTATCTAATGGATCTCCTAAGATTAAGTGATCCATCCTACTGTGTAATTTTGATATAATTTGATTAGAGATACTTTCTTGAACATATAACCTTGAACCTGCACAACATACATGCCCTTGGTTAAAGAATATACTATTAATAATTCCTTCGACTGCTTGATCAATTGCTGCATCTTCACAAATAATGTTGGCAGCTTTCCCCCCTAGTTCTAAAGAATACTTTTTCTTTGTGGCCGCTAAAGAATTTATTATCATTTTACCTACTTTAGTAGATCCAGTAAATGCAATTTTATCTACATTTGGATTATTTACTAGCAATTCACCTGTAGTACCATCGCCAGTAATAATATTAACTACTCCTGCAGGTAAATCAGCCTCTTGAATAATTTCAGCAAGTTTAAGAGCAGTTAAAGGGGTGCTTTCTGCGGGCTTTAAAACAACTGTATTTCCTGAAGCAAGTGCAGGTGCTATTTTCCAGGCGGCCATTAATAGAGGGAAATTCCACGGTATAATCTGACCGGCAACCCCAATTGATGAAGCTTTTCTACCTGGAAAAGCATAATCTAGTTTATCAGCCCATCCTGCATAGTAAAAAAAGTGTGCAGCAGCTAAAGGAATATCAATATCTCTTGATTCTCTTATTGGTTTACCACCATCCAAAGATTCAATAATTGCTAATTCTCTTGATTTTTCCTGAATTAATCTTGCAATACGGAACAAATATTTTCCTCTTTCTTTCGGATCTATTTTTTCCCATATATTATCATAAGCTGATTTTGCAGCTAACACAGCCTTATTAACATCTGATTTCCCAGCTAATGCTATTTTAGCTAGTTTTTTTTCATTAGCTGGATTAGAAGAATGAAAATATTTTTTTGATATTGGATTGACAAATTTCCCACCAATAAATAACTTATAAACTGGGGAGATTGAAATATGCTCTATACTCTCTAATGCGTTACTATATTTCCAAGACATAGATGAATTTTTTTTCGCTTTACTATTTTCAGACATAACTTAATCTAAGGAAAAATAATTTGAAGATTGATAATTACCTTTGTTTTGCTTAATTATTTGCATCAAAACATCATTTGCAAGAGAGCTTGCACCAAAGCGAAATAAATTAGGCGTTAGCCAATCATTTCCAAGTGTTTCCTTCACCATAACTAAATATTGTATAGCAAGTTTTGATTTACTTATGCCCCCTGCAGGCTTCATACCAATTTTTTTACCTGTTTTATTATAATAATCCCGTATTGCTTCCAGCATTGTTAATACTACAGTAGGGGTAGCGCTTTCTGAAATCTTTCCTGTAGAGGTCTTAATAAAGTCTGCTCCTGATTCCATAGCTAAATCACTTGCCATTCGTACATTATCTAATGTGTTAAGCTCTCCTGTCTCAAGGATAACTTTTAGTTTTACTTTACCACATGCTGTTTTTACCTGTGCTATTTCATCAGAAACATAATTCAATTCACCACTTAAAAAATGGCCTCTTGATATTACCATATCAACTTCTTCTGCCCCTTCATCTATTACATATCTGACTTCATCTAGTTTAGCTTTACAGTTTGTCATGCCACTTGGAAACCCAGTCGCTACAGATGCTGTTTTTATATTTGTACTCTTCAATGATTTATGAGCAATTGATACCATACTTGGATACACGCATATTGCGGCAACTTGAGGTAGTTTAGGATACTGGTCATGTAAATGAGAAGCTTTATAACACAACTGCTTTACTTTTCCAGGAGAATCGCTTCCCTCTAGGGTAGTTAGATCTATCATACTAAGTATTTTATACAAAGCCCATATTTTAGATTCTGTTTTAATGCTTCTTGAAAATATTCTGTTTACTCTTTCTGAGCACCCAACTTGATCAATTCTATTATTATATACCATAATAGGATTAATCATTTATAAAAGATTTAACCTTATCAATTAAGTCTTGAGCTGTTTCTTTATCTTTTGCTTCGGCATAAATTCGTACAATTGGCTCGGTATTAGACTTTCGTAAATGAACCCATTTAGTATCCCATGTAAATTTTGTTCCGTCTTCAATATTCAAATTAGCATCATCAAAAATCTTTTTTGAATGATTAATGAGATCATTAAGAATGTTCTTTGAAATTTCAATTTTATCCTTAACAATTATAAACTGCGGAAGACTCACATAAATATCATGTAAACTTTGATTAGTTTGAGATAAACGGTTTAAAACCATCGCACTTCCTACAAGCGAATCACGGCCAAAATGTGATTCTTTTAATATAATACCGCCATTACCCTCTCCCCCAAATTCAGCATCTATTTCTATCATTTTTTCCACAACATTAATTTCACCTACGGGAGTTCTAATCACTTCACAATTATGTTGATTTGCTATTTTTTCTAATACCATTGATGTTGATAAATTAATTACAAAAGTCTCTTCTGATTGCTTCTGTTTTATATATCCATCGGCAGCTAAAGCCAAAGTATATTCTTCACCAATAGGTATACCTTTATTTGATACCACAGATAAACGATCTGCATCTGGATCTACAGCTAGTCCAATATCTGCTTTTGTTTTTAAAACTGCTTCACTTAATATTTTTAAATTCTTAGGAAGAGGCTCTGCTCCTCGAACAAAATCTCCACTAGGATTACAATTTATAGGAATTACATTACAATTTAAGGCTTCAAGCAGCTTTGGTAATGCATCGAAACCTGCTCCATTTATCGCATCGACAACTACATTAAATTTTCTATTCCGGATTTGATTAATATCAAGGCAACTTAACCCTAGAATGTTAATAATGTGTTTTTGTATAGCATTAACATCCTGTATTATTGAGCCCATATCGTTTTCATGTTTTGAAAAGCTATTTTGATCCATAATTGAAAAAAGATTTTGACATTCGTTAGGTCTAAAAAATGTACCATCATGTCTAATAAATTTAAATCCATTCCATTCTATTGGGTTATGACTTGCAGTAATCACTATACCTCCTTGCGCTTCTGTATTCTGTACCATATATTGGACTGTAGGGGTCGGAACAATACCTAATATAATAACGTTTCTTCCACGATTTATTAATTGATCAGAGATATTTGTTAATAAATCATCACCAGAAGGACGCGTATCTCTACCTATCATAACTACACCATCAGGAATGATTCGATGAATGGCATTAGCAAAATTATAACACAATTGTTTTGTCAAATGAGAGTTGACTAAACCTCGTATGCCAGAAATACTACGAATCAACATATATTAAAATAAAAAAGGTTCAGGAAAAACACCCGAACCTTTTCATGAACTTTTGTTTTTATATTATTCTGTTTAATAATGGGATGTTCTAGTCATTCTTCTTGCTGCTTTTTTTCTCTCAGCACGTTTTCTTTCACTAGGCTTCACATAATATGCTTTTTGTCTTACTTCTCGCAAGATTCCAGCTCTTTCCCATTTCTTTTTGAAACGCCTTAGAGCACGCTCTAACGGTTCGCCATCTCTTACAGTTACTTCAACCAATGTTAATTCACCTCCTTAGAAGAATTAGCCTAAATAGTTTCTTAATGTTTTACTACGAGAACGATGCCTTAAACGACGAATGGCTTTTTCTTTTATTTGCCTTACACGTTCACGTGTAAGGTTAAACTCTTCACCAATTTCATTTAATGTAAGAGCATAATCTCTTTCAATTCCAAAGTACATTTTTATCACCATGCGCTCTCTATCCTTGAGCGTGTCAAGTGAGTTCCGTATTTCATCTTTTAAAGAATCATTCATCAAAGGAGTGTCAGGTTCCAATTGATTTTCATCTTTAATTATATCAATAAGAGAATTTTTATCACCATCTCTAAAAGGCGCATTTAATGACTGATGCCTTCTTGAAATTCTCATTGCATCTATAACTTCATCAGGTGTCATATTTAATTGTCTACCAATTTCTTTTTCATTTGGTGACCGTTCAATTTCGGCTTCAAGCTTTTCAGCTGTTTTCGTAATTTTACTAATTGTTCCAACTCTATTTAATGGTAAACGAACGATTCTAGAGTGTTCTGCAAGTGCTTGAAGAATTGATTGCCTTATCCACCAAACTGCATATGAAATAAATTTAAATCCTCTTGTCTCATCAAATCTGCCGGCAGCTTTAATTAAACCAAGATTCCCCTCATTAATTAAATCTGTTAAAGGTAATCCTTGACCTTGATAATCTTTAGCTACTGATACAACAAAACGTAAATTAGCCTTAACAAGCTCTTCTAATGCGAAATGATTCCCTTGTTTGATTTTAATCGCAAGCTCTACTTCTTTATCTGGCTTTAGCGGTTCAAAATCACCGATTTCTTCTAAATATCTACTTAGGCTTCGATTAGACTCATTTACTGTTCTTCCGGTTTTTGCCATTTATACCTCGTTATAATTATTCTAGATTAGCCAACAAATCTACACTAAATAACATATACAACTCAAGGGCGCTGTTAAGAAGTTTATTTTATTCAACTAATGAAGCAAATTCTTTAATTGATAATGTCTCTGGCCGACGAGAAAAATCAATATTTTTTATTATTTGATCTGAGAAATTCCAACTTTTCATTGAATTTTTCAGCATTTTACGCCTCTGATTAAATGCACTAGATACAATTTTATTAAATTGAATATATTTTTCATCATTTATAAGTGGTTTTGATTTTTTAGTTAAATGTATAAATGCAGATTCAACTTTTGGTTTAGGAATAAAAACATCAGGAGGTATCGAAAACATAATTTCTATATTTAAATAAGCTCCCACAACAACTGTTAATCTACCATAAGACTTTGTAGATGCTTCAGCAACTAATCGATTTGCTACTTCTTTTTGAACCATTAAAAATGCATCATCCCAATAATCTAGTTGCTCAATTAACCAAAAAATTATTGGACTAGTAATATTATAAGGAATATTACCAATAACTCTTATTGGATTAGAAATTGGTAGCTCTTCTATCTCATATAGTAAAACGTCCCCTTCGATTAAATTTAATCCTTTCATCAAATTATTCATTTTCAATTTTTCAATTAATAACGGGTCTATTTCAATTCCTATCATTTCATTAACGTGAGGTAATATTTTTTCGGTTAATGCGCCTTCGCCTGGACCAATCTCTAAAATATAATTATCAGGTTTTGGGTTTATAGTACGAGCTATTTTTATTAATAGATTATTATCTACTAAGAAATTTTGCCCCCATTTTTTTCTAAATGGGTGTTTCATTAAATAGAGAACAACTTATTTATATTTTTTGTTGTTTGTTCTGCAACAGATTCAAATGATATATTATGTATTTCAGCTAGTTTCTCTGCAACATATCTCGTTCTACCCGGCTCATTAGGTTTCCCGCGATATGGTTCAGGGCTCAAATATGGTGAATCAGTTTCAACTAATAACCTGTCTAGCGGTAAATATTTTGCTACAGTAGATAAATTGCTATTTTTAAATGTTAGGTTTCCTGAAAATGAAATATAATATCCCATATCTAATAATTTTTTTGCCGTTGAAAGTGTGGATGAAAAACAATGAGATACACCAATTACATTAGGATAAGAAGACAAGATATCAATTATATCTTGATCAGCATCTCTATTATGAAATATAATTGGTTTATTAATTTTCTCTGCAAGTTGTAAAAGCTCATTGAATACTTTTATCTGATTTTTTTTAGAAGAAATATTTCTAAAGTAATCCAAACCAATTTCACCGATAGCAATCATTTTCTTTGAATTCATTATTAATTCTATTTGTTGAATATAATCTTTATCAACATCCTGCGAGTCATGTGGGTGTATACCGGCAGAACAATAAACATTTTCAAATTTTTCAGCGATATCTAAAGATAGTAACGAATCATTTATGTTTGTCCCTACGCATATAAACCTACTGACACCTAATCTTTTAGAACGAATTAAAACATTATCAATGTCTCGAAATATTTGATCATAGAATAAATGACAGTGGCTATCAGTCAACATAACGGAAATTGAAAATTATTGAATACGGGGGAAAAGAGTTTTGTGATCATTTAGTTTTGATCCTGATTTAAGCTCTCCCCAATTTGTTGATCTTCCAGAATTAAATACGTACAAGACTTCTGCACATCTGTTTGGCATTACTGGGGATAATAAAACTGCTGCAATGCGTATTGATTCTCCAGCTATATACAATATCCTTCCTGCGCTACTTTTATTATCTTTAACTAGAGCCCACGGTTTTTGATCTTCCATATATTTATTTATACTTCTTACGAACTGCATTATTTCTTCTATGGATTCATTAATCTTCATTTGCTTAACTTTTTTATCCACATTATTAACTAATTGATTTGCTGATTCTACAACTTCTTCATCTTCCGGCATTTTACTTCCTTGCTCAGGCATTATTCCTTCATAATTTTTCTTTATCAGGGTGGATACGCGGTTTAATAAATTTCCAAAATCATTTGCTAAATCACTATTATAACGCTTAATAAAAGACTCCATAGTAAAATTAGCATCTTGTCCCAGAACCATCTCTCTCATTAAATAATAACGTACAGGATCAACCCCATATTTTTCTATCAGATCAAGCGGATTTACCACATTTCCAATAGATTTACTCATTTTAGCTGATTCGCTTAGCCACCATCCATGCGCAAATATGGTTTTTGGAAGGGTAATCCCTGCAGATAATAACATAGTTGGCCAATAAACAGCATGGGTGGTTAAAATATCTTTACCAATAAGATGATAATTTGCTGGCCACCATTTATTATATAGATTATCATCTTTACCATATCCAGTAGCTGTAACGTAATTAATCAACGCATCAAACCATACATAGGTAACATAATCCGTGTCAAAAGGTAGTTCAATTCCCCAATTCAATCTTTTCTTGGGTCTTGAAATACATAAGTCAGCTAAAGGTTGTTTTAGAAAACCGAGAATTTCATTCCTTCGATGTATAGGCTGAATAAAGTTTTTATTCTTTTCAATGTATTCAACTAACTCAGCTTGAAATTTGCTCATTTTAAAGAAATAATTGATTTCTTTTAATTCTTTTATATCACGGAAGTTGTCACTTTCAGCTTCTTTTTCAGTAATAAACCTCTCTTCAGATACAGAATATAAACCCGTATACTCATCTTTATAGATATCCCCCTTATCAAATACTAATTGTAAAAAATCTTGTACAACTTTTTTATGTCTTTGCTCTGTTGTCCTAATAAAATCATCATTTGAAATATGTAGTTTATTCCATAGATCAATAAATCTGGGCGCCATTTCATCACAATGATCTTGGGGTTCAATCTTACGGTTAATAGCTGCTTCTTGCACTTTTTGACCATGTTCATCTAAACCGGTTAAAAAGAATGTATCATAACCTAATTGCCGGTAAAAACGTGCTATCACATCAGCTAAGATTGTGGTGTAGGCATGGCCAATATGGGGTTTATCATTAACGTAATAAATTGGTGTTGTTATATAAAAACTTTTATTCATTGGATAATTATTCTAATTAAATAATCTTTTTTGTACACCAATTAAAAAATTAGTTAATTGGATAGGCATAAATAGATTTTTATTTGGAGCATTAATAATTTTTTCAATCATATGATTTATTTGATCTAATCTTGCATTAGGAAAACTAGAGTTAAAATTTTTATTAATTTTCATAAATAAATTTTCATCATTTAAAGCATTGTGTTTATTTCTAGCTTGCTTAAGCCAACATTGTAACAAAAAAAGATGGAATTTATAATCATTAAAATTGCTTTGAGCCATTCTACTATAATCTTGAATAAATGATCTCCAATTTTTTTCGTCATATACTGTTAATGTATCTGTCAGCTTTTCTACTAATTGCTTTGTTTCTTCAATACCATTTTTACTTATTTTTTGGGCATAATTCATATTACCCTCCGACATAATAGCTGCAAATTCAGCTGAAGTGCTATCAAACCCTTCTGATGATAAATAACTAATAATTTCATTATTTTGTAATGGAGGAAAATTTATAATTTGACATCTTGATAAAATTGTGGGTAATAGTTGGCCTTTATAATCAGAAACTAAGATGAATGTGGTATTAGCTGGAGGCTCTTCTAATATTTTTAAAATTGCATTTGCAGATGATCCATCACCAACGCATAATTTATGTGCATCAAAAATCAATACAATTTTTCTTCCTGAATCAACAGATTTTAAAAATAATTCTTTTTTTAAGTTTCTAATTAAACTTATTGGTATCGTCTTTGATTTGGGAATAGAAATTTTATGGAAAGGATTATCAGATTTATATTTTTTTTCTGTTAAAAATGTATTTTGTTTATCCGATACAGACATTTGTTTGTCGCTTGGCATTGGAACTATTAAATGACAGTTTTCATGTTGAAAAGCAACTATCCTTTTACATGAACTACATGTACCACATGGAAGAATAGCAGCCTCATTGCAATTTAAATAAGCAGAAAACTTTAAAGCTAATGCCTCTTTTGCGGATCCATTTGGTCCTGAAAATAAATAAGCATTGCCAACACGACCATTTTTTTTTGAAAGAATCATCCTGCCCCACAAAGTATTTTGCATTTTGATATTGATAAATGTCATCGCTTCATTAACCACTTCTCCGGGTTTAATTTTTGACCATTGCCCCATATCTCAAAATGCAATTTAGATCCTTCAACGGATCCGGCATCACCCATGTAAGCAATTACGTCTCCAGCTTGAACTTCTAAACCTTCATTAGCTTCAACACTAGTAATGTGGCTATAAACAGTATAAAATCCTCCGCCATGATCAATAATTAATGTGGTACCATATCCTCGAATATATGTTATCGTTGTAACGATTCCCCCTATGATAGATCGGACTGGTGAGCCAGGCTTACCTTTAATATCTATACCTGGATTTTCTGTTGTTGTTTTTCTTTCTGGGTTCCAAGATCGACCAAACTTTTTTACTACTCTACCGCTTGCTGGCCATGGAAGTTGACCTTTAAGCTTACCAAATACTTGTGTCTTTAAAGCAGCTTGTTGTTTTTTAATACGATCTGCCCTATCAAAGCTTGATTTCTGCTGGCGAATTTTTTTGAGCAATGCTTCCAACTCTTGCATCCCAGCCTGTTTCTCTTCAAGATATTTTGTTAATTCAGATCGATTCTTTCTAATCTTATCAAGTTCTTTTTGACGTTTTTTTCTACTTGCCCTTAATGATACTTTGCTTTGCTCTTGGTCCTTTTTTAATCGCATTTTATTTCTGTAATTTGACTCTAGTAAAATTCTTTGTTTACCTATATCGATTAATAATGATTTTATTTTATTTTGAGTTCTCTGATCAATATCTGAAATAATACCCATGTATTTTGCTCTATACATTGCCTGTCTCCATGAAGAAGAGCTCAACATCTTTTCGATATCTGAGAGAGTTCCCTTTTTATACATCTGAATAATTCTTTGAGAATATCTATATCGCAATTTTGATAATTGTTCTTCATTCGCTTTAATACCATTTGACAGCTTATCAATTTCTATTTCAGATTTATTTAATTCATTTTTCAGTTCACTATATAATTTATTTGTTAATGAAATCTCCTTATCAATATTGGATAAACGTCTAGATGTAGTTCTTTCTTTTTGTTTTTGTGATTTTATCTTTCGTCTGGTATCCTCGATTTCTTTCTTAACCTTATCAATTGCCCCTGATTGATAATTTAATTCGGCATCAAAGTCCCGACGGTCCTCCTGTGCATAAATATTATAATTAATAATTACACAAATAATTAATAAAAAACGTGAAAGCATCGTATGTAAAGGTACCTAGTAGAGTAAAATCTATCCAAAAGGTTTTAATGATCAATTAAAGAGTAATCTTGACAACACTAAAGATCCTTTCTATTTTTATATAATCATTAATATTACGAGGAAAAGAATTTGAAAAACGCATATTGGAAAAATATATTTACAAACTGGGGAAAGAAAGAAAGTGAAAATGTCACGATTATAAAAAAAATACCCATTTTTGCTAATCTTAATCATAAAGAATTGGAAGAGGTAAGCAAATTGCTTCATGATCGGACATATAAACCTGATGAATACATATTCAAACGTCATGCTCCAGGTGAGGGGATGTTTATTATTCATTCTGGAATTGTGAACATCATAGTTGGAGAAGCAAGCGGAAATTCCCAATTATTAGCAGAACTTTCTAATGGAGATTTTTTTGGAGAGATGGCATTAATGGAAGATGAGGTTCGTTCTGCTGCTGCTTTAGCAAAAGATCATTCTAGACTTTTAGGTTTTTTTCGACCTGACCTAGAAGCTCTTATTGAAATAAATCCTTCTTTAGGTAGCAAAATATTACAAAATCTTTCCAAGGTGGTTTGTACAAGGCTAAGAAAAACAAATGATTTACTAATGGAAAATCAATTAGTGAAAAAGAAAAAAGCATGAATGATGATAAAAATTATATTCAGTTAATATATAGATTAATTGTAATAGTAATTTCCTTTGGATTTTTAACAATTATATGGCCATATATTTCATCTGTAATCACGATGCTAATCTTTGCGTTTCTTTTTACTACAATTTTACTCCCACTAGTTGATAAACTAGAAAGTAAAATTAATTCAAGGGGTATAAGTATAGTAATTGTTACAATAAGTTTAATTACTACATTTGTTGTTTTTTTAAAAAGTTTTGCATCCGGAATGCTTAGCCAAGCCCGTGATTTTTCTAAGCAAATTGGCACTAAGGGATATGATGATAATCTAAATTCACTAGCTACCAAACTTGAATCTTATTTAAATAAATATATCAATTTTCCTGAAATAGATTCATCAAATTTTGTATCAAGAATTAATATTATGGTAGGTGAAATAATCCAAAACTTAATGTCTCTAGCTGGCGCTATTGGGGGATTCGTTTTTACTACTATTATGGTTTTAATATTTACAATTATTTTACTTTCAAACTACCATGGGTTTAAAAAATCAATTGTTCAGTTTATTCCAAACAAATATTTTGAAATGGGACTTCGTGTAATATTTAATATAGAAAGACAAGTTTCAAAATATCTTCAAGGGCAATTATTAGCCGCCTCCAGTGTCGCTCTAATGTCCTTTATTGGTTTATCCATTTTAAATTTCATGGGAGCAAATCTAACTCTAGTTGTTTTCATAGCAATAATTGCAGGTCTTGCAAATTTAATTCCACTTGTAGGGCCCTTTGCAGGAATGTTACCTGCTATTTTAGTAGCAATTATGAATAATATTGGATCCGATATTGCAATAAACCATCAAATAATTAATACAATTCCATCCCCTTTTTATATATTAGACATTATCATAATGTTCTTAATCGTTCAACAGATTGATAATAATATTGTGACTCCTATACTTGTAGGAGAGAGTGTAGGAATACATCCATTGATTGTTATGATTTCATTACTAATTGGAGGAACTCTTATTGGACCAATTGGCATGTTACTTGCTGTCCCTGCTGCTGGAATTCTAAAAGTTATTGGAGTAGAAATTATGTTTTTAAGAAGAAATGCCCATTTATTATAAGATTATTTAATCTTAAATAACTTATAATCAAAAAAAGATAATTCTAAATTTTCATGACTATTTAAATGATAAAGCCATAGCTGCGCATCTTTTCCATAAAGATCCTTTTCATGAACTATCTCAAATGGTTCTCCAATAATATCCATTACCTCAGGTATAGTCATGCCAATTTTAATTGTAGCGCTATTTAGTTTTATTCGACGATATCTTTCTTCTTCCATTCTTTTATCAATTCCATAACGAATGGATAAACCTTCAATTATGTTTAACCGTCTCTTTAATTCTTTAAATATCTTTTCATTTACAGGTCCTAAACCTTTTATTTTTTTTGCCTCTTCTAAGCTAACTATTGCTAATTTTACTTCAGCCGGATCATTAATATTTTTTATATCATTTACCATCATGGAAGCTATCTGAAAACGGTATGCATTTATCTGCCTATTAAATTTTGGATATTTTAGGGATGCCTCATTAAATAACTGCAGGGCTTTATCATAAAAACGATATTTCATTGCTGTCTCACCTTTACCTATCATAATTAAAGCTTCAAATCGCGGCATTTCATTTTCTGCTTCTCGAGAAAAAATTATAGTTTTATTTAATAATGTTTTGGCTTCAACATATTTACCCTTGCTAATCATAACTTCAGCATCTTGTATTCTAAAACTAGCTATTCTTTTTAGATGGGTTTTCACTTCAAGCGACAATGTAGAATCTGCGCTTTGCAAAGATGCTATAAATCTATCAACCGCTTTATCAATCATTCCCCTCGTTTCAAATTGTAATCCTTCTTTAAATAATTGATATGGAATTTTTTTTAATGAAAGTTGATGGTACATCTTTGCTCTATGAATATTACTATGGTTCGGATTCTCATTAATATACTTCTCAAATATTTTTTTTGATTCAATAAAATCCCCTCTGTAATAGTATTCTTTAGCATTATCGCCAATGGATAATTCCCCTCCATAAAATGCTGCAATAGTAAGATAAATTCCATAATCTTGTAGATCAAATCGATTAATTGGAGTTACATCCTTAGGATCATTAATATTTTTTATTTTTACATAAGAATGCTTTAAATCTATACCAACAGCAAATCTATAATTTTTTTCCGTATCAAAAATATATCTTAAACCGATTGAATATGATGTTGCTGGACCCCAACCAACAGGGTTGTCATCGCTTGCTTTAGAATTTAAATAAAATTTTGATCTAGCTATTCCCCATGTATATCTCATATTTAAATAAAATTGTTCAAACGATTGAAATATCAAAGTATGACTTAAACTAAATTCTGATAATTTTGGTGAAAATTTCCTATTAACATTCCAATTCGGGTTAATATTTCCCCATTGATTCATAGGAATTGTATCTGGGAAAAAAAGATTGGAATAACGATAATTAATTCCAGTATTCATATCTAACCAACTTGTTTTTAAAATAAAATTAGAAAGATTTAATTTTAACATATCGATGTCTAGTTGGTGTCCAAACTTCGCGATTTTTTTTCCTGCATTAAAATGATTCCCTACAAAATTTTCGTCATATTTTATCCAACTTGTAGGCATATTTTGTCCATAACTACCCGCCCCTCCTGTAAAGCTTAATCCATAACGTAGTTCTAGAGGAATAAGAGTTAAAGGTTGATGAAATTCTCTGGGATGTAGAATTCGGTCTTTCCAATATCCTGGTTCATATTGAATTTTTGGTCTAGGTTTAATTTTTATTAAACCCCACATGTAGGATTTAACAGAATCCTCAACTGTTGGGCCAGCATAGACTTGGCTGCAAATTAGAATGATTAAATAAATCCGTACTTGCATCTAATGAAAAATAAACGTTAGATACACTTTATTGCAAGTGTAAGCTATTAAACTATAAACTTCTATTTTGTATACGATTTTGTAATAATTTTTATATAGTATTATTTGATGGAACATAATTTATTTACGACCATTGAAAAATGTAAAGAGAGTATTAGATTTATGTCATGAAATATTTAAACACCACGTTAATAATGATTTTATTCTTGAACATTCTTTATTCGCAAAATTTTTCAATATCGCGTGTACACTATGGAGGTGGGGGTGACTGGTATAGTAATCCATCTAGCATTCCAAACTTACTTAGCTTTTTAATGACAAATACAATGATAAAAGCTGAGAATGAAGAAAGTAGAATTAAGCTATCAGACCCTGACCTACCTTCGCATCCATATTTATACTTAACTGGACATGGAAATATTAGATTAAATGATGAAGAAATCATTGCATTAAGAGATCACTTATTAAATGGTGGTTTTTTACATGCAGATGATAATTATGGATTAAACCAATCATTTATACGTGAGATGAAACGCGTTTTTCCAAATAAAGATTTTGTAGAGATTCCTCATTATCATGAAGTGTTTCATTCTTATTATGATATGCCTAATGGACTACCTAAAATACATGAGCACAATGGCAAGCCGCCCCAATTATTTGGATTATATAATAAAGATAGGATTATGGTATTATATTCCTACGAATCTGATTTAGGAGATGGATGGGAAGATGAAGAGGTGCATAACAACCCTGAGCAAATAAGAACAAATGCTCTTCAAATGGGCGTTAACATTATCTATTTTGCCTTAACACAATAATATGCGAACTATAACAGAACACCTACAACGCATTCGCAAAGAAGCAGTTCAGAATGACTTTATAACTTTTGCCTGGTTATTGTATTCAATTTTTTTAATAATATTTTTTATAGCAATAGGATATGAGGCTATATTCTATTTATCTAGCCCAATTCGATTATTCATATTAAAAACTCTTTTTACTTTATGTTTAATAATTATTCTATTTCTATTTATAATTAATGTTTTAATAGAACAAAATAAAATCCATCGTTATTCGTGGTCGCAACTTGCTCGTTCGGCTGGAAAATTAGGCTTCCCAAAAAGTGATGTTGTTATTAACGCATACCAATTAGAAAATTCTAATCTATCCATCAAATCAAATTCACTAAGCGATTCATATATTAATGGAATTTCAAAAAAATTAAATAGATTAAATCTCAAAAAACTCTTTCCAACTAAACTCATAATATTATGGAAAAAGGTTAATTTGTTAATTCTTTCATTGGGAATGATAGTAATTTTATTGTTTTGGAATTCGACATCAAATGCAATGATTCGATGGGGTCATCCATATCATGAGTTTGAAAGCCCAAAACCCTTTTATATTGAAGGAATAACAAGAAATATACACTTGCTGGGAGGAGAATCAAGTTCTTTAAATTTCAAGGCTTTTGGCCAAGTGCCAGATTCCCTTTTTCTAGAATTAATTGCTAGCTCAAATGATACGTCATTCCTACATGTAATGAATAAAGACTCTAATAATATATATAGTTATGTCGTAGATGAAGTATACGAAGATTATAGATATAGAGCATATGCGCCAGCAGAACATTTTTGGCAAGCATGGGAAAAAATTATTTCACCATACTACTATATATCCGTAACAGATAGACCAATTATGGAAGAGTTTACAATCAAAATTTCACCACCAGAATACTCAGGAATACCAATAAGTTATCAAAAAGCAAACCAATCTGATGTAAATGCATTAAAAGGATCCTCAATACGAATTGATTTAAAAAGTAATAGAAAATTAAAAAGAGGTTTTTTAAGTCTAAATAAACAAAGAACGCCTTTGAAAATTAGAGGAAAGCAAGCCGCTGGTGGATTTAAATTTAAAGAAGATGCCTTATTAAAAATCATATTAGAGGACATTCGGGGAATTACGAATCAAAACCCTATTCCATATCATTTGCAAATTATTCCTGATCTTAAACCTGAAATGGTTGTCATTCAACCGCAACTAATATTAGAACTCGGCACTGAACAACTAATACCAATTCAAATTAAGATTGAAGATGACTTCGGATTTAGCACTCTCCAAATTGGATATGAAATAAAACGTCCAAGCTATATAGAAAGCCAATCTCAAATATCAATATTTCCAATTTATATATCAAATCCAAATAATCTTTCTCAAGAAATAAAAAGTTTTTGGAAGCTAAATGAATATAATCTGATGCCAGAAGATGAGGTTCATTATCATTTTGAATTATATGATAATGACAACGTTTCTGGACCAAAAAAATCAATTTCTAGTACATACATTGCAAGACTTCCATCCTTAGGTGATTTATTTGCATCCATAGAAGAAAAAGAAGATAAAATCTCAGATGATTTAATTTTGAGATCAAAAGAAATAAATAAAATACAAGATCAATTAAACAATCTGGAACTGGAAATGCTGAAATCTGACAAAATTGATTGGGCTCAAAAACAACAAATAGAAGAAACATTATCAAACATACAAAAAGAAACAGAAGCTTTAAAAGAAATTGCTGAATCAATGGAAGCAATCAATCAAGCAGCAGAAAAGCATGAGCTATTCTCTGAAGAGCTTATGCAAAAGTTTTCAGACTTGCGGGCACTAGTAAACGATATATTAGACCCTGAGTTAATGACTAACTTAGATGAAATAAAAAAAGCTTTAGATAAAATGAATACAAAAGATTTAATGAAAGCAATGAAAGAATTATCATCGAATCTTGATAATATGGAACAGCAACTAGATCGTTTTATAGATATTTTTAAAAGGATAAAAGCTGAACAGAAATTAAATGAAACTGCACAAAGATTAGATGAGCTAGTTGAACGGCAAGAGAAGACAAATAATGAAATACAAAAAATCAATTCTAATTCTGATGAAAATTTATTAGAACAATTAAGTTATGATGAAAAACGAAATGAAAATGAATATTCTAATATACGCGAATTAATGGAAGAGGCGTCTAAAGCAATGAATGAATTTGACAAGGAATCATCGCAGGCATTAGAAGATCTTGAGAACAGTCGAATAGCAAATGAAACAGAATCATTAATGAGTCAAACAATAAGACAGTTACAAAAGAGACGTAATGAATCAGCAAAAGAAAAGAGCGCGTCTGCTTTAAATAACCTAAAAGATATTCAAGAAGAGATGAGTCAGATTAAAAATCAATTTGAGAATAATACGACTCAAGAAATGGCTCTAAGGTTCCAAAAGATAATGAAAAATTTACTTGAACTATCAAAAATTCAGGAATCACTTGAAAAAACAACCAGGTCCATACCTAGAAACTCACAAAGATTAGGAGAGATAGCAGGGAAACAACAATTTATTCAAGACCAGCTTACAAAAATTGTTTCAGAATTGATTGAGCTTTCAAAAGAAACATTTGCGGTAACACCAAAAATCGGGCAAGGAATGGGGATGGCAAATAATAATATGGAAGAAGCTAAAAAAAGATTAGCGGAAAGAAATGGACAAGGTGCGGCAAATAATCAAAAGTCTGCAATGGAAGGATTAAACTCCTCTATTTTAGCAGTTTCTCAATCAATGAATCAAATGCAATTAACCGGATCTGCAAGTGGATTTGAACAATTTTTAAAACGTATGCAACAAATGTCAGGTCAGCAACAGGGTATAAATAATGAAAGTATGCAATTAGCATTAGGACAATTATCAGCTTCAGTAAAAGAAGGACTTATGGGGAGATTATTAAGTCAGCAACAACAAGTTCAGAAAAGTTTGCAGCAGCTAATGAAAGAAAGTAAAAAATCTGGAGAAGGTGGTTTGGGTGATTTGCAAGGAGTCTCTAAGGATATTGAAGATGTAATTAACGATTTTCAAAAAAGAATATATAATCAGCAGACTAATCAGAAACAGCGGAGAATATTATCTCGAATGCTAGATAGTCAAAAATCAATGACGCAAAGGGGATACAAAGAAGAAAGGAAAGCTGAAACTGCAAATGAAATCATTTATGAGGGACCATCTGGACTTCCATTAGATTACGGCCAAAGAAGAAACCTTGCCATTGAAGCTTTAAATCAATCATTAAAAGCTGGCTATTCTCGTGATTATCAAACAATGATTAGAAGATATTTTAATTCGTTAAGTAAAATTGAACAAATTAGCTTTGAAAAAGATACAACAATTAATGAATAAACTATTCCCATTATTAATAACAAGCTTATTGTTTTCGCAGATTAATGTGAAAAATCAGAGAATGAATAATATACAAGATGCTCTATTTATGGAACGAAAGGGCGAACTCGAAAATGCAAAAATAATATATGAAAAATTACTTGATCAAAACCCAACAAACCGACAAGCATATCAGAGATTAAAGGATATTTTTAAAAGAACAGAAGAATTATTTAAAGCTACAGATCTAATTAATAGTTGGATTAAATCACATCCTAATGATTTGCAGGCACATATAGAGCTTGGAGAAATACTATATTTAAATAATGATAAGATAAATGCAAATAAAGTTTGGGAAGAGTTTGAAAATAATTATGGCAAAAATCAAAGTGCATATAGGATGCTCTTGCACACATATAGTAGACTTAGCTTAACTCAAAAAATGATAGAATTAGTTTACAGAGGTAGAAAAAGATTAAATAAAATAGATTTATTATCACTTGATTTAGCAAACTATTTTTATTCTAGACAAACATTCGATCTATCATTAGATGAGTTATTAGTATATATTAAATCAAATCCAACACATGATAAACTTGTTATGGATAAAATATTACTTATTAGTGATGATCCTGAAAATAATCTATTAATAGAGAAAAAATTAGTTTCTAACCTTGAAGAAGGCCATTTTAGAATTCATAAACTATTAGCAGGGTTTTATTTTAAAACTGAAAAATATAAAGATGCGTATGAAGTTCATTTATCTATGGGGTTGCAAAATAATACTGATTATAAGCGCTGGTTAAATCTTGCAGAAAATTTGAGAAAAGAAAATCAGTATAGATTATCTATCGATACTTACCAAGAGCTATTAAATATCAAATCAAATCTCACACCATCCATTATTGGAGACGCATTACTGGGGCTGGGCAAAACATATGAAGACCAATTACTTGAAAATAATTATCAAAATAGATTAGTTAATTTCTATCCAGATAATATTTTTTTCATTAATCAAGTACCTGAATTTCCGAATGATACTCTTAGAAATATTGAATCAACATTTAATCTGTATCAACAAATACTAAAAGAGCTGCCCGCATCAACGTTTTCTTCAAAGGCTCATTATCGACTAGGTGAATTACAATTGAATGTTATGCAGGATTTTGTTGGGGCTAGAAGTTCATATTTTTCTGCTCTTAAATCTAAACCAGGAAAAGATCTTAGGAACAATATTATCTTAAAAATTGGTGATACATATTTAGCAGAAGGAAATCTAAAGAATGCTATGTATCATAATGAACAATACTATCAAAAAAATAATTCTATAAATAATATTAATTCACTTACAATGAAAAAAATTCATTTAACATTTTTATCTGGTGAAATTGATACAACAAAAATATTAATAGATTCACTGATTGCAAATACGAGTCCAAAGGATAAATATTTTAATGATTTAATGGAGCTACAAGGGATCATATCTCAACATTTTTTATATGGTAACAAGAATGATAAAAATGCTTTTTTGTTTTATGTTAAAGCTGAAAAATATTTACAAGAATTTAAATTTATTGAAGCTGCTGAAATGCTATCCTACTTACGAAATAAATATCCAAATGCATCTATAGTTCCCATAGCCATACTAAGAGAGTGCTTACTAAGAATGGTAGTTGATGATGCTAGTATTTCACTCAATATAGCAAAA
Organism: bacterium; assembly: GCA_004321715.1. GTDB lineage: Bacteria > Fidelibacterota > Marinisomatia > Marinisomatales > TCS55. The sequence continues at coordinate 24,491 of SGYN01000012.1, read as the reverse complement.
TTATTACAGAATACATCATTAGCTGCTGAAGGGATTGCTGCGCAAGGAGAGATATATGAAAAATCATTTAAGAATACTAAAAAAGCAATAGAAATGTATAATTTACTTATTGAAGATTATCCTATGTCTATGCTTGCAGAGCCAGTTAGAATAAGAATCAGAAAACTCAATACTATTAATAAAAGTTAAATGAAAATATTAACAGCCCTATTTCTTACATTACATTTTTTAACTGCGGCAGATAAATTATTAATCCCAATGGATCAAATTCAAAAAGATCATTTAAAAGCATATGGTATTGCATTTTGGACATTGGAGAAAAATATAAATATCGAATGGTTATTAAATTACAGGGGGGGATCATTTCTTATTGATTATTACTCACCAATTGCTCAAGAGTGCAGAATTAGAGGTGTGAGTTATAAAAAAATATCTGCAAATGACCTTTTAGATATTTATTCAGAAGTTGAAAAAAATAATATGGATATTGTACTTTTAGAAAAGGCTCCTAAAATTGCTATATATACTCCTGGAAATAAACAACCATGGGATGACGCAGTTACCCTAGCATTAACTTATGCGGAAGTACCATATGAAACTCTATGGGATAAAGAAGTTTTCGAAGGTGAGTTAAAAAAATATGATTGGCTACATTTACACCATGAAGATTTCACTGGTCAATATGGTAAGTTTTATAGGAATTACCATACTGCTCAATGGTATATAGAACAGCAAAAGAAATTTGAATCTATGGCTAAAGAATTAGGGTTTCTAACTGTACACGAACAAAAAAAGGCACTAACCCGTCTTATACGAACATATGTTGGAAATGGTGGCTTTATTTTTGCGATGTGTTCAGCAACAGATACATATGATATAGCACTTGCTGAAGAAGGATTAGATGCAGCCCACCATGTCTTTGATGGTACTCCAATTACACCAAATGTTAATTCAAAACTTAATTATAAGAATACCTTTGCTTTCACTGATTTTTCATTAATGACAGATCCTATGGTATACGAATTTTCTGATATTGACTTTCCGCCAAGTCATAATCCTATTACTCGAGGGGCTGAGGCAGATTATTTTACTTTATTTGAATTTTCTGCAAAATATGATCCAGTTCCTACTATGTTAACGCAAAATCATGTTTCAGTTATTAAGGGATTTATGGGCCAAACTACTGGATTCAATAGAGATAAAATAAAAAAACATGTGGTTATCATGGGAGAAGACCCCGCTTCTCCGCAAGTAAAATATCTTCATGGTAATTATGGGCAGGGTACCTATACTTTTCTTGGAGGACATGATCCGGAAGACTATCAGCATTTTGTAGGAGATCCACCAACTGATTTATCCCTACATAGAAATTCCCCAGGTTATAGATTAATACTTAATAATATCTTATTTCCTGCTGCAAGAAAAAAAGAAAGAAAAACATAATTGAAAAATTAAAATGTGGTTGCAAAAAAAAATCTTGATTTCACCAAAGCCTAGGGGCTTTCATCTTATAACTTCTGATATTATTAATAATATAAATATTATAAATACTGTTAAAAATGGTCTTTTAAATCTTTTTATCAAACATACATCTGCTTCATTGACAATTAATGAAAATACAGATCCAACAGTGAGAAATGATTTTGAATCTCATTTTAATCAGATTGTACCTGAACAACAGGGCTATTATTCTCATACAATGGAAGGGCCAGATGATATGCCAGCACATTTGAAATCTTCAATACTTGGTGCTTCAATTAATATTCCAATTACAAATGGAAAGCTTAATCTTGGCACATGGCAAGGCATATATTTATGTGAACATAGAAATAGAGGAGGCAGCAGAAAGATAATTGCTACGATAAACGGTGATAGTATTTAAATATTATTCTTTTTTTTGATTGCAATCCATATTTCATCCATTTCATTTAAAGATGATTCTTCAATATTCTTCCCTCTCTTTTTTAGCTCATTTTCGATTACTTTAAACCTTGAAATAAATTTATTATTTGATTTTCTAAGAGCGTCATCTGCAGATACACCTAAAAATCTAGCAAGGTTGATTAAAGAAAATATTGCATCCCCAATTTCTTCTAACATTTCATCTTTATTATTATTTTGTTGAGCATTTTTTAATTCTTCCAATTCCTCTGATATTTTATTCCATATTTCATCTTCTGACTGAAAATCAAATCCTACATAGGAAGCTTTTTCCTGTATTCTTTGCGCACGAATAAGGCCAGGTAAGCTTTCTGGTACTCCATCTAATCGAGAATTACGTTTTTTCTCTTTATGCTTTTGCAACTCCCAACTTGGTTTAATATTATCTTTTACTATTTTTTTTTTATCGAAAACATGGGGATGTCTCCTAATTAATTTTTCATTAATATTTTTCAAAGATTCAGATATATCAAATAAGTCTTCCTCTTTTGCAATCGTTGCTTGAAAAACAATATGAAGCATCAAATCCCCAATTTCTTCTTTTAAACCATCCCAATCTTTATCATCAATAGCTTCAATTACTTCATATGTTTCTTCTAATAGGTAAGATATTAAGGATGCTGGTGTTTGTTTTATATCCCAAGGACATCCATCTGGCCCTCTTAACCTTTCAACTATATTAATTAACTCTTCAAACTGATCACCTATAGATGAGTTACTCATGATTTTTTAAATAGTTTATTCCAATTAAGATTTTCTAAATATTTATTTTCTTTTTCTGTCATAGCTAATTTTTCTTTATCTGTCTTATCTTTATAATTCAATAAATGTAATGTTCCATGTATTATAAGACGAGCTAGCTCCTTTGATACCTTTTCTTCATACTCTTTTGCATTTTCGATTGCCCGTTCTAAGCTAATGTAAATTTCACCTTCAATTTCTTTATTCTTATAATCATTAATTCTAAAAGCTATTACGTCAGTTAGGTGATCTTTTTGAAAATATTTTATTTTTAAATGATTTAGTAAATTGTCCTTAGCAAATATCAGATTAATTTTTGCCTGTTCAATTTGTTCTTGTTTTAAAGTAGATCTTAGAATGCCTATTGAATTTTGCTTATCTATACCAGATAAATCAGGGTCTACTTCGACAATGATATCAATCATTTATTATTTGTAGGAGTATTGTCTTCAGGGTATTCTATCCTAATATGATAAATACCTCTAAGAACTGGTATCATACCAGAGTTCCCATCAACAGTCCCTTTAATTTTTCGTAAATCATCAAGCGTAAGTGGACATTCATCTAATTGACCATCAGCCAATCGACCTTTTATAACCTTATCTACCATTGAATCAATTTTTAAAATATCTGGATTCTTTATTGATCTTACAGCTGCCTCAACAGCCTCACATATCATCAAAATCCCTGTTTCCTTTGTGTTGGGCTTTGGTCCGGGATATCGAAATGCACTGTCATCAACTTTCTCATCTGTATCTTTAACTGCTTCTAAGGCCATTCGATAAAAATATTCAACTCTTGATGTACCATGGTGCATTGGGATAAAGTCACTTACAATTTTGGGTAATCCATAATCATTTGCGAGTTTTAATCCATCACTTACATGTTTTCTGATAATTTTAGCACTCATGGATGGCGTTAATGAATCATGTTTATTTTCACCCATAAATTGATTCTCTATATAGTACTCTGGTCTTTCCATTTTACCTAAATCATGGTAATAGGCACCTACTCTACATAATAAGGATCTAGCATTAATTGCATCAGCACAAGCCTCAGCTAGATTCCCTACTACTACACTATGATTGAATGTCCCATTAGCCTCTTGCTGTAACCTCTTTAATAATGGATGATTGAAATCAAGAAGTTCAATCAATGATAGATTAGTCGAAATCCCAAAAGAAACCTCTAGAATAATTATGAGACCATATGTGATAATAGGAGAAAAAATACTATTAACTATTAAATAAACTAAATCAATACCCATTGAACTAAAATTATGACCGATAAAAAGGCCATGCCCTAAGATAACAATGATGCTTGCTCCTATAAGTGAGAATATTGCAGTGATAAACGTACTTCTAGTTCGAATTCTTCTTACTGTGTATATCGCTATTGATGACATAAACAAACCAGTAACAATGAACTCCAAGTCATTACCAATCATAATTCCTACTAATAGAACTATAGATGTTGTACCCATAAATCCTATACGTGCATCAAATAAAATTGTTAATAACATTGCAGCAACAGTAACAGGTATTAAGAACTCAGAAAATTCAAGTTGGTAAACAAATAAATTGGCTATTACAATTATAAAGACATAAATAAGGGCAATAACTAATAACATCTGCCATCTCTCAAAAATATGTATTCGAAATATTGATAAAAATGTAAAGAAATATGAAATTATAATACCAATGACTAATAAACGGCCCACGTAGGTTATAAAGGTATCTTTTAAACCAAGCGTACGATTTTCTTTACTTATTTCTACTGCTAATGATTTTAATTTTTGTAAATCTTCTTCATTTATTCGTTGATTAGCATTAACTATCATTTCATCTTTTAACACAATACCTTTACTTCTTGGAACACGATCTAAACTAGCGTTTTGTCTTCGTTCTGTTGTTCCTTTATCATAAATCAAATTTGGTATCATAAATTCAACAATTAAATCATATCCTAGTTCTCGTCTAATATCATTCTCATTATTATACATACTAGTAATTTCTTTTCTTGCTTCAGTCCACGCCTCATTAAGATCATTAAGTTCGTTTAAACTATACAATGTTGGTATGTCGCCATTATCAATTGCTAATTGGTTACTTATAATAATTGATTCATTAATATCTAAAATTCCTATTGCCCATCTATTTCGGCATATTTGTAATATATCTTTTTGGAATTCTTTTAAAGAATACTGTGGGCCACCTTGCGAAAGTGGCATCAGAAATTTATTCCAGTCTTCTTTATCTTTTGCGAAAGAATATAGTTTATAAAATTCAATTACCTTTTGAGATAAAGAAGCACTATCTGACGAAGCAATGGATTTAGCTTCTTGAAACTTATCTGTATATCTATAATCATAAACCAGATTTCTTGAATTCAATAAATCTTTATTTGCTAAGCGAATATCATTAGTGAGTATAAAAAAAGAAGATAAGTTTGATGATTGTTTATTAACAATTTCTTGTTTTCGATTAAAAATAAATGGCTCTGCTTTTAATGCGCTATTTAAATCTTCCTCTAGTTTTTCTTTAGTTTTTAAAATAGGAAAATTAAAAGGGGCAATTATTGGTTCTCGAGCTATATCATCAATATTATAACTATACTGTAAAGATCTTCCTCTTTGAAAAAATAAAGATAGAATGATAGTTAACGTTATAAGTATTGAAATTTGTTTATAATAATTACTAACAAATATCTTTATTTTTTCTATAAAGGTCTGACTATCCTTTCTTCTCTTCACACTAATGACTCAACTTTTTTCAATATTTGTTTTAAAATAATTAAACGCTGAACCTCGCTTGTGCCCTCTCCTATCTCAAGTATTTTTGCATCTCTAAAATATCGCTCTACATCATAATCTTTAACATATCCATATCCACCATGTATTTGAATTGCGTCTGTCGTGATTTTCATAGCAGCTTCACTTGCAAATAATTTTGCCATAGCAGCCTCTTTAATAATATCCTGTCCATTATCTTTTTTCCACGCTGCATGAAAAGTTAACAATTTTGCAGCTTCAATTTGAGTGGCCATATCTGAAAGTTTAAATCCAATAGATTGAAATTTGTTAATTTCTTTACCAAAGGCTATACGTTCAGTAGAATATTTTAATGCGCGATCATATGCTCCCTGAGCAGTCCCTACTGCTAACGCTGCAATTGAAATCCTACCTCCTGTTAATATTTTGAGAAATACTTTAAAACCCTCCCCTGGTGTAGCAATCATACTTGATTGATCTATAACCATATTATTGAAAAATAATTGTCTTGTGTCACTTGCCTTCCAACCCATCTTCTTTTCTGGTTCAGATATAATTAGCCCATTAATATCTGTAGGAATTACAAATGCACCAATTCCAATATTCTTCCCATCTTCAATTATTTGCGCAGTAAAGCTTAATAGACCAGCCACGCCAGCATTTGTAATAAATATCTTACCACCATTAACAATATATTGATTTCCTTTTTTTTCTGCAGTCGTTTTTGTTGCACCTGCATCGCTACCAGCCTCTGGCTCAGTTAAGCCAAATGCGCCAAGAATTTCTCCACTTGCTAATTTTGGTACGTATTTTTTCTTTTGTTCTTCTGTCCCCGCAAGTACAATAGGCATTGTACCTAAAGACGTGTGAGCTGCTACTGTAATTGCTATAGAAGCGTCTGCCTTTGCTAACTCCATAATTGCTGCCGCATAAGCCACATTATCCATTCCAGATCCGCCATATTTCTTTGGAACAGGTATACTCAATATACCAAGATCTCCTAATTTACTTATCACTTCAGAGGGGAATCTACTTGTTTGATCAATTTCTCTTGCTATTGGTATAATTTCAGATTTAGCAAAATCTGCAATTAAATCAATTAACATATTATGTTCTTCTGTAAAAAAAAGTGTATCCATAAATGAAATATTATATCATAAATAAAATTTTCACCAACGTATAGCTGCAGATGCCCATGTAAACCCTGCTCCAAATGCAGCTAAAATAATTATATCATCAGATGAAAATAATGCTTTCTCTCTTGCTTCGCACATAGCAATAGGAATTGATGCAGCAGTAGTATTTCCATAGTGTTTTATGTTACTAAATACTTTATCCATTCCAACGCCCATACGCTTAGCAACCGCTTCACTTATTCGATGATTAGCTTGATGTGGTATAATTTGGGAAATATCATCAATAGTTAAATTATTTGTATCCATTGCTTCTTTGATTACTTCGGGAAATCTTCTAACTGCATTTTTGAACACTTCTCTTCCATTCATATACGGAAGATGTTTGCCTTGATCTAAAATATCTTTTGTAAGACGAGGATTGTTTGAGGTTCCAGGGGCTTCACACCATAAATCTTTTAAATATTTACCATCTGAATGTAAATGTGTGGATAATATTCCTTTATTACTATCAGTTGCTTGTAAAATAGCTGCTCCAGCACCATCTGCAAAAAGCACAGAAATATTTCTACCTTCATCTGAAATATCTAATGCGGTTGATTGCACCTCTGCACCAACGACTAAAATAGTTTTATACTGTTCTGTGCGAATGAATTGATCTCCAATTGACAGAGAATAAATAAAAGCCGAACATGCAGCCTTAATATCAAAAGCACCAACTGTTCTCATTCCAAGTTCATACTGTATTTGGTTACTGATACCAGGGAAAAAATAATCAGATGTCAACGTAGCGCATATTACTAAATCAATATCATTCTCATCAATTTTTGCATCTACTATCGCATTTTTAGCAGCCTGTATTGCCAAAATCGATGCATTACTTTCTTCTCCAACCCAGTGTCTTTGAGTGATACCAGATCTTTCTTGTATCCACTGATCGCTTGTATCCATAATCTTTTCTAAGTCATGATTTGTTACAATTCTTTCAGGGACATGAAAACCTAAACCTGTAATTTGCGCTTTTTTCATTACATTTTACCTAGCTTTAATATCAGTTTACTATAATCTTTCTACAACAGTTTTTCATATTTAGATAGATATAAATAATTGATAGTCTGATAAAATCTATAAGCCGAGTTTTGTCTCCTTTAACATATCAAAGGTCAGTGATCATTCCTCTGGGATAATCGTTGCCGGTTACCTCAAGCGACCTACCCGCTTCTCATAGCGATACGAACAATATCTAGAAGCTTATTCGATCTTGCACCAAGTGGGGTTTACAAGCTCTCTTAGTCGCCTAAGAGACTGGTGGTCTCTTACACCACCCTTTCAGCCTTACTTGCAATTTGCCAAAACAAATCCATTAGCGGTTTACTTTCTGCTGCACTTTCCATATCTAAAAGACTCCTCCCGTTAGGAGGCACTCTGTTCTGCGGTGCTCGGACTTTCCTCTCTGAATTTCAGAGTAATCACTCAATTTTATCAAACTATCAAAAAACTTATGAGATTAAAAGTGTTGTGCAAAAAATCCAAGAAAGAAATTTTATTAGGTGTTTATTTTTTATAGTAGATAAACCGACTACAAATATCACAATTATAATAATTATCCTTATCACGAATATCAGTAACATCTTGTGGAGGTACAACAAATCCACAACCAGCACATGCGCTACCATCAAGATTAACTACAGCAAGGCCCTCTCTCGCTGTACTAATCCGTGTATATCTATTTAAAATAGATTCATCAATATTCACTAATTTTTTTTCTCGTTCTTTTTCTAATTCAGATTTGTTTTCAGCTGATTCATCCATTAATGCTTCTAGTTTTACTCTTCTATCTGATAAATCTTTACTTAATGATTCAAGGTTTTCTTCTTTCTCTTTAATATCGCCAGTAAGTGATTCCTTTTCTTCTTCAAATTCAAGATCTTTAAGTTCAACTTCATCTAATTCATTTTTTAGATATTCTATTTCCTGTGTAAGTGCATCATACTGTTTATTTGATGTGACTAAAGATAATTGATCTTTAAGCTTATCAATCTTTCCCTTAAAATCACTCATCTGATGTTCTGCTTTATTTAAAGATAATTCAATTTCTTTAAGGCGATCTTTACCTCCTTTTACATTATTTATTAATTCTTCTTCTTCGTTACGTAACTTGTCAACTTTTTTTGGTAAATCACCAAGCAATTCATTGATATCTCTCAACTGAGTATCAACATCTTGAAGTTCGATTAAAGGTAGAATTTTACTCATCTAATTAATTTCTCCATAAAAAAAAAGCACCTGGTTAGGTGCATTTATATTATTCATTTAAGTGCCTTCAATTCGTGAATAAATTTTCAGCATTCTATTCATGCGAAATAAATCGATTTTTTGGACTAAATTGGCTCATCGCGGTGCAGAATATACATTAAATTCCATTAGAATAATGAACATAATAGAGAAAAAAAAATTTTACATCCTAATCGTATTTTCATTCTTATTTGCTCAGGTAGATTATATTGAATTACCCATGGAAATAAGCGAAACTACTTTTAATACATCGATACCAAAACCAATCGATGTATTTAATCATCACCTAGGTCAACAACACACTCGTACTGATCAAATCATAGATTACTTTTATGCTGTTGCAAGTAAAAGTAAGAGAGTTAAAGTTGAAGATCATGGTTTTACACATGAGGGGCGCAAATTAGTACATGCGATAATAACGAGTGTTGAAAACCAAAAGAAGCTAGATGAAATAAGGTTGAATAATAGTAATCTATCTTTAAATCCAAATAAAGTTTCAAAAAAAGCAATTAAGAAAATGCCTGTTATTGCATACTTTGGATATTCCGTTCATGGAGATGAGGCTAGCGGTAGTGAAGCAGCTATGCTATTATTATATCATTTAAGTGCGGGCTCAAGTATAGGCATAAGAAATTATCTAAATAATGTTGTATTAATTATAGACCCCATACTAAACCCAGATGGTAGAGATCGTTTTGTAAATTGGGTAAATGGCAACCGAGGACATGTTCCTACACTTGATTTAAATGATAGAGAACATAACCAACCCTGGCCACGAGGAAGAACAAACCATTATTTGTTTGATTTAAACCGTGATTGGCTTCCAGCAACTCAACCAGAATCCAAAGCTCGGTTAGATTTATACTATAAGTGGCACCCTCAAATTGTTGTGGATTTTCATGAAATGGGTAGAAATAATACATATTTTTTCCAACCAGGTATTCCCAGCAGGAATAATCCGAATACTCCAAAAAATGTATTTTATTTAACAAATCAACTTGCTGAATATCACGCACAAGCTCTTAATAATATTGGATCATTATACTATTCAAAAGAAAGCTTCGATGATTTTTATTATGGTAAGGGATCAACATTTCCGGATATTACAGGAGCAGTGGGTATCTTATTTGAACAAGCATCTTCTAGAGCCTTGAAAACAACTACTACTAGCGGTGAATTAAATTACTCATTTACCATTAAAAATCATTTTAATGCATCTTTAGGAACATTGGAAGGTTTGTGGAAAATGAAAGATAAATTTCTCACTCATCAACGAAACTTTTATCGCGATGCATCGAAAGCATCCATTCAATTTTCTACAAAAGGATATTTAATCAATACGGAGTACAAAAATACGAATGTAAGATTATTAATTGATAATCTTTCCCGCCATCAGATTAAAGTATATTCAATAAAAAAGCCTTATTCATCAAATAATTTAAAATTTGAACCAGGTAAAGCAGTGCTTGTTCCAGTTGATCAACCCCAATCTCGATTGATTAAATCAATTATGGAAAAAGTTACTGATTTTAATGATTCCTTATTTTATGATGTTTCCTCTTGGTCTTTACCATTATCTGCTGGAATTGAATATATTGAATTAAAACAGAACCCCAGTGCAATTATTGGGAAAGAACTCCCTGATAATTTTTTTACTTCTGGGAAAAAAATCGGCGGCCGTGCAACATATGCCTATATTATGGAATGGGGTGATTACTATGCTCCTAGAGCACTATATAAAATTTTAGATAGTGGAATTTCACCACGTTTGGCAATGAAATCATTCTCCATAACAATTAATGGGAAAAAGGAAGAATTTCAAAAGGGATCAATAATTATTCCACTTATTCAAAGAGATAATAATTCAAATGTAACAAAGGATGATGTGCATAATATTATTCGTGAAATCGCAGTGGAAGATTTTATAAATATTTATGGTGTGAATACTGGTCTATCAAATTATGGTCCTGATTTAGGAGGGCTACATAAAGTTATTAATTTACCAAAAGTAGCTATTGTATCTGGGAAAGGTTCCAATGCTTATAGTGTGGGGCAAGTATGGCATCTACTTAATGAAAAAATGCATATCCCTGTATCATTAATTAACTCAAATAATATAAATAGAACTCTTTTGGATAATTATAATGTGTTAATTATGAGTGATGGCAGCTTCAGTCAAATTGATTCAAGTAATGTTAAATCAATTAAATCTTGGATTAATAGAGGTGGTTGTTTAATTGGCACAGGAAATGGATCAGAATGGATAATAAATAATAAAATTGTTGATGAAACCATAAAGGAAATAAATAAAGACACTTTAGATATTGCATACGAAGATATTCAGGCAAAAAAGGGGTCTCAACGTATTGGAGGAGCAATCTTTCAAATTAATTTAGATAATACACATCCTGTTGCTTATGGATATCAGAAAAAACTTCCTATTTTTAGAAACAATGAAACATTGTATGAACTATCTACATCGGATGCAGCTAATGTTGGACGCTATAATAAAAAACCCCTTATCAGTGGCTATATATCAAATGATATGAATGATCAAATTAAAAATACAGCTTCAATAATTGCACGTAGAGTAGGCAGTGGCAGCGTAATACTATTTGCAGATAATCCACATTTTAGAGCATTCTGGCATGGCACCGAAGGGCTATTGCTAAACGCGTTATTTTTTGGACGGTCTTTTTAAAAAAGATTGCCGACTAAAATATTTTTGGTAATAGCATTCCACTATGTTTTTTATACTCAATCCATTCTGGGTATCGAGACATTGAAGCTTCTTTCTGTAAAATATTAACCAAAAATATTCCAATCCAGACCCAAGCTAATATTGCCCATGGAATCCAATGTTGAACTATCAAGGCATAGGATCCATATAACATAATTTCGCCAAGATAATTTGGGTGCCGAATATATTTAAATACACCTTCCATAATGAGACCTTGGCGATATTTTAATGTATAGTATTTTTGGCAATCTGCAACCATCATAATAACGACACCTAACGTATGAATACTAATTGCTGTGGCTAACAAAGAAAAGCTCGCTATTTTTTGGTCAGGACCTAATACTCCAGATATTAAGAGAAATGGGAATACCCAATAGAGCGCCAATACTAATAAAAATGCCATGAGCCCACCGCCAATAGTAACTTTCTTTTCCCACGCCTTATCTGGAAATGCAATATGTTTTAAAATCCAACAAAACCCATACATTCCATGCAATGCTAAATACACATTTGCTGCTATCGAATAGTTTTCATAATAATTCATTAAGAAAAGAACATAAAAAAAAGTTCCTGTTTTTTGAAAATTAATTACCCACGCCAGTTTTAATATCTTTGGCCCCCCAAGGAACCGTTCAGTCATAAATGCAGTGAAACGTGCCCAATGAACCCAAATGGGAACTCTTTTTTGTTGATTATTCATAATGCCCTCCTTGATTTAAATCTTAATGATGATAGTTTATAAAGGGTACTTATTTTATTACAGATTTGATCTCATCAATATATTGTTCTTGTAAATTTTGCATACCTTCAATCCATCCTTCATAATCATTGGCTTTAAACTGAATATATTCTCTTACTTGATTATGTGGAGTAACAAGAAATTGATCATTTTCAATTGCTTTTAGTGTGTCATTCGCAACAACATCGGGCTCAATAATTCCATCAATTCCCGCAACGCCAGCTCCTTGTGCAGTCATTGCTGTACGTACAGCTTGTGGACAAATACAGGATACTCCAATACCAAGCTTGCCATAAGTAATCTTTAACCATTCAGCCAAACTAACAACTGCATGCTTTGTTACAGAATACGTAATGGATCCAAGTTGCGATAATAACCCCGCAGCAGAAGCGGTGAAAACTAAATGACCTGAACCGCGATCTAACATCTGTGGGAGTACGTGTCGCACACCATATATATGGGACATGAGATTTGTATCAATCATTTTCTGCCACTGCTCATTGGTAATTTTTAAAAAATCTTCGTATGACCCGATACCAACATTTGAACAATATATATCTATATCATTTTCAGAGGAATTGATCATCTTTTTTACATCTTCTTCCCTAGAAACATCTGTTGTGATTGCAGTGCCATTAATCTTTTCTGCTATTCTATTCAAACCAGAAGTATTAATGTCTGAAACAAGTATATTGTTGGCGGTTGCATTATAAAATGCAACTGCAAGGGCTTCACCAATTCCGCTAGCAGCGCCCGTTATGATCACATTTGTATTTTTTATTTGTATTATGAACCTTTAATGATATCTGATATCAGCTTGTAAAACGTTTATTTATCTTCATCTAATCTTTTATTTGGCTGATAATCCATTGATTTTAAGGTAACGCTCTTAAAACCCACACTTGACCCATGCTCTCCAATGCTAAGTCTTTCTAATGATGGTTTAAAAGGGAAACCTTTTGCCCAGGTTCTTGAATAACCTTTTTCTTTAGAAATAAATGCTTGATCATGGACTTCTATGCGATACTTAAATGTTGGATTGTATGCAATAAGAGCAATTCTATCCTCTACTTTGGAATTATCATATCTGAATGCACCTCTATGCTTACCCAAGTTAACCTCCCAAATCAAATATCCTTCTTCGTATAATTCCATCCTGATAGGTAACGGTGCTCCCGTAAACTCAGAACGATTGAAATCATCATCATCAAATAAACATGATGTTATTTCTACCGAATACATTTGCTTTCGCTGTAATAATTGATCACAGGAAAAAAAGGATATGCAAGCAATAAGAACTAAGGTTTTTCTCATCTTAAAACAAACTTTGAAGTTTCATTGCAACACTCATATCTCCAGAAACTTGGATTTGCCCACCCATAAATGCTGCCATTGGATTTAATTCTCCAGATAACATTGATTCAAAATCTTCCAGACTTATATCTATAGTACATTGTGCATCAGAATCATCTGTGGATACTATATTGGAATCGCCTGTTCCATCGATAACAATCTGAGAATCACCAAACTTAAATTTTATACTCGCATCCATTGGGCCTGTGTTATTAGCCATCTCGGTTACTTTTGAAACTATATTTTCCATACTCATTAACGCTAAACTCCTTTAAAATAAATTTTAAAAAAATGTATTAATTATTTTCAACTTATGTTTATAAATTAATTATATCATGATTCTACGATAATGGAACAAACTAAAAAACAATTAATAAAGGATATAAAATGAAAAATATATTTATTTCTACACTTTTATTATTTAGCATGATTGTGGTCAGTTGTGAAGATGATGAAGCTACAGTAGAAGCGCCAACTGCCAGATTTAATTACACCGTGGATGCAGATAATGGATTGCTTGTTAATTTTACTAATAGCTCATTAAATGCAGATACCTATAGTTGGGATTTTGGTGATGGTGAAACATCTACAGATATGAGCCCAAGCCATACTTACGCTGCCGATGGTGAATACACGGTAACATTGACAGCAACTAATTCTGGTGGTTCAACTTCTGCATCCGAAACACTTACCCTTACAAGCGTATTAACACTTGCTGATCTAAATGATACATGGAAAATAGCTCCAGAAGCTGGTTCATTAGCTGTAGGCCCATCACAAGGTGATGGAAGTTGGTGGTCATTAGATGATGCTGGCGTTACAACAAGGGCATGTTTTTTGGATGATAAATATACCTTGAGTGCAGATGGTTCATTTTCTATTGAAATGGATGGAGAAACATGGCTCGAAACATGGCAGGCTGATTCAGAAACCTGTGGTGTCCCTCTTGCTCCACACGATGGATCTGGCTCCTATACGTATGAAGCAACGGAAACAACCCTAACATTAGTTGGCGAAGGTGCATTTATGGGCTTAGCTAAAGCCAATAATGCTGGTGAACTTCCAAATGTTGATCTTCCAGTATCAATCACATACACGATTACTGAGTTTGTTAGAGATGGCTCTGGTAAAAGGCTTGTATTAGATATTGAATGTGGTACTGGTGTCTGGTGGCGTTTTACACTTGTTTCTCAGTAAATAAACCAATATTGATAATATTAGGTGACAGATTATTCTGTTGCCTAATATTATCACATGAAATTTTCAATATCATTTATGATATTATCTTTACAATAAAAATAAAATCTAAACACAATTAATATTTAACTTATTCCATGGCATTTTTAAGAATATCTTTTATTCTAACTACCGTATTTTCTTTTTTTTCATGTAATAATGATAACATGGATAGTGTTCCTGCCGTATCAATAGAAAATATCCAAGTTGAAGAAGGAAGCACTAATAATAATCTTGAAATAACGCTCACCTTGACTAATGCTGTTGATTATGATTTATCAGTAGATGCTCGGACTGCAGATGGTACCGCAGTAAAAGGTAACGACTATACTAATTTTAACGAGGTAGTTGTATTCACAGCTGGACAACAACAATCCTCATTCAATATTGAAATAATTGGCGATGACACACCTGAGGATAACGAAATTTTTTCAATTCGGCTTGAAAATCCAGTAAATGTCACTATTGATAATCGCATAGCTCTAGTAACAATACTTAATGATGATGAACATATTTTTTCTATACCAGAAACAGGATATTCTACACCGGAAACTTATGAAGGTATGACCCTAGTGTGGAGCGATGAATTTGATGGATCTAGTATTAATACCAGTAACTGGTCATTTGAAATAGGAACAGGAAATTGGGGCTGGGGAAATAATGAACTGCAATATTATCAAGAAGATAATTCAAGTATTATTAATGGAAATCTTGTAATAGAAGCAAGAAAAGAATCAATAGAGAATAGTAATTATACTTCATCCCGATTAATTACAAGAGATAAGAAATCATTTCGATACGGTCGTGTGGATATA
This sequence comes from bacterium, assembly GCA_004321715.1. Lineage (GTDB taxonomy): Bacteria > Fidelibacterota > Marinisomatia > Marinisomatales > TCS55. The sequence goes on along the minus strand of SGYN01000012.1, from coordinate 8,728 downwards.
CGCGCTGTGATGCCTGAAGGTCAAGGAATATGGCCAGCATTATGGATGTTAGGGAGTAATCACTTTCAAGTTGGTTGGCCTACATGCGGTGAAATTGATATCATGGAAATGATTGGTGGTGGCAATGGTAGAGATAATGTACTTCGAGGAACCGCACATTGGAACCAAGGTGGTCATGTATCGTATGGTCAAGGATATACAAATGAATCATACTTGAGCAATGAATACCATGTATATTCAATTATATGGGATGAACAAAATATACGTTGGTACTTTGATGACATAAACTATAATACTATGGATATAACACCAGCACAATTAAGCGCTTTCCATAATAATTTTTATTTTATAATGAATATTGCAGTTGGCGGGGAATGGCCAGGTAGCCCTGATAATTCTACTTTATTCCCCCAGTGGATGATCATTGATTATATACGCGTCTTTCAAGAACTTTAATTAAAAAATACACCACTTCATCATTCCGATTAAATTATTATTTGATTGATTTATTATATCTCAGAATCAATCAGAATATTTAAATCATTTATACGGGTAATATATCGGCTAATAAGATTTGCTAAAAAATTGCGCATTGAATTTTTTTCGATTATATAAGCTAGAACAATTTCATCATTTAAAAATTTTGTTAATGCAGTTTTATATTTGCTGCTTTGATTATCAATTAATAAATATGGATAATTAAGAATCATATACTCATTTAATTTTTGATACAAATTTCTTTCATTATCAACACCTTCCTGAATGTGTGAAAATGAGACTTCATATACATTATTAATTTTTGTTTTAATATTGGGGTTTTTAATTAATCCTATACTCCCATCAGATTTTAATGAATTAAAAATAGATATTGGTGGATGGAATGCTCGATATGCTTTTATAGTTAAAATAAGGTTTCTACCTTCTAATTCTTGATTCACTAAAGAATCAATATCATTACTTCCCCAATCAGTTAATAATTTATCGCATATTCTATAGTCTCGTAAAATTTTACTTTTATAGCGTTCACTATATTCATTTAATGTGATGAGCTCTTCTTTTAGGCTATATAGTGTATTATAAATTTGCTCATCTTCCAGCTTAATCTGCCTATTATTTTCCATCCAAAGCGATCCACTAATACCTAGAAGAACAGCTAAAAATTCAATACCCCCGCGCGCAAATAAATTTTTCATATTGTCAATGTAATCAATAATTGTTTATTTTAATATATATAGAGATAAAACTAGATGAATAAATCAATATAAAGGATGTGAACATGAAAATTATCAGATTATTACAATTATTTTTTATTCTATCAATTATAATTATTCCATCATGTGATGACAATGATGATCCAGCTACAGATCCAGGAGAAATTGTAGAGTCTTCTTTAATTTCATTTGAAGCAGCAACGTTCTCAGAAGATGCGTTTATCATTTATTTAACCGAAGAACCCAATGGGAAAACATTTTCATTTGGCGCTGGGACATATAGTTTTACTAATACAATTCCACTAGCAGATATTGATAACCTTACTATTAAAGGCGCAGGAATTAATGAAACATATTTTGATTTTAGTAATTCAACATCTACAACCGGAGAAGGTATTGCAGCCGTAGATTGTGCTAATTTACTGTTCTGTGGATTCACCATACAGAACACCAATGGTGGAAACGGTATCACTGCAAGAAATATTACAGGACTTAGATTTGATGGGGTTGGTACTGTATGGCCAGAAACTAGTTCAGATAATGGAGCCTATGGTATTTACCCAGTTGAGAGTGATGATGTTATTGTAGAAAATTGTTATACTGAAGGAGCTGTTGATGCAGGTATTTACTCTGGTCAAAATCAACGGGTAATTATGAGAAACAACGTAATGACATTGAATGTATTTGGGATGGAAGCAGAAAATAATATACATGTAGAAGTATATGGAAATGAATTCACTAGAAACACTACAGGTCTGTTAGTATATGATAATAATGGTGTCAGTAGAATTTTATCTGGCTCTAACTGTAAAGTCTATAACAATACATTTACCAATAATAATGAAAGTAATTTTGCCGAGCTGGGAAGCTCTCTAGCAGCAGATGTTCCTCCTGGTTTTGGGATTTTATATTCTGCTACTAGCGGTCTAGAAATCACAGGTAATACATTCGTTGATAATGAATGTGGCGGTATTATTGGAGTTGCATATTATTTAGTCGATTTCAATTTTGATCCTAATGCAGATTCATTGTTCACCTTTTTAAATGAAGATATTTACATCCATGATAATTCATTTAGTAGTGGTGGTGGCACATATAATGTAGCTGGAATTTTAGATAGACCCGCTGGTCCACTTGTATGGTATACCTTCGCCTTAAATGGAAATGTGAGACCTGATATCTTTTTAGATCAGCAGGACTATACAGCTGGAGGCGCTCCATATGCTGGCACTAGAGCTGTAATTGAAGAATCCTCAGATGTAGTTATACTTGAAGCTAATTTTGTAGAGGCTGGTAATAATGTTGTTGTTATAACATCTACTTCATTAGATGATTTTGCTGGGGCAGGACTTACGCATACCAATTTTGATTTAGTTGATACACCATCAGATTGTGAAGAATAAACTATCCTCTTCCACTAATGAAAAAAAGAATATTTGTCTTTATATTATTTTCAATTATGCTACTGAGCAATTCATGTAGCATTGAAGATAAATATGCTCCAATAAATGAATATACAGATATTGACTTAAGTCAAGTCCCCTTTCGCAATCTTTCAGATTATGGATTCTTTACAGGGGATATGAAGGCATTGAACCCCGCCCAAGGTGTATATCCATATAGCCTGACATCTCCATCCTTCGCTGACTATTCTGCAAAAGAGCGATTCATTTATTTACCGGAAGGTACGTATATGGAATATCAAGGAGATTTTAATGCATTACAGTTTCCAATTGGTGCTATCATTATAAAAAACTTTATGTACTATAATGATAACAGAGATAAATCACTTGGAAGAAATATTATTGAGACCAGACTACTCGTAAGAAAAGAAACGAAATGGAAACCGTTTAGTTATAAATGGAATGATGAACAAACGGAAGCAAATCGATTAATCGTAGGTGGCACAGTATCCGCATCAACAATTGCTCAAGATGGAAGCTTGAAAGAAATTTCGAAATATGTTATACCAAGAGAATTGGACTGTAGAACGTGCCATAATTTGAACGAAGAGATGTCACCTATTGGTCCAAAACCAGCTAATCTAAATCGATCAACCGTAGATGATCTATCTCTAAATCAAATTGATTATTTTACGGAAGAAGGAATCCTTAGTGGTATTCCTTCAAGTATAAGCCAAATTCCTGACTATTCTGATTCATCGCTTGATCCTATCACAAGAGGGAAAGCATACCTGGATGCTAATTGTGCATATTGTCACCGACAAGGAGGTACAGCAAATGCAAACGGATTATATATAAATTGGGATTATGAAGGAGAAGGAATTCACACTGGGATTTTCAAAATACCAACCAACTTTAATGCTCCTGGTTTTCAATATGATATTGTTCCTGGAAGCCCAGATGAATCTATATTATTATATAGAATGACACAGACAGAAGCTCCAGCAGTCATGCCTCAACTCAGTCGTTCCATCAATGATGATATCGGGCTGGAAATTATCAGGGAATATATTTCAAATCTTGAATAATTTTGATTTTTTACTCAAAGATTAGATTATTTAAACTCATATCAGTTTTTGTTTAATTAAAAATTTCTTTAAGGGTATTAATATTTCATGAAACAATTATTAGCAGTATTAATTTTTACTAGCTTTTTAGAAGCAAAAGAAAATTTATACATTAATCCTATATTACCAGGAAGCTATCCAGATCCCTCAATTTGCAAGGTAGGAGAAGAGTTTTTTATTGTAAACTCATCATTTGAGTATTTTCCAGGTCTACCTATACATAAGAGTAAAGACCTTATTAATTGGGAACTTATAGGATATGGATTGCACAGAAAAAACCAATGTAACCAAAAAGTAAATTTAGTAGATGTGCAATCTAATGGTGGAATTCATGCACCCACTATTCGATATCATAATGGCCTATTCTATATTATCACTACAAACGTCTATTATAATGAAATAGAAAAAATAACAGATTTCGTTAATTTTATAATTACATCTGAAAATCCTGCTGGTCCATGGTCAGATCCCTATGTCATTAAGGACGCACCTGGAATAGATCCTGACATTTTTTTCGATGATGATGGAAGAATATGGTATGTTGGTACGCACTCTCCTAAAAAACCAAACTTTCCAGGGGAAGGTGAAATTTGGTTACAAGAATTAGATATTATTAATTGGAAATTAACGGGGGAAAGACACTTTTTATGGAGAGGAGCATGTGGTGGCGTATGGGCAGAAGGACCACATATGTATAAAAAAGATGGGCGGTATTATTTAATGATTGCGGAAGGAGGTACTAGTTTCAACCATGCGGTAATGGTTGCTGTTAGCGATACGATTACAGGTCCGTTTGTTCCCAATGAAAGAAACCCTATTCTTAGTAGTCGTCACCTTTCCTATGATAATTGGGTACATAGTACGGGGCATGGTGATTTGATTGAATTATCTGATGGTAGGTGGTATATAGTTGCCCTAGGAATACGCGGTGATGAAAATAATGGTTCTAACATGGGACGAGAAACATTTTTAGCTCCAGTTAAATGGGAAAGAGAACCATTCGATTGGAAAGAGATCAAATATCTTTGGCCAGTTGTTGCTCCTAAAACTGGGCGGATAGAAAGATTCAACGAAGCTCCGTTTGAAAATACTACACAATATCAGAGTTTAAATTTTTTAGATGATTTTGATAAAAGCAATTTATCTCTTGAGTGGAATTTCCGTCGAGTCCCTTTACCAAATAGTCATTCATTGAAAGCTAATACTGGATATTTAAGAGTTTATGCAAGTCCAAACGTAATCAAGGAGAGGGGGAGGTCAAATTTCATAGGGTTTAGACAAAAAGAAACCGATTTTTACTATGAAGCCAAAATTAACTTTCAACCAACGTTATCAGAAACTCAAGCAGGAATCGCTTTGGTTCAAAAAGATAATAATTATATTTCGTTTACGATAAAAAAGACAAAATTTGGTTCCATGCTACAACTAAATCTATCAGAACCAAATAAGGAATCTGTAAATGTAAAAGAAGCTTTAATACAGGATATTAATTTGAATGTGGTTTTAAAAATTGAATCGAAAAATAATCAATACAGTTTTCACTATAAGAAAAAAGGTGAGGGTTTTATTAATTTTCACAATATGGAATCTTCCTATATTTTAAGCAAAGGATATACTGGAGCTTATTTAGGGGTTTATATTACAAGCAACGGCATTGTTTCAAATGATTATATGGATGTTGATTGGGTTGATTATAAATCTTATCAAAGATTAAATTAAATTTCCGCTCTAATAACTCTATTTATAATCGATATGGATTTAGAACGCGGAGAATGATCACACTACTTTATTTTATTAATTATCAATCTGCTAAGACTAATAGAAGTACCAAGCATTAGAGGATATATTATAAACATAAATATCACATCTAGAAAACCTATACTATCTTTAAATACTAAAAAACCATACCAAGTCACTAAACCTATTTCCTTAGCTATAAAATTTACAGGTATAGCTACAATTAAGATTACCCAACCATAAATCAAATATTTAAGAAATTCTAACATCTTATACTCAGTCTTCATTTTCTCCTACGCGTTATGTGCGTTTCTATATCATCTACCTTACTGTATACTTCATCTAATTGTGTAGACATATTATCTAGAGAATTATCTATATCATCCTCTATTTTATTCAATTTTTTAAATGTAAAGCTAAGTTGGATACCCATTATCATTATAAGCACATAATGTAAAATCTTTATTTCTTTGGTTGCTTCCATAATTAACTCCTTTGTTATTTTAGCAAACCTAATACGAAAAATTTTAAAAAATTATTATAGAATGTGAGTGCTAATAGTTCTAAATATCTAGAAACAAAAATCTCCACGAATGTTGTAGAAAGGGTAAATCTATTTAAGAAATATCATTTTTTTAGTTTGCCTAAAATCTCCAGCTTCTATGCTATACAGATAGACTCCTGCAGAAACTGGCTGACCTCGATTATTCTTTGCATTCCATTGCACAGATTTAAACCCCGAACTCTTCTTCTCATTGACTAGCGATTTAACCGTATTACCAAACATATCATAAACGGTGATATTGACAAATGCCTCTTCAGGGACATCATATCGTAACGTTGTTATAGGATTAAATGGATTAGGGAAATTTTGATAAAGCATAAATCGTTCAGCAATATTAGTATTGTCGGTAGAAAGTGTTGATAATTGCACTATTTCTGAGTAATCACTCCAGTTACCTGAATAATCCGCTGCTCTTATACGATAAAAATACATCATCCCATCTTCAACATCAGAGTCAGTGAACGAATTTTGAGCTGTATTAAAACTTTGAGCATTTTGAAATGTTTCATCAATATCCTTCTCTAGGTTGTAATATTGAAAGTCATCATCTATACTTGGAAGCCAACTAACAAGAGCCTGAGAATTTTCTAAAGACACAGCAAGGCCCTCTGGAACGCCAGGAGGTATATTGTCAACGGATTGACCATTGTACTCGTCACTGTAAAAGGTGTAATTCATCACGTAATTAAGCGCAATAACTCGAAAAAAGGTAGAATCATTACCTTGACCTAAGGAATCTATAAGAGTGGTTGCTTCATAAATATATGAGGATTCACCAAGACCTGCTATGGATCCTAAGCTTACCCAATTAGGAGGATCAAATCGTTGGATAGTATACATATCGATTCCATGAGGATGAGCGTTAACGTCAAGAAATGATCTATCAAAAGTTATGTAAACACGACCACCCTGGTCATTGGGGACGTCCTCTATATTGGTTATTGTTGGAATAGGATTAATAGGCCCAGAACGGTAATAAGAAAATCCTCCACCATTTCCATCACCATTTCCATCACCAAATCCCGGAAATCCAGGACCATTGCCTGATGTCCAATTGGTTACATAAAAATCGTAATAAGCATCATCCTCAGTTGAATACATGCCAACTAGAACTGAGGAACCTCCAAACCATCCCCATGAATACCATGAGGCATAAGAAACAATTGGGTCTACAGCAGATGCACTATTATCACCAAAGGTAGGACCACCGAATCTCCACAGGGTTCCTATGGGAGACCCATACTCTATTCCTTCAAATTCCCAAGGAGTGCCACCTGGAATATATTCAGACTCTAATAAAGGATTATATAAACCACGAATATCTGCTCTGGTCAATGCAACATTATTGGAAATAATGTCCCAGTTATTAGAATCTGTAAAATCAGCATAATCTTCTTTTTCAAAAAATACTCTATCATCCCCGCACATAGGTAAATGATACTCATCACAGCAATTATCCTCACCAAATACATACTCCTCAAAGTCAAAATTACCAGCATATGAATAATATTGACCATACATATACTCGCAATCAGAGAAAGCAGTTTGATAAATGAGAATGAATAATGTCACATATTTTTTCATGAAAAAGTTCCTTTCATATTTTTTGAATAATATTATTTAAGCAATATCATCTTATTTGACTGTCTAAAATCTCCTGCTTCTAAACTATAAAGATATACTCCTGCTGATACGGGCTGACCTTTATTATTTGTGGCATTCCACTGGACAGAATTGTAACCAAATGATTGGTTACTTTTAACTAGATTTTTTATCACATTGCCAAGCATATCGTAAATTATAACACTAACATATGAATCTTCTAGTAATTCATAACTTATAATTGTAACTGGGTTGAATGGGTTTGGATAGTTTTGGTGCAACCTAAATGTTTCTGGATGTGTAATATCACTAAACATCCCAAGTTGTTGTTCTTCACATTCGCTAGTATCCAGTCCAACTCTCCACCAGGACAAAAATGTCGTATCGCCAAACGATACTTTATTTCCATCACATTCAAAGGTAACTGGGTATTGCCAAGTATTTCCAAAAAATAAATCAATAGTTAAAGTATCATTTAAAAAGGTATATGGATTTGGATTTGGAATGGCTTCACTCGTATCAAGGGAATTCCAATAAGTTGAATCACAGCCATTTTCATCTGCACAATAGTATGTATATCTTAAACCATCAAGAAACTCATACATTGTGTTTCCTGGGTCATTTTCTACTACTGGGATTATCCATCTGCCCTCAATATGGCCAGAGCTAAAATGATCCGGAAATACTTCATTCCTGCTGTAAGAGAAACCACCTCCGCTGTTTCCACCTGAAAAAGATAAAAAAACTAAATCAAAATATCTTTCATAATCAGGTAAATAAAGTGACACGGTATCATTAATAATGCTTTGAGGATTGCCTCCATGCATGGCAACAAAAGATGTAAAGTCACCACTCTGAGCATTTTCAGTAGAACTGTAAGCCCAGAGCGTACCTAAGGGTGAACCATTAGATACAGAATATCCATCTTCTTGAGCAATATTAAAAATACTTTGGTTGTGCTTTCTGGTAATCCACACAGTTTCAGCTATCCGATCTTGATTTTCTGGTAAGGTCCAATCTGCAGAGTCTTGCTTGGTAAAAACTATCTCTAGTTGATTTTCACAATCGCTAGTATCCAACCCT
>SGYN01000011.1 GCA_004321715.1 bacterium | reverse complement strand
TATATTTCACCTATGTAAAATATGAATGTTATAGCACTAAAGAAGTTTCCTTTAATTATTTTATTTTCTTGAAAAGAGCTATAAGTAGCTGTACCTGAAATAGCTATCATCCACATACCCATAAAGCCATCTAGAAATCTACCTGCATACATTCTCCCAGTTCCTGGTAGTATTATAGATAATGCCGCTGCAAATAAAGGAGACTTGTTTTTATTATTTTTTGTATTAGTTATTTGTAAGGGATCAATCAAGCGGAAATCTGAAGAATGAAACTCGCCATTCATATCGTAATGATAACCTAAGGCAAATGGGTTACATCGCACAACTCTATCAGCAGTAACAGCTAATCCGAGAAAGGGTCCATATTGGTTTATTGCAATACTACCATAATTACTACAGCTTGGGTAAAATTGACAATTTAATAAACTAGAATTATATGATAGGCGTTGCCATGTAGCGATTGGAAAGATTGTAGCTTTTTCAAGAAAATTTGATGTCGAAGAGAGTAATAATGTATCTGCTGGGAATTTTTTTTGTGAAAGACCCAGATTCATAATAAAAAAAACTACTAATAATAGACATCTCATAAGTTATAAATTTTCATTATTGTTAATAGTTAAAGTAGAATTAATTATGAAAATTAACTTGAATTCTTTACTCAATACAGTCAATTTGTGTTTATCATGCTAGCAAGATTTATATATTTATTTTTAGTTGCCACGGCAGTAAATCTATACAGTCAGGCAAGCTTATATATTTTACATACAAACAATACAAATGGTGCTTTAGAGAATTGCTATTGTCCTGATCATCCACTTGGATCCATTGAAAAGAGATCACTGTACATCCAAGATTTTATTAATGAAAACCCTAGGACTGTTGTTTTAGATGCTGGAGATTTTTTTACGATGTCAAAAAATCTTCTTAAAGATAGTTTAGTATGTGAAGCATATGCAACTATACCATATGATGGAATTTTGTTGGGTGATCAAGAATTGACCAGGGATGAGAAATTTTTAAATAATATTCTTCCAAAGCTTAAATCATCCATTATTTTATCTAATCTCGAATCCCCAAAGTTATCTTTTGTAAGAAAATATAAGGTCATTAAGCGTGGTGGTCTAAGCATAGGTATAATTGGGATATTAGGTGGCAATGCAATGAAGTATTACCCAAAGGAGATCAAAGAGTCAATTATAGTAACAGATCCAGCTTTAACAGTTAATGAGATAGTAAAAAAGATCAGACCCCGAACAGATCTAATTGTTTTACTTAGCCATCAAGGGTTTGAACAGGATAAAGTTTTAGCCCAGTCACTTAAAGGCGTAAATATTATCTTGGGAGCACATAGTCAGACAGTGCCCAAAGAACCAACTATTGTAAATGATATTCTTATTAGTCAGGCAGGTAGAGAGGGTTATTATGTTGGCATGATTGAGTTAAAACTAAGTAAATATAAAAAAATTGAAGAGCACAAATTATCAACGATTTCAATGACACAGGAGATGCCAGATCATCCAAAAATAATGGAATTAATTAAATACTTTGAAGACACTACTGGATTAATAAATCGAAAAAAACTACAGGCTTTAGATGGAAAAAATAATTGAATATTTTGCTGTAAATCCAGTTCATTTAGCGATAGCATTGGTGTTAGCGTTTGTTGTTCTATTTAGTTTTGTCAAAAAATTACTCAAACTTGGTTTGGTCATTATTGCAATCTTTATCATTTATATAGCATTTCTAGTTTATACAGGCCAAGAGTTTGATCCTGATCAATTTGATGAAGTTGGTAAAAAGGCAAAAGAAATGATTAATGAAAGTAAAGAGTCAATAGAAAAAACTATTGATAAAAAGAAAAAAGAAGCTGTTGATAGCGTGTTAGACGGAACTTAGAATTTTGCTTGCGCTTCTCTTAGACGGGAAGAAATTATTTTTAATATACCATTCATAATTTCAAAATTACTACTCATTAGTTCATAAAACGCATCTTGAGATATTTTCAGTAGAGTCGTATCAGAGCTCGTTGTTAAATCTGCAGATCGAGGCTCCTGATCTAGTAAAGCCATATCTCCAACAAAAGCTCCTTTTTCTAATTCAACAAGAGTGTGATCTCCTTTATGAACTTTAACTTTACCATTCGCGATTATATACATACAATCACCAAAATCACCTTCTTTACATAATGAGGCATTGGTTTGATATTCTTCTTCTTCTGCAATTTGAGCCACCCTAATTAACTCTTGACTAGGTATTGATGCAAATAGATCTACACTTTTAAGAATCATTGCTTTTTCTAATGTTGAATACATTGTTAACTCGTTGGAATCTAGCAAATAATCATCTATTGGCCATGTACTCAAAAAATCGGGATTTTTCTTTGAATGTCTTGTGATTATGTCATTTATTATAAAACTGTCAGGCAATTTATTCCAATTAGCTTTTGATAGAATTTCTTTATTATTGGTTCTAAGAGCATAATCTAATGTTAATGCCACTTTTAATTCTTGAACTGTGCCTATATAATATCCTAGAAACTTATTAAGGTCTGTAGTTAATTCGGTAAAGTGGTTTTTTGCAACTTTGCACTTATCTTCTACTGTAAGATCATCAATTAAAGAATTAACAATTTTTCTTTCTTCTTGTGAAAAAATATTTTCAAAAAACTCTAGAACATAAGGAAGCTTTTCTTCTTCGTTATTTAAAACATACTGAATGTATGTTTCAATAGGCGTTTGAGGTTTATCTAAGATCCCTAGTTTCATTATAACAGGAATTAATTTTCTAACCTCATCTTGTAATAAATAGCGAAGTAATTGATTGCTTTCATTTTCTTCTATTTGTGAAAGAGCTATTATTTTTTCGTAAGCATATCTTGACGTTTTAATTAATTCTTCTTTTGTAATTGCAATCTGCTTTTCATCTAGAGGATGCTCTCTTGCAATATGAATTAAAGAATCAACAGCTTCCGCTTGAATAGGGGGGACTTTTGGACTAACTGCTGATAGTAGCATATTTATTGAATCTTTTATTGGATATTTTTTTATCGTTCGAACAATACCAATTACTAATGATTTTTCAACATTTTTCTTTTGTGTATTATCTATTAATAATTTTGTGACATCATCATCATTAAAGACTTGCAATGCAGATCTTGCGGACATTGCAGACCTAGGGTCTGAGAGACATTGAATTATATGTGGAAGGAGAACTTCAGATGCCCTTGCCTTTGATACCGATAAAGAAGCATTGCGAACCATGAAAGAATCTTCATTTAAATATTGGATTAATTTATCATCTGGTAATATTTCATTATCATTTTTCATTTGTTTTATTATTAGTGAACAAATATTCTCGTCATTTGCATTGAATGCACTTAATAGTAGGTCCTTTTCTTCTTTTGATGATTCTGGATCTATATTCCTGACAGCAGCAGCAGCAATTAGTTGTTTTTCTTTATTATCCGCATTCATACGATTTTTAATAATTGGCAAAGCATCAGTTAATTTTCTTTTTCCTGCAATTTCTATTGATTCTATTTCAAGATCTGATTCATTATTAATTAAAGAGATTATTTTTTGATTACTGATAATGTTTTCATCATCAAATGATATATTTAATATTTCTTTTTTCACTGTAATTCCACCATCATCTAATAGTCGGTTTAGTGGCTCTTTCCATGGCGTGAGAGGAATATCTTTAATCATTTCTAATGCTAAAATCTGTTGGCTTTCATCATCATTATTTAATGCTAGATTAATGGTTTTTACCATTGCTTCATCTTGAATATCTAAAGTTAGTTCCTCAAAGTTTAATTCTCTTTTTTCAATTGCTGATTGAAGCTCTTTAATATATAATTTTTTCAATTTAAAGGATTTTCGAATCCAGTAAATAGCAATCAAAATAATTGATATACTGAGATAGTGGATGGGTACATCAAAGATTGTAATTAAAAGAAAAATTAATATACCAGAGACACCTTCAAGACCTGCGCGTATCGAACCTTCGATCACAGGTTTTAAACGATTTTTAATTGCTCTTTTTACCGGTATCCATAATAATTGAATTGAGGCATTATGAAATGTAAATCTAAAAACTTGATCAGAAAATTTCGATACATATACAGCTGCTAGTACTGGTGATATTAAAAATCCTGCCGCTCCAGCCATAAATAATGTTGGTAGAATTAATATGGCGACAATAATTCCAAATCGAGATAAAAGTCTACTTGTAATAAAAAGCTGTATAACCATTGTTGCAATACCTGTGACTGCATAATATTGTCCAAAAAAATTAACGAGGTCATCTTGGTTGGGGAAAGAAGCAACTGCTGTAATTTTAAATTGATAGTCTACAACTCTTGAAGCTACTGCAGCTAAGCCAATAATAATTGCAAGAGACTTTAAATATGGTGAAAAAGATGGTCCTGTATCTTTATGAATATCTTTATTTGAAGCTGGATTCTTTTGATCATTAAGATTTCTGTAAGGTCTAATTAAATTTGCCATTAGTATTACAATAATTAGAAAACTCATAGTAGCAAAAAGTAGATTTTCTGATCCAAAAACAGTGACAAACTGTTTTATGCTTGAACCAATTATAATTGCAGCCAACGCTCCTCCTGCGCCAAGAAGACCAAATAATCGTTTTGCTTGTCTTGGATCAAATACTTGTGATGCGATCATCCAAAATTGAGTGATTATTATTGCGTCCATTACATCTTTCCATACATACAGGAATGGAATAACCCATCCATCAAGATGTTTTTGGATTGCTAAAAGAGCTAATATAAAAATTATTCCTGTCCCAGAAACAACTGTACTTAGATCTTTGTTTTTTGATAATCGACTATAAATCTCTATTACTAAAGAAAGAACAATCGCAACAGCAAGAAACATTAAGGGCAAATATTTTTTATCTACCATGTTAAGAAAATATGCATCTCTGGCTGCACTACCAGTTATGCTAATTGCTACATATGCAAAAAAATGTAAAAAAAGTATTAAAGTTGGAAATCCTTCTCCTTGATTTATTTTAAATAACTTTTTTAACAATTGGGGTATACTCTATTTTATATTTTAATATGCGATATTGATTAGCTGAATAATTAATCATCATTACCAATATAGCAAATTATTAGAACTTTGAAAAAATAATCACAGTATTTATAAAATGGTGTATTGTATAGATAATATTGAATTATAAATAAAATGAATTAAAATTTAGTATTATAATAAATGATTTATGTTTGAAAAAGATATATTAAAAAATAAAGTTGTTTTAATCACTGGAGGTGGAACGGGTCTAGGGAAGTCCATGGCGATGCGTTTTGCAGAACTAGGTGCGAATGTGGTTATTGCAAGTAGAAAAAAAGAAGTTATAACAAAAACCGCATCTCAAATTCAAGAGATTGGGCAAGAGGTACTTGGATTACAATGCGATGTGCGGGATATGGATCAAGTAAATACTATGGTAAGTGATACATTAAATCACTTTGATAAAATTGATATTTTAATTAATAATGCTGCAGGAAATTTTATTTCACCAACAGAAATGTTGTCAACGGGAGGGTTCAAGGCTGTTGTTGATATTGTCCTTACGGGAACATTTAACTGTACGCTTGCTGTAGGTAAAAAGATGATTAAACAAAAGAAAGGAAATATTTTAAATATTGTTACTACGTATGCTTGGACAGGATCCGGGTATGTTGTTCCTTCTGCTTCTGCAAAAGCAGGAGTTTTAGCAATGACGAGATCTTTGGCTGTAGAGTGGGCAAAATATAATATTCGTACGAATGCAATAGCCCCAGGGCCTTTTATTACTGATGGAGCTTGGAAGAGATTGGCTCCACCTGGATTAAATATGAAGAAGAAATTAAAAAGTCGAATTCCTTTAAAGAGATTTGGAGAACATTTAGAGTTGTCTAACCTCGCAACTTATTTGATTAGTGAACAGTCAGGGTATATTAATGGTGAGGTAGTTACAATAGATGGAGGAGAATGGTTAAAAGGCGCAGGGCAATTTAATGATTTAGAAAAAATACCTAAATCATTGTGGAAAACAATGCAAGTAATGCGAAAACGATCAAAAAACAATTAATTAAGCAAAGCTGCTCCAAATACACCAGCTGAATCACCCAATTTATTTGATAATATGGGAGTGTCTTTTTTATTACTAAATATATTTTTTTGAACAGATAATATTCCTTCACTATAAAGAAAATTTATATTTGAAAGCCCTCCGCCTAATACAACAACATCTGGATCAATGATGTTTATAACATTTGAAAGAGCAATACCAAAGTTTGAAATAAACTTTTTCTTCCATTTATTATACTTTTCATTTGGATGATTATCATATGATTCAATAATGCTTTTTAAGGGTAAAGATTCATTTGAATTTTTGTACCATTCTTTTTCTAGAGATGGTCCACTTAGATATGTTTCTACACATCCTTTTTTCTTACAATAACAGTCTCGACCATTTGGATATAATATTTGATGTCCCCATTCACCGGCAATGAATAATCTTCCATGATGAACTTTACGATTTAATACTAATCCTCCTCCAACTCCAGTACCCATTATTACTCCAAAAACAGTTTCATGATTTTTCCCAGATCCTAATAATGCTTCAGCTATAGCAAAACAATTCGCATCATTATCTATTGCAATAGAACGTTTTAATTGGTTTTCAAGATCTTTTTTGATTGGTTTTCCAATTAAACAAGCTGTATTACTATTTTTTAAAATACCTGTTTCTATATCCAAAGCACCTGGTGTACAAATACCTATTTGAAACTCTTTTTTAGATACGGATTGAATGTTGTTAATTAATTGTACGATTCTTTGAATTATAGATTCATACCCCTCATCTTGTTTCGTAGGAATTCGTTTACGTTCAATAATTGTATTGTCAGGAGATAATAATATACCTTCAATTTTTGTTCCCCCTAGATCTATACCGATTCGATTCATGATTATTTATTTTTATTAATTAATAGTATTATATCTTTGAATTCAGATAAGACCATTGATGTTGCTCCCCATACTTGATGTTTATTTAAACGAAAATATGGAACATTAAGATGCTTGCCCTTTATTTGACGGTGAGTGGTTAATTTGTCATTGTTAATTAAATCCATCATATTAACAGAAAATATTTCATCTACTTCTATGGAATTCAATTTAATTAATGGTTTCTTCGATATAAATCCAATAAATGGTGTCATCATAAATCCTGTTACTGGTATAAATAAAGGTGTTATAGCACCAAGTATTGATATTTTATTTCTATTTATTCCTATCTCTTCTTCAGTTTCTCTTAGTGCTGTTTCCAGTAGTGTTTCGTCTTTTTCTTTTGAACCCCCAGGTAAAGATATTTGACCTTTATGATATTTCAAACTTGTTGATCTTTTAGTTAAGTAAAAGAAAATTTGATCATTATTAGGATATAATAACAAAAGTACTGCAGCAGGTTTTGCTTTATTAATTATAAAAGGGAACTTTATTTTTTCTCGGTAATCAACTTGCATCTTTTGATGAGAATCATTCCCAGGAAGATCTGTATCAATCTTTTTTTCAAGATGGAAAATTAACTTATCAAATTCCATCATAATTTTTTCACGGAATCAATAAAATAGATTATCTAGATTTTATAGGAATTACCATTCAACAGAATGACTTGTTCCCATCCCAGGTCCTAAATAAATTGCATTCAAGAGGACACGCTCGCTCGCTTTAAAATACCCTCTAAAATGTGGTTCAGTAGCGAAAAGAATGATTTGCCCCTTCCCATGATATTCCTGAGTTACCCATGCGGTTTCTGCAATACGAGTTTTTGCTTCAGGCCATAATAGCCCACCTAATCTAATATTTTTTTCATCAGCTAATCTTCCTGCAACATTAACTGGTTTTTTTGCCATCAATACATTTCCAGTATTGTATAAAACCGGAATAGACTCCCCGCAACCAACAGTTAGCCAATGTTCTTGATCCATATTCACTTTTAAAATAGCTCCTTGTGGACGAAACTTTCTTCCTAATTGATCTAATTCCTTAATTTTATCATTATTCTTATTAGTCTTTTTTACTTCATCCAATGCATAAATATTTCCACCTTCCCAAAGTGCAACACTATCAATAGAAAAACTCTCAGCCTCTTTTAATTTAGATAGATCATTATCATATGAGTCTAGTTTGTCAAGAACTTGACGCCTTAATTTAACAGAACTAATATTGACTGATGAATCAGCCAAAAATGCAGCACTATTACTATAGCTGATTAAAGTACCGCCATTATCAACCCAGCTTTTTAGTTTTTTTATACCACTATCACCAAGCATTCTTTTCATACTTCTTCCATTAGGAAGAAGCATGACATTGTATTTGTTTAAATCTTGCCAACCAAAATTCATTATATTTATTAATGAAGCACGACTTTTCAGATTATAATCTATTAGATGCCATGTAGCTCCAAAGCTATAGGTGCTAGTTGGGGGTCCAGAGATAATGGCGATTTTAGGTTCGATTAACATAGTAAAATTACTACTTCCAAGATCTGGACCATCTGTTGCGAGTGCTGTATTTATTGCAAAAATATCAATACCATACTTTGCAGCTAGTTTTTTTAATAATCCTAATTTCATACTTTTGTTGGAATTATTTCTTATAACAATACTTCCTCTTGGGAAATACTCTCCTTCAATATTAAAACTTTCTTTAGCACACCATACCTTCACTTTATTTTCTAATAACCTTCCAACTAAATGATAAAATTGATCATCATCACTTTTAATTGCCCAACCATATTTTGGATTTTTACCTATAAGATTGCCTTGGTTTTGAACGGGTTGAAAAATGTCCATTGCTATTTTTGGCATTACTTCAGTATAATAACTATCTGTTCCATATGCATGTGAAAGTGACCATGCAGTTACATCGTACAGTGTAGATCCTTGATTTTTTAATAGTTTTTTCCTTTCTTTCTCCATGCTCTTTGTATCTAATCTTATATCAAATGATAAAATATTTTTGATTAAAATATTCAAAGGTTGGTTTAAAGGAATAATTAAAGATCCAGCAGGAATATTTTGTCTTGTTACAGTTTCACCACTACTATTAATTGCTTTCGGTAGTCTTAGATCATTTTTATTTGTGTAGACTTCAATTGTTTGTCTTTTGATCGTTTCTCCTAATTCATTTAATCTTGTCCGATTTGATTTAGATGAAAACACAAATGCTTTACCTGCATTTTTAGTTGAGACAGCCTTTTTTCTATTATTATAGTAATCTTGTAAAAGCTCTTCTTTTTGATTTGCAATTGTTTGAAGATTTGCCATCGAACTAATAAATTGGTGATGGACAGTTTCTCTATAAGTTGTAATAGTACCATCTTCTTTCTTTACAATAGACCCATCCGCGCCGGCCTGCTCATATAAAATACCCACTAGTCCAATATATATTCCCCATGAACTACCGTACCCAGGATAAACTTCCTCATTCCAATCACCTGTATAATAACTCCATCCGTATTCATCAAATGCTGCAGCTTGATCCTTGGCAATTTTATCCCACCATTTAAAAATAGTTTGTGGCATGTAAGGATTATATGGTGCTCTAGGCGGATTAAATAAGTATGTATCCATTGAGCCCATTTCATGTGAGTCAACAAGAAATTGTGGATTCCAATCTAATATTGCAGAAACCTTTCCTTTTGTCTCTGGATGAACAGTAGCAAACCAATCGCGATTAAGATCAAATAAATAGTGATTTCCTCTACCGTATGGCCAAAAACCTGAATGATCTAAACTATTAGCATCTGAGTTTACTATTTCTCCTCGCCATTGAAGTAATTGCTGCAGATATCGTTCGCGCCCATCGGGGTTTTCATTTGGATCAATGCTAACCACTAAATTCTTAAGAATATTTTTAGTAGCAGGATCGGTTCCAGCTGCCAATTGGTATGCTAATTGTATAGCTGCATCAGTGCTAGATATCTCATCTCCATGTATAGCATATGCCATCCATGCAATAGCTGGTGTCTGTTTAATAATTTTATTTGCAGTTTTGGCATCATCTAATGTTCGTGGATCAGCAAGCATGGAGATGGATTTTTTAATATTATCAATATTAGCCATATTTTTTTTACTAGATATCATGAGATAGACTAAAGGCTTTCCTTCATATGTATAACCATATTGCGTAAGAGCTGTATTATCTAATAGTTTATCTAAATAATTATAATAATCTATCACTTCATTATGATGAACCGGCCTAGAACCAAGAGTGAATCCTAAAAACTCATCTGGAGGTTGAACGTTGGGGTGATAGCTATCTGCTTTAAAAAATGGAATATTATAATCACCTAACCCATGAGCAGATTCATTATCATAAGATTGAGCAAACGATAAGGATAAAATAATTGGATAAATAAGTAATGATTTCTTAATAACTAATGACATTCCATCTCCCTCAAATATTATTCAGAAGTTGTTATGCTATTCTAAATTTTAAAAGGGAATTTTTATTAAGAATATTAAATGTTAAGAACCGTTTTCAATAATTACGAGGTCTATAATAATTTATAGCTGCAGGGAGAACCCAAAGGAAATATATGTGTCCTCTTTTTTATATCCAGCGGGAGGATTACTATTTAAGTTGTAATTATACTGTATACTTAATGAAACTCCAGGTATGACGGTATCAACAGATATTGTAAGAATATTTTCAATCAAATATGAATCAAATTTATATGTAGGCTTGTAGAATAATTGTTCTTCAATCTTAACGCCTGGCATAGGATATAATTTTTGTTTTGGTCTAAATGAATGTCTAAAAAATGAATTTTCTTTATACCCAGTATATTTTTCCATCTCCCATAATCCAGCATAACTAATAGAGAATCCTTTTCCTAAATTTACTTTGCCACCCAAACCGGGGTTGATCCGATAATCTAAAGCGGTCGTTGAATCAAATGTCCATTGAAAAATTATAAATGGCGAAAATTTTTGATTTGCATAAAGATCTGTTTTTAAAATAAAATTTGCATCATTAGTATATAAAAATCCTTCATAGATTGACTTACTGTTACTTAAGTAAATAGAAAATTCAGTATCAGGAAGATGAACGGAGCCTCTATTTACATCTCCAATAATTGAGTAAAACCAAGATATATCATAGTATTTATAATTATAGTTGCCACCATAATTATAATATGATGCGCTAACTTGATTTGTAACCTCAGAGGAAAAAGCTACACCACAAATGAGTAAATATAATAATATTCGTTTAAAAAGTTTTTCCATGTCTTTTAACGTTAGAATGTATTAATAATAGAATATAAAAAAAAACAGGGTAAATAAACTTTACCCTGTTTTTTAATAAGTAATTACAAAAGGATTAAATCAGATTATGGTTTATCCCTTGGGTCAGTTTCAGTTGGACGAGGCTTTTCACCGACTTTTTCACCAGCAGAAGGACTATTAGCAGATCCTTTACCAGGAGCCTTACCAGCGGCTTTACCTGTCTTAGATGATCTACTAAATAATCTTCCAAGAAAACCTTTTTTCGCACTTTTGCCACTTTTAGGAGCAACAGTATCGCCACTAAGTCTAGCGCTAGATGATCCACCAGGACCGAGTTTTCCACCAGGATTATTAGCTTTGCTTTTCACACCACTGCTAGAGTTACCAGATTTTGTATCACTATCAACTCTAGAGCTAGATCCAGCATTACCTTTTTTTACTTTGTCTTTACCTTTTTTGATTTCTTGTTTTGCACCTGATTTATCGATATTACGATCTTGTGCACTAACTTCTGTTACTACACTAAACAAGAGGCACACAACAAATAAACGAGAAATGAAATTATTCATATTCCCTCCTTGATTATGTTTATTATTCCCTTTCTTATGCAAATAATTCATGTAATTCTTTACTCCTACATACGAGGTTTTATTTACAATTTGTAAGCTAAAATATTATTATTATATCGAAAAGGCAATACATTAAAAAAAGATATGATCTAGATCACATTTAAAAAAAAACTATATTACTGCCTGGTGTATTCTTTTAATACTTTTTAATAGATGATCTAGTTTTTTTAAAGGCCATTGGCTTGAAGCGTCTGATTTTGCATTATTAGGGTTGTCATGCACCTCCATAAATACACCATTACATCCAACCGCTACTGCAGCTTTTGCCAAAGTTGGGATAAACTCTCTTGCACCGCCAGTTGTTTTCCCTAATCCTCCTGGATGTTGAACACTATGAGTTGCATCAAAAATTACGGGTACACCAAAATCTTTCATTATAGGAATTGAAGTCATATCTGAAACTAGATTATTATAACCAAACGATGATCCTCTTTCAGTTAGTAATAATTTTTCTCCGCCTTCCTCAGCCACTTTTTCAACTATATTCTTTACATCCCAAGGTGCCATAAATTGACCCTTTTTAATATTAACTATCTTACTGGTTTTTACTGCAGCATTAATTATATCACTTTGTCGACAAAGGAATGCGGGTATTTGAATAATGTCAATAACTTCTGCAACTGTATTAGCTTGACCTGCATTATGAATATCAGTCGTTATTGGAATATTAAATGTTTGTTTAACTTCATCTAATATTCGTAACCCTTTATCCATTCCTGGACCTCGAAATGATGAGTGAGAAGAGCGATTACCTTTATCAAAAGAAGATTTAAAGATAAAAGGTAAATTATTTTTGTCTGTTATTTCTTTTATTTTTTCCGCCATATGTAAAATATGGTCTCTGCTTTCAATAACACATGGTCCAGCAATAATTGGAAGCGCGCTTCCACCAAATTCTACATCATTAATTTGAAAAATATTTTTCATAACATATTATTAATATATACTAGTAATCTGAAGATAATAAAGTACGAAATTGATTTTTTATATCTTCACATCCAAACAAATAATTTTATGCTTTTTTATTTAACTATTTTTCCTGTATGCTATGGGTACTCTACATACTATTAATAAATGAACTTTTATCTATTTTCAATCTATAGAATTGGTTAAGAATTTTGAAAAATAAATTTTTAACTATATTTTCCCTTATTCTTTTACTCATACCGGCATGTGCAGTCCGTCTGCCATCAATACCATCCATTCCAAAATTGCCAAAAGTTTTTGATAGAGTACCTTTTATTCCTGAGCATTGGATATCGGGTTATATGATTGATACTACCATTTATGAACCACCTAAATTGTTAGACTCTATACCTCCTTTTCTATGGTTAACACACCCTAACTATGGTGATACTTTATCAAAGTTACATCCTGTTGCTGGTTTAGCAATTGATGATGGCGGAATCGATTCTGTTATACTACATTTAGATTCTTTCTTGATAAGAAAACAAGTTACAGCCGGTTACTATAATTTTATTTTAAATACAACTCAATTTGCTGATACAAATGAACATATGATTTATGTTTCAGCATATGATACTGTGGGAAATAAGGCAAGCAGCGATAGTATTTTAGTGTATTTTGACCAGTCTCGAAGCTATCCAAATCCAGTAGAAATAACGAACATAGAATATGATTCATCATTTATTGAAATTGATTGGCAACAGACCTACATAAATGACTTCAGTCATTATCAATTATCAGCTCTTGATTCATTAGGTGGCGATACAATTGCAATGATGAAGATATCTACTATTGATACTCCAAATGTTACACTTGATAAATTTGATCCATCCACTCCTAGATGGTACTGGATAACGGTTGTGGATACATTTGGATTTTCTGCTTCAGGACAACTAACAAAAGTATTGGATTCGCCTCCGCGAGCATCACGATTCTTATTTATTAAACATGATAAACAATCCTTTCATTTAATGTGGTCAAAAAACACGGAAAAAGATTTTGCTAAGTATATTCTGTATGGCGAATCCGCTGATGATACAATTGGGGTGAAAGAGTTATGGTCAACAAGAAATGCAAATGATACAGTATTTGTTGAGGAAAAAATACCTTGGGGAACTCGTAGAGTTTATACTCTTGTTACAGAAGATTATTGGGGTTTTCAATCATCAGATTCAATCAGTGGTGATGCAATTACTAAAATTCTATTTTTTGGAGATAGAAATGGGCTAAGTGATCAACTGGATATTTTTAGTTTGGACATGAAATATCGTGAAGAAATGTATTATCAAGAAGAAATAAGTGGCTCAATTATGCAATTAATTCTTCAAGATAAGAACTTTTACATAATGGATAATCCTATCCAAGGACAAAAAATGATTGAAAAAAATTTTACTGATCCTCCATTAATGTGGATTGAATCATTAGCTGCAAACCCTTTTGATACTACAAATTCTCTCAAATTTGATATGGCAAAGAAATATTATGATGTTTTTAATAAAACAAATGGCAACCCATCTTCAAGTCTAGGATATCCAATGCATTTTAGCCCTGATGGGAACACCCTATTTTTTACTGACAATACTTTAGGGAATCCAAACTTAGTTATGATGGATTTAGATAGTGGAAATGTTTCCATTATATCTTCCATACATACAGACCTATGGTTTGATATGCATCCATCTGGAGATACATTGGTATTCGTAAAAAATATAGGATATAATACAGCCATATATAGTCTTCCACTGGATAGTGGAGCATCACCAATTAGATTATCATATGAGTCAAATTCAAGGAATCCAATATTTTCAACAGATGGGTCTTTGGTCATCTATACAGCTAGAGATCGTTTTAATAGTGAAAATTTATTTAGCGTACGATCAGATGGTACAAAATATAAAAAAGTATCAACATTCAATGACCCAGCTGATATTATTTTTCCTATCGGGTTAGCATCGACTGATTCGATAATTTTATATGTTATGTCTTCACAAGTTGAAAAAGATCAATTAGAAATTTGGTCTATGAATCTAAACGGTTCAAATGATCAATTTCTTTCCATATGTTCACTGGATGGAGATGATCGCCCAAGATTAAGTCCCAATGGAACAAAAGTTTTATTTCAAAATGATTATAATCTTTGGATAATGAATATTGATGGCTCAGAAAAATTGCGCTTAACTGATTTTCCAAGAGGACATATAGCATATCACGGTCAGTGGTCACCATCTAGTAGCCATATTGTATATATTCATAGAACGGGTGAATGGGGGGCAGATAGTTTTATTGAATGGATTCGTTCAAATGGAAAAGATTTTTCTCGATTATCTGAATTAAATAATGTTGTTGTTTCTGGTGGGGATATTCAGTCAAATAATTCATTTAGATTTTGGCCAGTGTTTCAGCCATAGTATTTTTGTGATCCCCATCAATGTTTCTTATATAATATATGTGGTACTTTTTGTTTGGGAATAGCCCTGCAAAAAGAAACCCCTTTCTTGCAAGAAACAAGAGGATAAGCTTGCGGGGCTATAGCCCATATATAATATTTAATTTCAGTTTTTTGTTTCTTAGCACTTTTCCCAAGAATAATTGTAAATTTTTCCTATGTCTTTAGGTAATCGATATAAATCCGAAATCACTAATGAAAATTGGGATGCAATAATTATTGGTTCTGGTATTAGTGGCTTAACAGCGGGACGTATACTAGCTGATTCGGGACAAAAAGTTCTTATTCTAGAAAAACATTTCAAATTTGGAGGATACACACATACATTTAAACGTAATAACTACGAATGGGATGTTGGAATACATTATATTGGGGGAAATCTCGATAAGAAGAATTCTTTTATACGGCGATTATTTGATTATCTATCAAATAATAATTTACAATGGTCTAGGATGGATGATATTTATGATCGAATAGTTTTCCCTGATAAAACATATAATTTTGTAACAGGAAAGCAGTTATTTATAGAACAATTAATTTCTTATTTTCCTAAAGAAGAAAATGCTATAAGAAAATATATTGAATTAGTTAATCAAGTATTTAAATCTAGCCTTTCATATTATTCAAATAAAGCTCTACCAGGAATTATTGGATCAATTACATATCCATTTATGACAAAACCTTTCTTACGTTATGCGGCAAGGTCTACAAAAGATGTGTTGACAGAAATAGGTTGTAGCGTAGAGCTAATAGGTGTCCTTACAGGCCAATGGGGTGATTATGGATTACCACCAGATCAAAGTAGTTTTGGAATTCAAGCTATGATTGCACGCCATTATTATGAAGGCGGATATTATCCAATTGGTGGTTCTCGTATGATTGCAGAAACAATAATTCCTGGCATTCAATCAAAAGGTGGGAAGGCTGTATTAAGCACAGGAGTCAATAAAATATTAACTCATAAAGGAAAAGCAATCGGTGTGAAGTTAGATAATGGAGATGAAATTTTATCTAAGAAAGTTATCAGTAGCGCAGGAGTAAAAAATACATTTGAAGTTTTATTAAATGATGAAAATAAACCATCAAATAAATCAGTTCCTATCAATCAAGTTGATGCATCTACTGGTTATTATTGTTTACATATTGGCTTAAATAAGTCAGCTAAAGATATAGGTCTGAGTAACGCAAATTTATGGGTATATCCTGGATATGACCACGATGAAAATCTTGGAAACTATTTGTCCGACAATAAGAAACCATACCCTGTTGTATTTATTTCTTTTCCTTCAGCAAAAGATCCTACGTGGGATAAGGAGCACCCGAACTCTGCAACGATTGAAGTAATTACGGTAGCTGAATTTGCTAAGCATAAAAAATGGGAAGAAACTGAATGGAAGAAACGCGGTGATGACTATGATTCATTAAAAGAAAATGTTTCACAAAGCTTGTTAGAATCCTTATACAAACATTCTCCAAACACAAAAGGACATGTAGATTATTATGAATTATCTACACCTCTAACAAGTAGAGACCTTGCAAATTATAAAGAAGGTGAATTATATGGAATTGACCATACCCCCCAACGATTTCAACAGAAATGGTTACGACCAGAAACAAAAGTAAAAAATCTATTCTTAACAGGGCAGGATATTGTTACAGCAGGAGTATCAGCAGCTATGATGTCTGGTGTCATCACATCATCCGCTATTTTAAAGAAGAATATGATGAAACAGTTCCTTCATTGATTTGTTTTTTTTTTATATAATATGTTAACATATTCCGGGCTGTATTTAACTAAATTTACTTTAATGTAGTCCAATTAGATTGCTACCAAAAGGAGACTAATGAATTCAAACTTTAAAACTATTATATACGTAATATTCATATTTTCAACCATTCTTTTTTCTCAGCGTGGAGGAAGAGGGGGGTTTAACCCAGCAAATATGCCAAAGATTGGAGTATTGCAAGGGCTCGTAGTTGATTCTGCATCAACAAACCCTATACCATATGCTTCCATTTCTATCATTAATATGCGAAGTAATGAAGTTGTAACTGGTGGAATTACAAACGAAGTTGGTGCATTTTATATTAAAGAGATTCCTATGGGCATGTATAATGTATTAGTGGAGTTTATTGGCTATGAAAAAATTAATATAGGCCCAATAAAGCTTTTTCCAGGAGATGGCGGTGGAATTGAACAAAATTTAGGGGAAATTGCTATGGAATTATCTGCAGTACAAATGCAAGAGGTAGATGTGTATGGTGAAATACCTAATATGATTTATACCGTGGATAAGAGAATTTTTGACGCAAAAAAAGATATGACTTTGGTAGGTGGCACAGGTTCAGATGCATTAAAAAAGATACCATCTGTTGATGTTGATATCGATGGAAATGTAACCTTAAGGGGGGACGGAAATGTTACGATTCTTTTAGACGGGCGTCCTATGCGTGGAGATAGAAGATCCATGGTAGAGGATCTTCCTGCAGATATGATTGATCGTATTGAAGTTATCACTAATCCTTCTGCAAAATATGATCCAGATGGAATGGCAGGCATTATTAATATTATTTTAAAAAGAGGCAGATTTGAGGGAATGAATGGATCTGCAACTATTACAGCAGGTGAATATAGCCGCTATAATCTTTCAGGTATGTTCAATTATCGAAGAGATAAATTTAATATTTTTACAAATGGAAGTTATCGATTATGGAACAGTTCTGGTGGAGGAAATAGATTGTTTCAATATATTTATCCAACTACTACCAATCAAACAAGACAACGTACGGAAGGCTATAGAGAGCCCGTGTCAAATAATATAAAATTGGGTACAGATTATTATTATGATAAAAACACTATGTTTACTTTAGCAATGACATACAAGGAATATGATAAGCAAAATGAAGAAAAAGTATTTTATTATAATCCAGATTATTTATTTGAATCTGAGAAATTTGATGAGGGAACTGATATAGATTTTGAGTTTGGTTACTACAAAGATTTTGCTCAAAAAGATAGAAAACTTGTGTTTGAAGCTAGCAACACTATTAATGAAGATGAAGGTTATGAAAATGCTTTTTCTAATTTAGCTACATCAAGTACACGCACTGATGATCCTTACCGTAAAGAACAGAATAATAATATAATTGTTAAAACAGACTATACCCATCCATTTGGGCAGTCATCAAAATTTGAAGCAGGATTTAAAAGTACAATGAAACAGTTCAAGACGGATCAATATTATTTAGAATCATTATTCAATTCAGATTACAATGAAGATGTGCACGCACTATACACAACATTATTATATAATTTTACTGATCAGTTAGGCGTTCAACTTGGAGCACGCGCTGAGCAGGCTTTTACGAAAGCAATTCTTAATTCACAAAAGCAAGATTTAGATGAAGGATTCCAAGATACTACTAATATATTCTCATATATTATGGAACAGTCACTCAATCAGTCTCCTTTTAAAAATGATTATTTCCAAATTTATCCAAGTGTAAATATGTTATATAATTTAAATCCTACACAACGAATTCAGTTTGGTTTTAGTAAGCGTGTGAATCGTCCTCGAAGAAGAACATTATCACCTTTTCCACAAAGCACGAATAATACTTCATTTATTCGTAGAGGAAATCCATATCTGAAACCTGAATACAGTGATGTAGTTGATTTAAATTTTTCTAGCAATTCCAGGAAAATTACATTCAATACAGGTGTCTATTATTCTCATTTAACAGATAATATTAGTTGGTGGGATAGAGATTATATTGTTTATCAGGATACGACGTATGAAGTCATGGGTTCTGATAATGCAGGACAATCTGAACGGAATGGTATAGAATTTTTTGTTAATTATAGACCAATGCCAATCATAATGTTTATGATGAGTGTAAATACATGGAATTCTAGAACGTATGATTCTGGTGAATCCGATCTCAATGGAAATTCAAAAGGGTATTTTGCGTGGGGTAGTTCTATGATAACAATACCAATGATAGGTAGATTAGATATATCAGGTAGATATAGAGGGCCAATGAAGATAACTACGGGAGAAATAAAACCTTCACTTACGCTTAATTTATCTTTTCAAAGAAAATTTATAGATAATAAACTTACAATGACAATAAAAGTACGTGATCTATTAGATAACAGTAACTTTTCTATTGCAACTGAAGAAGAATTGATTGATCAAATTAGCTTAGAATCATACACCAGAATTATGGAGGCTGACCGTCGTCGAGATAAAAGGTCAGTGTCTCTATCATTAAGTTATAGTTTTGGAAAAATGCAACAAAAGAGACGCTCTAGAGGTGATAGAGAAGGATTTGGCGGTGGCGGAATGGATATGAGTTATTAATTAATTCAATAGCAAAAAAGCCCCTTTGGGGCTTTTTTTATTTGTGGCTCGGGACGGAATCGAACCGCCGACACAAGGATTTTCAGTCCTCTGCTCTACCGTCTGAGCTACCGAGCCCCCAAAAATGTCGTGAAAATTAGTTTGATGATATCCCTTTTCCAAATGATTAACCTATTTGTTTTAAATCTTTTAGTTTTTTTTCTAATGATATATCTTTGCCAACACTTTTTTTAAACATTACTATGAAGATAATACTTGCAACACATAACCGCGATAAAGAAAAAGAATTACAGAAATCATTAGAGGGGTTAAATATAGAAATTTGTTCTTTATTTGATTTTCCTGAAATAGGTGATATTGAAGAGACTGGTACAACATTACTCGAAAATAGTCTATTAAAAGCGAGAACTGTGTTTAATATAACAGGAATACCTGCAATTGCTGATGATACGGGATTGGAAGTATCCTTTCTTAATGGCGCTCCAGGAGTATACTCTGCCCGTTATGCTGGTGATAATGTTTCTTATCAAGAAAATGTTACCAAGCTATTGAATGAATTAGATGGAGTCCCTAGTGATAAGAGATTGGCAAGGTTTCGTACAGTAGTAACATATATTGACAAAAACGAAGAATTATGGGCGGAAGGGTATATTGATGGAGTTATTTCTGAAACTATAATTGGTGATAGCGGCTTTGGATATGATCCAGTATTTTTTGTTCCTCATATAGGAAAAACTTTTGCGGAACTTTCATCCGATGAAAAGAATAAAATTAGTCATCGTGGGATTGCTTTACAAAAACTTCGTAAAATTCTTATAAATGTGCTAAAATAGGCTAATTAATACTAAAAATAGGAGAATTCTCTATAGACCTACCGCTATCGGATTGATGGTTCCCTGAGGGGGCCAACCGACATAAATAACAATACAGGAGAAACCCTTTGAGAAAAGGGCTTTACATCATTCTTGCGTTTTTGATGACCGTAGGTTCAACTCATTATGCTTACGGCCAACAGGAGGAGTCCGTCTTTATGTTACCTGTAAGTTACCATATTCAATCTCCTTACGTGGTGTCAGCTTTCCCGGTACTACCATTACCTTTAAGTGTAATGAAAGACACATTAGGTCCACCAATTAACATATTGAATGTTGCTTATAGCGAGCAGTTTATTGATATCACAATAGACAGTAGTTGGAAATTTATTTCGTTCACAGAATATGTAGATGATGAAATACTACGTATTCCTTTTACTTGTTCAGTTGATTGGTATTTTAATCATATGATTCAAGTTAATAGAGTGTTGAACTTTATCGAATCTTTTAATAAAACAGGGTCGGGCGACCAGCGATATACTGAACGACAAGGAGGAAGGTATTTAGAAATGGTGGGGATGGATATGGGTGATTTCGGAAGAGTCTCTCTGCGTGTAAATGGTAATATAAATATTAATGGAAAATTAGTTCAGCAAGATCAAGAGCTGGTACGATCAAGTCTTAGAGAGACACAAAATACTCATTTAGAATTTGATCAGAAGCAAGCAGTCAATATTGAAGGAAAAATTGGCGACCGTATAACAGTAAAGATGGATAGAGATTCCGAACGTGATTTTGATTGGGAAAACAATATTCGTATTTCCTATGAGGGAGAAGAAGATGATATTGTACAAAAGGTTGAGGCGGGTAATATCTCTCTTTCCCTTCCTGCAACGCAGTACGTTACATTTTCAGGACAGAATAATGGTCTTTTTGGCTTAAAGGCAATTTCGAAGCTGGGACCAGTGGATATCACAACTATTGCGTCAATTGAGAAAACAAAAAAAGAACAACAAGAGTACAAAGGGAGTAACGAATCTGCAGTAATAAAGATTAAAGATAGTGATTATATAAAAAATCAATATTTTTTCATTCATAAATGGTTTCGTAATGGAATAGATACTTCTTTGGCTGGTGAATTTATTAATATTCCACCATTTTACCCTTTGTTTGAAGGTTCACATTTGGTTGGTAATACTATTATTAGAGATTTCGATTTGTACAAACTTGAATCTGCAAATGATGCGAGTACAGATCCGGGAATAGCATACGCAGATTTAAATAATATAGATGACACGGAAAGTCAGGAAGGTAATTTTAAGAGGCTAGAACCAGGACAAGATTATTCTATAAGTAATGATTTAGGATTTATTCGATTACGCAATCGATCATCAAATGAAGCATATGGATGTACATTTGTTTTAGCAAATAGATTGACTGGTGATACGTTATTAACAGTTGGAAGCGGTATTGATCCTGCTGATTCAACATCCAGTTTGATTTTAAAAATGATCAAACCAATATCATTAACTCCAAGCCATTCAAATTGGGATTTAATGTTTAAAAATGTATACTATATGGGAGCATCAAATATTAATAAGGAAGGTTTCCGTGTTAAGATAATTAATCAACGCCAAAATCCTCCCTCCGAATATGATCTTGGAGGAACACCCTATATTACGCAGTTTGGGTTAGATAGTTTAAATGAAACGGGGATTCGCCAGTCGGATGAGTTAATTGATATGGAAAATAGTAGTATTGTCAATATGGGGAGTGGTGAATTAATGTTTCCAACATTCTATCCTTTTGCATACGATTCTTTGAATGGCGGTAACAAAAATATTGAGTTGCAAAGTGTTCTTGGTGAAGGAAAAATGTATACAACAACAACGCAAACTGAAATTAATAATGATAGTCGTTTTGAAATTCAAGTAGAATACACAAATCAGAGTTCAAATATCAATCTTGGGTTTATGATTGTTGAAGGTAGTGAACAGGTTTTTGTTGATGGACTAGAATTAAAACGAGGCGTCGATTATCAAATAGATTATTTTTCTGGAACACTCATTATGAATGAGGAATTAAATCCAAATGCAATACTAAAAATATTGTTTGATAAACATGAAATAGTTTCTTTTGATAAAAAAACAATTTTTGGCACACGTGCACAAATGGATTTTGGTGAAAGATCATTTATAGGAGCGACTGCATTATATTTTAACCAATCAGTAATGAATGAAAAAATAGAAGTAGGATATGAACCAACAAGAAATTTTATTTGGGGAGTTAACGGTCGATATGATCAACCTATGGAAGGACTCACTAGGTTTATAGATAAATTACCAATAATAAATACGGAAAAAACATCATCATTCTCTATCGAAGGAGAACTTGCACAAGTAATGCCAAATCCTAATTCAATTAATAATTCTGCAACGGGTGACCCTAGCGGAGTAGCTTATATAGATGATTTCGAAGGAGCAAAACGAACCACATCTTTTCCAATTCAGCGTAGATTTTGGAAAACATCATCACCTCCATTATTAGGTTCATTTAATAGAACTCTGAGTCATCGAAATAGGGCAAATATGTATTGGTATAATCCGTATGTACAATGGAGAACAAAAGATATTTGGCCAAATCAAGAAACATCGATACGCGCGCAAAATGAAACAACAGATATTTTAGTAATGAATTATAAACCATTTGTTCATCAATCAAATCTACCTCAGGACTCATTATGGGCAGGTATCATAACTACATTGTATTCAGGAGATTATGATCAAACTCAAACAAAATTCTTTGAGATTTGGGTTCGCAATAAAAATGATGCACAATCAAAACTAAGTATTGATCTTGGAAAAATAAGTGAGGATTGGAATGGAGATGGTTCTTTAAATACAGAGGATATTCCAGTGGCTGGAATGATTGGTGATGGATTATTAGATGACTCTGAAGATATTGGCTTAGATGGCTGTGCTGATGATACAGAAGATGGTTGGGGGGGCTGCTTAGAGTTTGGAGGGACGTATAATGAATATTTATCATCAGGTGAAATAGAATTAATAAATACGAGTAATGATATTGATCCTAGTGATCCGAATGGAGATAATTGGAATTATAATGAGGGAAGTAATGATTATAAAAGAATTAATGGTACGGAAGGGAATGCATTAGATGCTGGAAGGTACCCTGATACGGAAGATCTTGATAGGACAGGATTCTTAGACAAAACCAATGATTACTTTACAAAGACATTTACATTAGACGACACTACATATTTTTCTGGTGAAACAGTAAAAAATGGGCAACCCACTGGCTGGAAACTTTTTAGAATTCCATTAAGCCACTTCGAAATGGCGGATAGTTCAGGAAATCAAGAATGGAATGAAATTAAATTCTGTAGAATACGATTGTCTGACACTACACAAACATGGATTCAAGTTGCAAAAATTGAATTAGTAGGGAATGAATGGCAAGAGCTTGGTATTGCAGCTGATTCATCAGAAGTATATAGTAAATCAAACTCTGATAGCGTATTTGCAATATCTGTCATAAATACAGAAGACAACGCAAACTATCAACCGCCAAAAGGAGTGAAAGGTGAATATGACCGTATAAATGAGATTCGTTCAAAAGAACAGTCACTCGTATTAAAATTTGATAATCTTGCTCCCAAGCAAAAAGGTGCTGCATTAAAAACTTTACTGAATTTATCAGGTGATAGAGCTAAAAGTTATCTAACATATGATAAATTGAAAATGTATGTTTATGGAAATAGTTCATGGATACAAACTGCTGAAACAAAAGTACAGTTCTTTATGAGATTCGGCCTTGGAGAAGATTATTATGAATTAATCCAACCTGTATATCAAGGATGGGATGAATCAGAAGATAGAAACACAATTAGTCTTAATTTAAATTGGCTTACACAACTAAAACTCCAAGACTCCACAAATGTAAAAAAACTTAATGATTATGATACAATAACCGATTCATCAGGGATAAAATATTATACATTTTATGATGATGAAGGCTCCCCCACTGGTAAACAAATAAGAATTAAAGGTAAACCAGCATTATCAAGAATTAAATTTTTTATGGTTGGTGTTAAAAATATTTCTGATGAATGGATAAATGGGGAAGTTTGGATTGATGAGTTACGATTAAGCGGTGTTAAAAAAGATAAAGGGGTTGCTATGAGGTTAACATCCAGATTAAGTGTTGCGGATATTGCAAATACTTCAATTACTTATAGTAGAAAAGATGCAGATTTTCATGTTTTACAGCAACGATTAGGCACTAATCAAACTGGAGAAAATCTGAACCTAAATACAAATTTTCAACTACATAAATTATTACCAAAATCATGGGGAATTAATATCCCCTTGAACTTATCAATGACAAATTCGTCTAACACTCCTAAATACTTTCCTGGATCAGATATTTTAGTTAACCAAGGAGAGGCGCCAGATTCAATCCTGACAAAATCTTCTGGGTTAAATTTTAGTACATCCTTAACAAAATCCAGTAAATCGGATAACAAAATCATTCAGTATACATTAGATAAAATAAAGCCGAGTTTTAGTGCTAGCAGTTCTTTATCATCGAATGAGTTAAATAAGGAAGTGTTAAATGAAAAATATTCAGGAAAAGTTAGTTATTCTCTTCCATTTGGCCGTGATAATTATATAAGCCCTTTTAAATGGTTTAAGCCAATTCCTCTAATAGGACAAAAATTAAGTGAAATACATTTTTACTATACTCCATCAAACTTTAATACTTCATTAAACTTTAGTGAAAGTTTAAGCCAAAGAATTAAACGCGTTGGTGGTAAATCACCTGATACATATAATTTTGGCCTAAATAGAAATTTTTCAATGGATTATATGTTAACAAATGGAATAAAGACAAAATATACACGAGCAGTTAAAAGTGATATGCAAGATTATAGAGGCTATGCTTGGTTAGCAATTAAAGATCTGGACCCAGGTGTTGTAGAAAATATTACTGAGAATTTATCAACATCTTTTAATCCAACAATTTTTTCTTGGTTGAAGCCAAATATGAATTATTCATCTGCATACTCTTGGAATCAAGATAGAGAAAGCACTATAGGAGGCGCTAATATAGGAACTCAATTGCGTTTTTCTTCTAGTATTGCATTAAGTTTAGCAAACATGTTTGAAACGGTATATAAACCTCCTGCCAAAGCATCTACTGCGCCGAAAGGAAGATCTAGAAGAAGAAGAGGTAAACAAGAGGAAACAAAAATTGAGGAGAAGGTACAAAAAAATATTCCTATTTTAACCTTTGCACATGGGCTATTAAAGAAGATCAATCCAATAAATTTTAGTTATTCGGAAAATTTAACAAGAACGGGCAGAGGTGTAATTGGAGATATTCCATTAGGATATCGATTTGGTTGGGAACCCGATCATGGATTATCGCATTCGGAAAAAATAGGTTCTGATATTGGAGGTTGGGATCATAAGCGTGATTTTTCATTGCGATCAGGTCTTAATCTTACCAGAAGTATTAGTACAAGTTTTAATTATGCGCAAAACGTATCAACTACAAGGAGTGGCTCTGGTACCGAACAGAGAAATATGTCACGTGATTATTTTGCTTATGGTGAGAAATTGGAAAATGGACTTCCACTCCCAGGGTGGAGTGTCCGCTGGTCAGGATTGGAAAAACTCCCTATTATTAAAAAGTTTTTGAGATCTCTTTCACTTGAACATGGTTTTAGTGGAAAAGAAGTTCGGGCTTGGCAATTCGAAAATTTTTCAGGTCCAAATATGCCATTACTTGATTTACAAACATTCATATCAGATTTTGAAGAATTTGAAAGATCATCTCGAGTAAATACAAATTTTTCCCCATTAATTGGTTTAACTGCAAGCTTACAAAAGGGCATCTCGATGAATTTTAGACATAATCTTTCAAAATCGTTGGATCGTGTACCAACAGGTATAACTGTTCATCGTGATAAAAGTTATACCTCCAGCGCTAATTATAGTCATAGAGGGGGGATTACGATTCCACTTCCATTTATGGAAGATTATAAAATCCAAAATACTGTTAATTTCCAGTTTAATTTTGATATGAATGAGAGCGAAACTCTTGGTAGTAAAAATGGTGGTTTGGAATTTGGACAGACTGCATTTAATTCAGGCTGGAAAACTGGTATTAGAATCACGTATACATTTTCTGCCAAAGTGAGTGGAAGTATGATTTATGGTTATCATGAAAATGAATCGATGACCACTGGGAAAAAAATTGACCGAGATTTTGGATTTGATGTAAATATTGCAATTACAGGATAATATACAATGAGACTATTAATTAAAAATTTTATATGCTGTTTATCAATTCTTTTAATTATTTCATGTAATGAGGTTGTACCAGAATTTGATCAAAATAGAGCTTATCAATTTCTATTAGATCAATGTGATTTTGGCCCCCGGAATCCGGGGTCTATTGGGTATAATAATTGTAAGATATTTCTGCAAAAAACGCTAGCTAGTTATTCTGATACAGTTTTTACTCAACCATTTGTGATAGATGATATCGATGATAAACAGTATGATTTAAGTAATATTATTGCTGAATACAATATGAAAAGTAGACCTCATTTGTTAATTGGTGCACATTGGGATACGAGGCCTTGGGCTGATAAAGATTTGAATATTGAAAAACATGATCAACCAATTATAGGTGCTAATGATGGAGCTAGTGGTGTTTCAGTTATTTTAGAATTAGCAAGGATATTTCAGAGTAATCCTCCACCAATGAGAGTGTCTTTAGTATTATTTGATGGGGAAGACATGGGCAGGCCTGGAATTCCCAAAAGCTATGCACGAGGATCACAGTATTTTGCAAAAAATCTACCAATTGATACACCAGATGAAGCAATTATATTAGATATGATAGGAGATAAAGAACTGCATATCCCTATTGAACGTTATTCATATCAGCAAAATAGAGGATTAGTAAAAAGGCTATGGTCTTTAGCAAAAGAATTAAATTTGGAAGCTTTTGAATCAAGAATTGTTCATGCAATATTTGATGATCACGTTCCTCTATGGCAAGAAGCAAAAATACCAGCTATTGATATAATCGATTTTAATTATCCTAATCGATATAGTAATTATTGGCATACATCAAAAGATATTCCAGATAATTGCTCAGCAGAAAGTTTAGGACAAGTAGGCAGTCTTTTAGTTCACTATATTTATGGAAGCCATAAATGAGTTTTATTTATAAAATATTAAAACACTTATCCATTATTTGTATTTCCATCATCTTTTTTTATGGATGTTCCGGTTCTAATGATAATAATGAAATCGATAGTCCCTTAGGAAATTTACAATTTACCTATTTACAGGATGATCGTATTCTTTACTTTGCAATTGAAGTTCTATCAAGTATTAATAGATCGCCACTAGAAAGCACGATATTATATTGGTATGGAACAGATACTACAGTTTCTCCAGATAATTTATTGTTAAACGATGACGGCCAAAGTGGTGATATAATAAGTGGCGATAATTTATATTCATTAAAAGTGTTGAATGACACGATTTATTTAGCAAATCCAATTTCTTTAGATGATACGGGAAAAGTTCATATAAAATTTCAGGCTAATTATGGTAATGGCGCTTCATTTGCGCTACAAGATTCTTTTTTTTTAGGAAATATTATTCCACAATTACAATATATTATTGCTCCTGATACTATAGTAAGGCCATCGAATAATAGTGTAATATTTAAAGTGGTGAAAGCTAAAGTGCATGATGCGAATGGATTAGATGATGTACGAAGAGTGGGTTTTGTTTCATATCATGTTGAAGGTGATTCGTTTCTTAATAAAGGAAACTTAATTAACCTTTATGATGATGGAAGTGAAGTGATTATTTATGAGCCCAATTTTACTAGTGGTGATTCAATAGCAAATGATGCTATTTATAGTTTTCGTGTTCCAATATTTGGTTCTGGGAATGTAGATCCATCATTGCAAACGAAAACCGGAACTTTCAATTGGATTTTTGATGCTATGGATATGTCTAATACTTATTCAGATACAGTGATTCATACGGTTGTTGTAGAATGAAGCAATTTATTCTTTTAGTTATACTATTATTTAATGCAGACCTTATATATGCTCAAAAGTTGTTTCCATCTGAATACGTTTTTCGCTCTTCCATTGTTGATTCAACAGATTCATTATCATCAAATACTAATACAATGCGCAGCAATGTAGTAACAGAAGTAATTCTGCAAGGTGAAAAGTTGGTTTGGTTAGGTACTGGTTTAGGAATTAGTATTATTCGAGATTCACTTTCTATTGAAACAATACAAGATACTATGGAATTGGCTAATGGATCTTTTACGAATAGAATTCCAATAGGAGGAATCTCAGCCATGGCAACGGGGGACCAAGGTGGTCCTTATGAAAAATTTATGTTTGCAGCGGTAGCAGGTAGTGAAAATGATATTCCAATTGGAAAGGGAATAGTATTTACAACAGACGCAACAGATAGTACAATAAATTGGATCTATTATGATCAGCCAATAGATGATGCTTTATCAGATACAATACCATTTGGTGATATTGGTTTTATAGCAGTTCTTCCTGTAACTGTACCGCAAGCCAATGTTACTTATGATATGGATCTTTCAGAAGAATTTGCATGGACAGCAAGCTGGGCAGGTGGGTTGCGTCGTTTCAAATTTAGTGACCAGGTATGGGAGAGAGTTCCTTTGCCAATGGATAATCAATATGAATTAACAACCTGTAAGGATACTTCCTATATACGAGTAGGGGGAAAATATATTTTAAAAGATTATTATTTAAATCCTAGAGACCCTCTTGATGGCGGAAATCATAATCATAAAGCATTTTCAGTATTAAGCTACAGTGATACAATATGGGTTGGTACAGCAAATGGTATAAACCGAGGTATTCTTGGATCAGGGAATTGTATCGATTGGAAGCATTATTCATACCCGATGGATAATTTATCTGGTAATTTTGTTGTTGGATTAGAAATTCAGCGATTGAATGGAAAACGAATTATATGGGCAGCCACTGTCAATGCAGATGACCCAACCGAACAGCGCGGATTAAGCTATACAATAGATGATGGTTTATCTTGGAATACGGCATTATTAGGTGAAAGGATTTATAATATTGCATCATTTGATTCTCTGGTGTTTGCTG
This sequence comes from bacterium, assembly GCA_004321715.1. Taxonomy (GTDB): domain Bacteria; phylum Fidelibacterota; class Marinisomatia; order Marinisomatales; family TCS55. The sequence continues at coordinate 19,136 of SGYN01000011.1, read as the reverse complement.
CATCTGCAAATGGTCTTTGGAAAACAGAAGATGGGATTAACTGGGCGCTATATAATCCAGCACATCAGGCAATTCCTGTACCAAATACAGCAATATACGATCTAGATGAAGTATTGGCAGATGAAGTATATAGTATAGCATTTGATAATCGTTCATATTATGGTGATCGTTCCATTTGGATAGGAACAGGAGATGGTGCGGCTCATTCATATGATCTTGATGGGTTGAATTGGAAAGTTTTTCGAGCAGAATATGATATCGATGAAGATTATGCCTACCCGAACCCTTTTTCTCCATATACACATAATGTTTTAAACAACAATGGATATGTGCGTTTTCATACAAACGAATGGTCTGGTACATTTGTTATTGATATTGATATTTATAATTTTGCAATGGAAAAGGTTTTTGCAACATCATTTGATAAGCGTAATTCATCATCCGGTACATTAAAATGGGATGGTAGAGATCAGCAAGGGACTTATGTTCATAATGGAGTTTATTTTGTAAAGCTAACATATCCTGATAACCAAAATAGTAAACCATCGCCCCATTGGGTTAAGCTAATTGTAGTAAAATAGATGAAAAATTATTTTATAATAGTTATGATTTTATTTTCTTCAATTGAAGGATCGGACTATGCAAGTTATTCAGGAGCTTTTTTACGGATGGGTACTTCTGCTAGATCATTATCAATGGGAAGTGGCTTTACTGCAGAAATTGATCAAGGATTTGCTGCGTATCATAACCCAGCAGCTTTAGCATTTATTGATAAAAGACAAATTGGATTTTCTTATCATTCATTGAATCTTGATCGAAGGCTAATGATGTCAAGTATTTCTTCTAATTTGCCCCCTACCGCAGGATTAGGTGTAGCATGGATTAGTAGTGGAGTTGATGACATTCAAGGCCGATCAACTTCTGGTTATAAAACGCAACAGCTTTCAACAAGTGAAGATGCAATATTTATTAGCTTTGCACAAAGAATTACTCCATGGCTATCTCTTGGAATCAATGTGAAAATACTTAATCATCAACTTCCAATGAATGAAAGTCAATTAGCAGGAAAAGGAACTGGGTTTGATATAGGATTTATGTTGTTCTCAGAAGAAAAATTGAATTTTGCTTTTGTAGTTAAAGATTTTAATACTAATTATCAATGGAACACAGGACAGGTTCTTGAAGGAGAAGGTCGTATATATAAAGAATCTTTTCCAACTATGTATCAGTTTGGAACGACATTTACTTTTCAACAATTATATATTGTAGGAGATATTGGGGTTGTTGCTAATCAGGAAGAAATATTAGGCACAAAACTAAGATTAGGTGCAGAATATCGTTTCTCAGATAAATATTTTATTCGCGGTGGATTTGGTAATTCAAGATTTTCTTTGGGAGCGGGATTAAATTTCACTTTTTTGAAAACCAATGATGCTTTTTTTGATTATGCTGTTGTAGTAGAGCCGCATTCAGTGTCCCAAGGCTTAATTCATGTGTTTACGTATGCTTTTAATTTCTAGATATATTTTATTTTTATTTTTTATTGTTCATTATGGTTACAGCCTAGGAACACAATTTTTGTCTGTTCCATCAAACGCAGTTGAGTTAGCATTTGGATCCAATCCTCTTTTTGGAAGTTTATCCTTAAATAATCCTGCATTGCTTCATTCTCCCAAAAAAGGAGTTGCAATGAATATTTCGTATGGTTCATGGTTAAATAATATTTCTAATTCATCTTTTTCTTTAGCATCAAAGTTTGGTTCTGGCAATATTGGTTTTAATATGAGACATATGGGGGTTAGCGACCTAGAGCTTAGAAGTAACCGACCTACAGATGATCCATTAGCTACTTTTAGCTCTAGTTCATTTGCAGTTGCTACTAGCTATTCTCAAGTGTATAGGGTGATAACTTTTGGAGCAACCATTCGCTATATATTAATTCAATTATATACAGAAAACGTTTCTGGGTTGACCTTTGATGGCGGGATTACGCGTACGTTTGGAAAGAATATTGATTTGGGATTTTCTATATTAAACGCAGGATTTGTCAATAATACAGATACCTACAATCCGACTCTTCCACTTCGTTTTTTATCAGCGCTATCTTATCAATTCCCCGGTTCAAAATGGGGGCATAAAATTAGTCTATCAGCAGAAAAATCTTCACTTGTTGATGGGGCAATTTTTCGAGTAGCTAGTGAAACAAAATTTGAAAAGTTTGATATTCGTTTTGGAACACAAAGTTCTAATGAGGTAACAGTAATCTCTGGAGGATTTCGGATCCGGTTAGGATTGTTAAACTTTGATTATGGAATTCAGATAGGGTCTCAACATTTAGGTCTTCCACAAATGCTTGATATATCGATTAAATTACCATAATGCTTTTCAATCGCCTAAAAAGTTTTTTTGTTTTAATCGTTGTATTATTATCTGTATCTATATTACTAGTACTAAATTCTCGAACGGAAGAGAAGAAAACTCCAATAGTATCGATTCCACAACAAGAACCTATTATTGAAGAATTAGCACGCGGTCATATCATCATCATCATCGATGACTTTGGATATAGAAATGATGAAGTATCTGAAGGGTTTTTAGCTCTTGACGCAGATCTAACTTTTGCTGTAATACCCGGGCATAAAAACAGCAAATTATTTTCTGAAAAAGCAGATAAGAGCGGATATGAGATTATCATTCATATGCCAATGGAATCTACTGCTGAAACCCATGGGGAGTTGGATTATATACTAACTGAGTCTATGACTAGCAGTCAAATAGAACAAAGAGTAGAAAAAGTAATTTCAGAATTTCCAGAAGCGGCAGGGTTAAATAATCACCAAGGGTCAAAAGCAACTACGGATAAAAGAATTATGAATATTGTAAGTAATGTATTAAAACGCCATGGAAGGTATTTTGTTGATAGTCGAACTACGCCTCAAACAGTTGCAGAAGATATTATGCGTACGAGAGGTGTTCCTACCGCTAGAAGACACGTATTTCTTGATAATGATAATGATGCAAATAAAATTCGAAATCAACTATATAAGCTAGTTAATAAAGCAGAAGCTAAGGGAAATGCGGTAGGGATTGGTCATGCAAAAAAATTAACTCTTCAAGTATTAAAAGAAGAGATTCCAAAATTGAAAAAGGATGGGTTTCAATTTCAATTTGCTTCTTTTGCAGTAAAATAATTTATGCCAGTACTATGTAAAATTCATCGTGGTGATTTTATTGAAAGCATGCATGTTGGATTTGTTGTTGTTGTAGATGCTAAAGGTGAAATAGTTTATAGTAATGGTGATCCCCACTATTTAACCTGTGTGCGTTCTGCTTTAAAGCCCTTTCAGGCTTCTGCGTTGGTAAAGGCTGGGGCTGCAAAAAAGTTTGATTTTAGTAAAGATGAACTTGCGCTTATGTGCGCATCTCATAATGGTGAAATAATTCATGTAAAGACTGCAATGAGCATATTAAAAAAAATTGGATATGATATGTCGTATTATGAATGCGGGACTCATTCTCCATACGATAAGGATTCTAAAAAGGAATTATTACAAAATAATAAAAAGCCTAATCCGCTACATAATAATTGTAGCGGTAAGCATGCAGGTATGCTCTCTTTAGCTAATTATTTAAAAGAAGATCCGAAAGGATATATTAATGAAGATCACCCTGTGCAAATTAAAATAATGGAGCAGGTAAAACGTTTTTCAGAACTAGAAGAATTCCCTATTGCAATAGATGGATGCAGTGCTCCAGTTCCCTTTCTTCCATTATATAATATTGCTCTTATGTATCAAAAACTCGCTAGTAATGATTATGATGAATTAAATATTTTGTATGATGCTATCATATCAAACCCCTACCATATAGCTGGAAAGGATCGATTTGATACAGAATTCATTAAAGCTATGAATGGTAATGCTGTGACAAAAATAGGCGGTGAGGGAGTCCGTGGGCTTGGAATTCGTACCGAAAACGGAGAAGTATATGGAATAGCAATAAAAATTATTGATGGTAACCAGCGTTGCAATCCAAAAGCAACGATAGCAGTATTAAAAGAACTGAAGTTAATTAATGATACACAACTGCAGGCATTACACAGCTACAATAATAAAATATTACAAAATCATTGTGGCAAAGAAGTTGGATCAATCGAGGTGGAGTTATAATCATGTATTTAAAATATTATTTTATTGCGCTTTATTTTTTAATAAATAGTGTTTTTGCGCAGTCGAATCATACAATTTTGACGTATAATCTATTGAATTATGAAGATGAGGATGATCGAGAAGGTTATTACCAGTTAATTATTGATGAAATTCAGCCTGATATAATTGTTTGTCAGGAAGTCAATGCAAATGATGGATTTAATCATTTTTTAAATGATGTATTAAATATTATTCAACCAAATGAATGGCTAGGAGCAGAATTTACTAATCAGTCTGCTAGTCAAGATATTGCATTATACTATAAGCCTCAATATTTTAATTACATTAGTACATCAGTTATAAATACAGCACAAGGTTCAGGGACAAGGGATGTAATAGAATGGGTAATGCAACATGTGGAATCTTTGGTTGAATTCCGTATCTATGGTGTTCATTTGAAAGCTAGCTCAGGCAATAGTAATTCCCAAGAGCGGCTTGCTGAGACTACTGCTCTACGTAATTATTTAAATGAGTTACCATCAGGATCTCATTTCATGGTATGTGGTGATTTTAATATTTATAGTAATAGTTCTACATCAGAACCGGCATTTGATATGTTGACAGGAGCTGGAGACAATACGGTAGGTCAGCTATTTGATCCTATTAATCGTATTGGTCATTGGCATAATAATAGTTCTTTCTCGGATGTACATACTCAATCTCCCAGAACCACGCAATTTGGCGGTGGTGCAAATGGGGGAATGGATGATCGCTTCGATTGGATATTTGTTTCTTCAGCTGTACTGGAAGACTCTTATGAAATAAATTATGTTGAAAATACATATACAGCTTACGGTAATGATGGCCAACATTTTAATCAGGCAATAAATAGTGGAACAAATAGCGCTGTAAGCGAAGAGATTGCTGATGCAATACATGGAGCATCTGATCATTTGCCTATATTTGCTGAGTTCCAATTCCCCAGCGGAGGTGAATCGGATTATGATATAGTTATTTCAGAAGTAATGCCGAATCCCGCAGCGGTATCAGACACGTATGGAGAATGGTTCGAAATAAAAAATTTAGATTCTATTATAATAGATTTAAATGGATGGATAATTAGAGATGAAGGCAACGATATACATATAATTAATACATCTATTGAAATACAACCAGGTCAGTATATGGTGTTAGGTCGAAATGGAAATGAAAGTGCAAACGGTGGCTATGTTTCTGATTATACCTATTCATCATTTGCCCTAGCAAATACAAATGATGAGATTATTATATTGGATCAGAATGAAAAAATTGTAGATGGTATTTCATATGGGAATACGTTCCCCTTTTCAAGTGGCGTTTCCATGTATTTGATGGATTTTGTTAGTGAAAGCAATATTGATACAAATTGGGCATCATCATCATTGATTTATGGTGATGGTGATCGTGGCACGCCTGGAAGAGCTTGGAATGATAGTATTGTAGTTTCTACACTAAATGACCATTTATTACCAAATGTTTTTGAATTATACCCACCATATCCTAACCCATTCAATCCAACTACTCAGATTTCATTTTTAGTAAATCATACAAGTTTTGTTGCACTAAATATCTACGATATTAATGGAAAATTTGTGCAAAATATTTATCATGCTAAAACAACTCCTGGATATTATCAATCCATATGGAAAGCAAATAATGCACCAAGTGGTATATACTTTCTTTCACTAGAATCTGAAAAAACAATAATAACGCACAAACTGATGTTAATGAAATAATCGATCTACCCAATCCATTGGTAAATTTGAAGACGTTTCATTAATTTGACTTACAGTATTAGTAGTCCAAAACCGGGGAGAGGGTGAATAGACTTTTTTATATTATAATTATTGGCATCGTATTGCCATATTTTATTCTGGCGCAATCAGTATCAGATGTATATGATAAATATACGTCTGTTGGTCAACTAGGACTTACGGTAACCAACTTTGGCGTGTTGGGGAACGGGTGGAATAAAATTGATGGAAGAATTCTACCATCCTGTCAATACAAACAGAATACGGAAATTTTAAGAGATCAGGTGGAGCATTTTTCTTATGCTGGCTTGTGGGTGGGTGGCATTGTGAATGGACAACGCCGTGTTTCATCCGCAATTGTGGATGGAGTATTTGAATCGGGGCAAGAAGGGTTTGAATTTTCAGCAGTTGAAAATATTGATATTGAATCTTCGATATCTTCCACTTCCTTGGATTCTATTGCCCAATATTTTTCTCCTTATGCTACATCCCACCAAGATTTTAAAACTATGTTTCGTGATTATGGTACGGATCCATCTGATGATATGAATATTCCAAATCATACACCCCTAGGAATTGATGTTAGGCTTACATCCTATGCATGGAATTTTTCTTTTGCTGATGCATTTGTTATTCTAAGCTATACAATCAAAAATCAATCAGATCAGACTATTGAAAATTTATATGCAGGTTTATGGACAGATGCTTCTGTTGCGAATATGAACTATACGAATAAATATGAACCGGGAGGAGGTTTTACTTGGTATGATAATTTAGATGGCTATGATGTTTCAAAAGATGATTTACAATTTAACCGAGATATTGCATACCAATATGATGTAGATGGTGATGATGGATGGGCGCAAAGCTATATTGGAATTACATGGCTCGGAGGAAATGTTCCCCGTCCATATGTGCGATCAAATTATAATCAATGGGTATGGACTAATTCTAACAATTCATCATATCCAGTATATAGCATGCCATTAGATGATAACGAGAGATATCAAAAATTATCTAGTTCTGTACCGCTAGGGACTGGTCCCGAGTACGGACCAGATGGATATCCAAATGAATCAAACAGTTGGATTTTCTTATTTTCAGCTGGACCATTTGGAAGTATCCCATTGCAGGATTCATCATCTTGGGAGTTACCACCAGGTGACTCCTGCAATATCGTAATGGCAGTAATTACTGCAAAATGGAATGGTACAGGGGACGATTCACCAGAAAGAAGAAAAAATTTACATGTGAATGCAGACTGGGCCCAACGTGCCTATAATGGGGAAGATAAGAATCGTAATAATGTTCTTGATCCAGATGAAGATTTGGATGATGATGGAATTATTGACCGATATATACTTCCGGAGCCACCTCCAGTACCAAATATGGAAATTGATGTAGATGACCAAATGGTTACTGTGTACTGGCAAAAGAATGCGGAAAGTTTTATCGACCCAATTAGCCGAGAGATGGATTTTGAAGGATACCGTGTATATGGAGCTCGGAAAACAATGAATGACTCCAAGGATGAATTTACTTTGTTAGGAGAATATGATTTGTTGAACCCAAATCACATGGATATTGGATATAATACTGGATTTGAGTTAATAAAGATTACCAATGAATTTGGAGAACCAGATAGCGTTGAAGTTAATGGGTCATTTTATCATTATAAGTTTGTGAATGATCATGTAAAAAATGGATGGTTAAACTATTATACAGTTACCGCATATGATCGGGGGGATACCGATGCAAATCTTGAAAGTTTGGAAAGCTCTATTTATGCAAATAGAAGATATGTATACCCAGGAATCAAACCTGACCTTTCGGATTGGATTGGTGAACCCAGCGTATATCCAAACCCATATAAGGGACAGGCCAAATGGGATGGATATGGAAGTAGATCCCAAATGATATGGTTTACTAATTTGCCAGGTAAAGCAGAGATAAGGATTTTTACTTTAGCAGGAGATTTAGTAGATATACTTGAACATGATATTGACTATAAGGGAAATGATGTATATAATATTGATGAGTATAAAGCCCCACAATTAAGCGGAGGAGAACATGCATGGGATTTGATAACAAAGGATGATCAAGCTATTGCATCAGGGTTATATTTATTTACAGTTAAAAATTTGGATAAAGAAACTTTATCTTATGGGAAGATAAAGGAAGGTAAATTTCTTATTATAAAATAAGAATAATTAGAGGAGATTATTATGAGGAAAGCTCTATTTGCATATTTGTTTATATCAGCCATTGTTGCACAAACAGTTGACTATGATACTCAGATTCAGCCGTTATGGAATGCTAATTGTACTAGCTGTCATGGTAATAGTGGAGGTCTGAATTTAAGCGCAGCACAAAGTTTTGATAATTTAGTTGATGTGGCATCCTCGAATAATGCTTATGGTGGTGCGTTGCGAGTAGCAAGTGGAGACCCTAATAACTCAATATTGTATGATAAGATAACGAATGGAGGTAATTATGGTGACTCAATGCCTCCTAGTGGACTAATGTCCTCCGCAAATAGAACTTTGGTACAAACATGGATTTCGGAATTAAGTACGTATACTACAATTGCTAGCGCTAGGAGCCAAGAAGAGGGGTCAAGCGCTACAGTTCGAGGTATAGTTACTACTCCTAATTTCCAAACTTCTAATACAGAATATGGCTTGCAGGATAATACTGCTGCTATAGTTATTTTTCACTTTAGCGCACCATATGTTGAGCTTGCCGTAGGTGATAGTGTAGAGGTAACAGGAGAAATAGATTTTTATAATGGGAAAGCAGAAATTATTCCCGCCAGCGCTGATGATATTACTGTAATCAGCCAAGGAAACGATTTACCAGAATTTCAAGTCTTGACCGTTGCAGATTATATTGCAAATGCAGAGGATTATGAATCTGAATTAATTAAAATTAATGGTGTTAGCATTACATCCGGAACCTGGCCAACAAGTAGTAGTGCTAATCTAACCATCAGCGATGATGGTGGGACATCTACAGTTACCCTACGTATTGATAGTGATATGGATATTATTGGGAATGAGGAACCACAGGCTCCATTTGATGTCCAAGGAATAGGAGGTCAGTTTGACTCTTCAGATCCGTATGACTCAGGTTACCAAATTCTCCCAAGATATTATACTGATTTTGCACCAGCACTAGATGTAGTGGATCCACCCGAGCTTGTGATTAATGAATTTTTAGCAGCTACAGATCTATGTTGTGATGATGGGAATGGTGAGATGGAGGACTTTATTGAAATTTATAATCCAGGAGACGAAGCAGTAGATATTGGAGGTTTATGGATTACAGATGATTTAGAAGATACAGGAAACTGGGAACAAATTCCTGCTACAGACGCAACGATGACAACGGTTGCAGCAGGCGGTCGTATTGTTATTTGGGCAGATGAAGACCAGGACACGCAAGGTATATTGCATACAGATGATATCAAATTAAGCGCTGGCGGAGAAGATATTGGCCTTATTTTTATTTCAGGTACGGACACGGTGTTTGTTGACTCCTTAAGTTTTGGAGAGCAGACAAATGATATTTCCTATGGTAGATATCCAGATGGATCAGCAAACTGGGAATTCTTCAATACACCTACTCCTGGCGCTGCTAACCAAACCAACCCTCAAACCGTTACCTCAATTTATGATATTCAATATGTAGCAGATCCATCTACGGATGATTCCAGTCCATTAAATGGGCAACAAGTAACTATTTCTGGAGTCGTTACCACAGAATTCTGGGGAGGTGGAAATAGTCACTTATATGTCCAAGATGCTTCAGGAGGCTGGAATGGAATCATTGTATATCAAAGTGGCGGATGGGATGAATTTGATTTTTCATCTGCACAAGGTATAGTTCATTCTGTTGCAGAAGGGGACAGCATTACATTGACGGGAACTGTAAATGAATACTATGGATTAACTCAGATCATCGATGTAACTGAATGTATGATTCATGGACCAGCAGATGTTATGATAGAGCCAACAGTGGTAACTCCCGGACAAGTAATGACGGGTGGGACCGATGCAGAAAAATTTGAAAGTTGCTTAGTAGTAGTTCATGATGTATCCGTTGATGATCCAGATCTCGGGTATGGTGAATGGTCTGTAACGGATGGAACAAATTCCGTTCGACTAGATGATAGGTGGGATTATTATTTTTGGCCAGAGGCAGGACAAGACTTGGCAGAAGTAGTAGGTTGTCTCGATTACTCATTTAGCAATACGAAGATACAGCCAAGACTAGCGAGAGACGTTGTGGAAGATGGGGTAACAAGAATTCAGCGGGTGCAACAAGTCCTATATAGTGATTTGATGAAAGCCAGTGAAGTTGACGAATCAGATTTTTCTTATTTAGTTGGAGATACTGTAACCATTGAAGGTATAGTAACCATGCCCACTGGATTAAGTTATGCTGGATCTGGAATAAAATTCATTTACCAAGATGAGAATGGCGGCCCATGGAGTTCCATACTTTCTTATGATCCGGATAGTTCAGCTTTTCCCGTTCTTTTTGAAGGGGATCGTGTACAGTGTACAGGATATGTGTATGAGTACTCACCTGGCCCAGGAGGATTGACCGAACTATTTATTACAGAACCGATTAATATTGTTTCTGTAGGCGTTCAATTGCCAGATACTATAGATGTAGAAACAGGTGATTTACGTTGGCCAACAGAGGCTGAGCAGTGGGGAACAGTAATGGTTCGTGCTACTGATGCGATAGTAATTGAAAATGATCTTGATTATGGCGAGTGGACTATTGATGATGGAAGCGGCAAAGTAAAAGTTGATGATGATTCTGATAGTATTTCTGTTTGGCAGGAAGCGGTTGGAAGACCGCCTGTTGGATCTTACGTTAGCTCAATACGCGGATGGGTATATAATCATTATGGTTCATATGCAGATTCATCCACATATAAAATAGAGCCACTTTATGTTTCTGATATTGAATTTGGTGCAGGTCCACCAAATATTATGAATGTTTCGCGTGATCCTTGTACGCCAGGCATAGATGATGTTGTAACAGTAACAGCTGAAATTGTAGATAATTCGACAATATCTGAAGCAAGTGTTTATTACAGATTAGATGAAGGCGCTTGGAATATGGTTCAAATGAGCGCTACTGGAGATGACGTTTGGTCGGGAACGATTTCTTCTAGCGGAACAGAAGGTGCATTTCTTGAATATTTTGTTAAAGCTGCAGATGATGGTGCAGATCAATCTGAAATTAAATTTTCAGAATACCCAGACACTGATAATGGAAACTATTTGGGATATGAAACAACTGATGGTGATTTAACATTACATCATGTGCAATTTTCACCATGGCCAAATGGTGAGTCACCCTATAATGGTTGTGATGTAACAGTTACAGGTATTGTAACTGCAGATTCAGCACAATATAATAGCGGGTATGGTGCTTATGCATTTCAAAGTGAGAGCGAACAATGGAGTGGTGTAGTATTTGATGGTTGGGATAATTCTATATTACATCGCGGTGACGAAGTAACGGTTACTGGTACGGTGGAAGAATTCGATCCAGAGTGGCACTTTAAATACGATGGAAATACGAAGTTAATTGATGTGTCAGAAGTTACAGTTCATAGTACGGGTAATAGTATGGCCCCTATGAGTGTAAGTACAGCGGATTTATCTCAAGATGGAGAAGAAGTAGAATCGTATGAAGGCTGCCTAGTGACAGTATCAAATGTTACGGTATCGGCAATTAATGCCTTTGATTGGGGAATAGTAGATGCTTCAGGTATAGAATGTTTAATTGATGATGATATGGCTACGATGGAGGCAGACAATTATTTAAGTACATTAGAAGATGGGGCTACCCTATCGCAAGTAACGGGAATATTAAACTTTAGTTATGGTACCTATAAAATTCAAATCCGTGATTTAGCGGATCTTGGTCAAGAGCTAGGTATTAATAATATTGATGTACCGCGCAGATATGCTCTACATAATAATTTCCCAAATCCATTCAATCCAGAAACACAGATACGTTTTGAAATTGGTAAGCACGAAAATGTTCAATTAGTAATTTATGATTTGCTTGGACGTAAAGTGCGTACGTTAGTTAATGAGAATTATAGCCCTGGCATGTATGTAATACGTTGGGATGCTATGAATGATAATCGTAATCCTGTAAGTTCTGGTGCATATATTTATCGTATCAAAGCAGGTGAGTTTATTGATCATAAAAAAATGATTCTCATGCGATAATTTGTATAATAAGCAGGGGTTGAAAAACCCCTGCGTTTGATTTGAACAGATTATATTCAATAATTATTTTATTATTCATCTTCTCCTGTTCCATATGGGAGTACGATGATCTATCTAACCCGATTGACCCTCAAAAACCAAATACCTATTTATCTTTAATCGCATCTGATACAGTATTTGCTTCGCTAGACTCCATAACGGGACAATCTATTTATGCGATTACGGAAATACCAGATCCAGATTTTGTATGGGATACTCTTACACATGCATTTACTACGATTACAACCAGTAAACAGGAATTGCATTGGTGGGGCGAGGATCAAGATGGCGAAATTATTGGATACTATTATAAATGGAATGTGGATTCAATCTGGTCTTATACCACCAATGAATCCGGCTTATTTTATGTTCCTATTCGTTCCGATTTAGATGTCTTCTCCTTTGAAATTAAGGCAGTAGATAATGATACATTAGTTGACCCTACACCGGCAACCATTGTTCTGCCAATTCGTAATTCAAAACCAATAATAGATTTCCGTTTTCGAAGCAATCCATCTGTTGATGATATTGGGGGAGATACTAGCTTTACATTTCCTACAAGAACATTTGTTTGGGATGTTCAGGATCAGGATGGGGTTGAAACTATAACAGATATTTTTTATGCATTGGATGATACGTGTTCCACTTGTTGGAATCAGTTATCTGCAGAAGCTTTTTCTAGTATTACACTTAATGAACTAGAACCAGGAAATCATACATTTTATCTCAAGACCAGAGATATAGCAGGAGCAGAAAGTGATATTATTCAATTTCCTGATCATAATAATCCAAGCGATCCTCATTATTGGAAAGTACTTCCTGTACGAGGTTCAGTATTATTGGTTGATGATTTTGTGCAGGACAGTCAAAATAATGCTCAAGAATGGTATCGTAGTGTATTAGATACAGCTCTTGGTAATTCAAATTATTCGGTTTGGGAGATTGGAAGAGAGCTTCCATATTCTAATACAGATCTTTCTGCTACATTAAATTATTTTGATCATGTGATTTGGAGTTCTGCTTATACAGGAAATGAGACATATTATGATGCGAGCTCAAATATATATAATTATGTAGCAGCCGGTGGAAATATATTTTTAAATCTTACTGAATTAAAAGATTCTACATTTACTTTTTTCCCAATGGATTCATCATTTGTTTTAAATCCGCAGGGCAGGATTTTCTCTGGGAGAAGCCTTGTATCACAAATATCTAATAGTTTGGACCTTACCATATCTAGTTTAATTGCTGTACGTGTTAAGAGCTTTATTCCCAATTTCAGCGCATTTTACAATATAGAAACACTGTACATGATGGATGAGCCAGAAGATGGTGATGAATGGATAGGAACACCAATAATTTGTTCCATGGGTCAATTTCAAGTATCGCCTACGCAGTTATCTGGAAAAGTCGTTTTGATGTCTATTCCAATGCATAATGGTAGCCAGCCTCTATTAGATGGTAATGGATCTGGGGGGAAATTTATCAGTTATTTATTGAAAGTAGCATTCCAGTGATTCGGATTCTATCTATATGCATTTGGGTATCGGTTTCATATGGCCAGTTGAGTGGTCGCATCGCAAGCTCTACAACATCCGAAGGATTAGCTGGTGTAAATGTCATGGTAAAGGGGACCTATTATGGGACGGCTTCAGATGCAGATGGGTATTATAGCATATCACAAATCAATCCAGGCACATATGATATCGAGGCATCTATTATTGGTTATAAAGTGGTATTACATACTGGTATAAATATTGAACTTGGACAAACGGTAACATTGGATTTTTTGATGGAAGAAACGGTGCTTACTATTGGAGAAGAAGTTATTGTGATGGGAAAAAAGCCATTGTTTGATGTGGATGAAACTTCATCTATGACGCGTGTTACTAGCGATGATATTGCAAATAAAGTTGTAAGTAGTGTGGAAGATATTCTTGCTGAACAGGTTGGTGTTACAAAACAGGATAATGAAATACACATACGTGGTGGTAGAATTGATGAAAGCTTATTTGTAATAGATGGGCTATCGATTAAAGATCCTCTTTCTGGGTATTCAGGAAACTTGTTTGTGAATGCAGATGCTATTCAAGATTTAGAAATTGTAACAGGCGGATATAACGCAGAATATGGTCAAGCAATGTCGGGTGTGGTTAATATTACATTAAAAGAAGGTCGCGATTTTTTTGAGGGCGCATTCAAATATGTGAGTGATAATTGGGGTATGACGGAGGATGTTGTAGCGCATTATAATACGGATCGCATTGAATTTAATTTGGGAGGACCTGATCCATTTCTTGAATTACTACCAAAAAAACTAGGAATCGATTTACCAGGAAAGTTTTCTGTTTTCTTTAATGGGTATGGAAAGGTGTATGATGGTAGTTTGCCAGTAGCAGGGTCATTATCCCCTCACCGTAATTGGTCTCCTATTCTAGGAATGTCGGAGGAATCCGCAGATAATTTTTTACAATCATTAGCTCCAAGATCAAATAATGATTGGCACATATTATATAAGGTTACATGGGATATTTCTCCTAAAAGAAAGTTGAGTGTTTCCTATGACATATCATTAAATATTAATCAAGGGTTTTTTATGCCACGTGCGTTTTCATCAACGTATTTCCCATATAGTTATATAGAAATACTGGATAACTATAATACGATAACCCGCGAAACCCGTTTGTTTAATTTGAATTGGAGGGAAACATTAAATACACAATCTTTCTATGAAGTAACACTTGGACGATTTGTAACAACGGAGCATAGCGCTGTTCAAGATTTGCACTGGTCCGACTATAAAGAGCGATTAGATTTAGAACCAATAAATTATACGGTAACGGATCGTGATGGGAATATTCTAATCACCTATGGAGATGAGTTTTATGATACTGGATTTGCACCGGAGTGGTACAATATCATCAGTGATAATTATCGGTTTGACGCGGATTGGACATATAGAACGCTAACAAGGCATAAAATAAAAGCAGGAATTGAAAATACTCTTTCAAGAATTCAAGTGTTAGATATTGATGAACCTTGGACAGGAAGCACAGGGTTTGGTGCTAATTATGATGCCTATAAAGCGAATACAATGTTTGGTGCATTATATTTTCAGGATCGTATCACATTTGAAGGAATGACAGTTAATCTTGGAATGCGATATGATTATTGGATACCTGGAAAATATGTCGAGAATGCAATTAATGATGTAAATACGGTAATTATTACAGATGCTGCAAGAGATAAGTTTCAAAATGAAACATTTAATTTACTGGGGTATAGAGCCAAAGGACGTTTTAGTCCACGATTTGGAATATCACACCCTGTTACGGATAATGATGTTCTGTACTTTTATTACGGACATTTTTCTCAGCTACCTACGTTTCAATATGTGTATGCAAAATTACAATCCACGTCCCAATCTACTTATCAGGTATTTGGAAATCCAAATCTTAACCCGAAAACTACCGTTCAATATGAGCTAGGAATCAAACATCGTTTTAGTGAAGATCAGGTATTGGAGATGAAAGCATACTGGAAAGATATGTTTGACTATGAAACATCGCAGACTATTTCTCCATCAAATCCAAAATACGCACATCTTCGTTTTAATATGTATTTTAATGCAGACTACGCTAGAGCAAGGGGTATGGAGCTTATTATAAAGAGTCGCGTTCTACAAAACTGGTTTGCTGATATAAATTTTAATTATTCTATTGTTACAGGAAAAAGTTCTACACCATTAGATAATTTATTAGTGCAAGCGGGTGAACTTAGAGAAAAGCCGTTAGGTGAAAATTATATGAGCTGGGATAAGCCATTCCAGTTTTTCACTAATTTATATTATACCCATCCCTCAAATTGGGGGTTTTCTATGCGTATTGAACTTGGATCAAATCGACGCTATACCAGATCAATACCAGGGACGAGAGATTATCCGGATGGTATTATTGATGTCAATGGTCAGGATTATTATATAGGAACCCGTGAGGATGATAAACCGTATGCGTATTTGGGAAATTATACACCAAAATTATTTAAAGCAATTGGCTTAGGCAACTTAGATGGAACAAGCACAATTGATCTAAAACTATATAAGACATTTCAAATTAATTCTATGAAAATGAAACTATTTTTAGAAATTGAAAATATACTAGATGAATTGATTCCTCGTCGAATTAATTCGTTTACGGGATTAGGGTATGGTCCAGGTGTTATTTTACCATACAGTATGATTAATAGCCCTAGTCCAAATTATGACCCTTCACGATTTCGTAGACCAAGAACGATTGAATTAGGCATGCAATTTTATTTCTAATGAAATTATTTTATAGATATAGTATTATTGTATTATTACTAAGTCAAACTCTAAGTGGGCAGAATTTTTTCCCAATTCTTGGTGGGCAAAGAGCGGGAACTTCCATATTCACATTTTTAAAAATTGGCGTAAGCGCAAGAGCAGAAGGAATGGGTGAAGCTGTTGTTGCACTGCAGCAGGATGCAGCGTCAATTTTTTATAACCCTGCAACAATTGCCCAATTTTCTGGAACTAATTTTTCTGCATCTAGAATACAATGGCCTGCAGATATAAATTATGATTTTTTTGCTTTTACTCAACAATTAAAAGGTCGTCACAGCATTGGGTTTACTGGAGGAATATTACATATGGAGCCCATGATGGAAACAACGGAATATCTTCCTCATGGAACAGGAAAGTATTTCACGTTTCAAGATAGATTTATTGGATTAACCTATGGGGCAAGAATGACCGATCGCTTTAGTTTTGGAGTCACAGTAAAACATGTACAAGAGAATCTAGCAGGACATATTCTACAAACTCCGATGTTGGATATGGGAACATTTTATTGGACTGGATTTAAAACTTTACGTTTTTCTGCATCGTTATCTCACTTTGGTGTACAGGCAAAACCAGGTGGAGCATTTATAAAACGTTATTTAGATCCGGATTCAGGAGAAGAATCTGTTTCAGAAACGGAGTTTCAGGAATTTTCACCACCATCCATTTTTCGCGTTGGTGCAGCAATGGACATAATAGATAAACCTGGCCAATCAATGATTATAGCCTTACAATTAAATCATCCAGTAGATAATGCAGAAAATATAGCAACCGGTTTAGAGTATACATTTATGGATATGATGTATATACGTACAGGATATAGAATTAATAAAGTGGAGCAGAATTATTCATTCGGTTTTGGTCTAAAGGCACCAGTTGGACCCATAGTTTTACATATAGATTATGCCTATTCAAACTTTATTCATCTTTCTGATCCAGTGCGCTTTACACTTGGATTATCATTAAAATGAAATACGCTGTATTATATATTATTATCTTATGCTTTATGTGGGGATGTTTGGAAAAAATGCCACTACCATCAAGTATCAATGTAAACACAGAATTTGCGGCTGGAGATACAACCTATTTACTGGTTAATCCAATTTGGGATGAAACATATGGATTTATTACTCCAATTGAAATTTCGATTGCGCCAGATGGCCGTGTTTTTGTTGCTGATTCAGCAGCAAAATCTATTTTTGCGTTAGATCAAAGTGGAAATATTCTTGATGGGTATAGTTCATTGATGAATATGAATGATGTAGCGGATACAATTATATATCCTATTGATATTGATATTGACCAAAAGATGAATGTGTTTTTTATTGATGGTAGCAATCGTATTTATCGATGGAATCAATATTGGAATCAAATAGGAATTGAGTCATATGCTAGTTTCGCAACGTTTCTTAATCCTTCTACTGGGGACACAATTCAACGAAGTAATCATTCCGTTCAATGGTTTGAATTAATTAATCATTCTGATTATATCATGATAGATGTGGAATGGTCTAATAACCAAAGTATTATAGATTCTATTTCTTTACCACATGTGTTTTTTGAAGGTTCCTGGAGCAGAAATATTTTTGCAGATTTATACTATGAAAGCGAGAAAAATATTTTTTCAGGTATATCTACAACACTTGCAAATGACAATTTTATGTTTGCTCAAGATCGTTTTCATAATCGTATTATCAAAATACTTATGGAAAGATCTCAATATATACAGTTAGAAAATGGTGAAAAAGTTTGGGTTCATTCAGGTACTTTTGGGCAAACTGTTGTATCAGAAGGTACGGGAGCAGGTACTGTGAATTCCCCTTTAGGAATTGATATAGATTATGCTGGAAATTTATACTATTCTCAGGGAGGTGAATTTTTTTCGATACATAAAGTAAAGCCAGTTGTTACTGGCGTATATACAGTATATCAATCTGCATTTCAAGAGGGAACAAATGAAATTATGGATCTATTTCGATTTACAACTCCAGCTGACGTTGCAGTAGATTTAAACCAAAATATATATGTGGCCAATACGGATGATCAGGAAATTCAGGTATTTGATTATAATGGGAAATTTTCTAGAAAAGCAGGTGTAGATGAAATAACAATTGATACAACCATGTATGTTGAGCATGGTTCCGAATTAGTAGAAATAGATACGTTCCTTGTGAAAGAATTAAAAGGGTTTATTACTAGCCCTCAGGCTATTACTGTTGATAAGCGTGGTGTAATATATATATGTGATACACCATCAAGTAGAATACTCCGCTATCGGTTATCAAATCAACTTGATGAGGATTTACAGCCAATACAATGATGCGATTATTTTATTGTATTATTTTGGTTATCGGATTCTTGTATTCACAAGAAAAAATTTCATTTATAAAATATTTTCAGAATGATCGTGATTTTCTTGGCGATAAGGGAATGCTAGCTTCTGATCGAAAAGGAGAAAACCATATACAAGTTTCCTATAATGAAAAGAAACAGGCGATTATAAAGGAATGGATGAATCAATATGGACAGGCTT
>SGYN01000010.1 GCA_004321715.1 bacterium | reverse complement strand
GCGGATTTCATTAGAAGACCAACTACATACAGAGCAAGCCGTATTAGATGAAATATTAATGTCCTTTCGAAGAATAAAGAAAAACCAAACAAGCAAAAGAAGGCACTATAAAAATCTAAACAAAGGGGTTCAGAAGCTGTTTACAGTTATCGGAGCAAGAAATAAAAAAATTGATAATAGCATTGTATTAAAGCCAAAAGATATTATTGGAATAAACCATGAATTATCGCTTGTTGAGCAGCAATTAGATAAGAGAGAGCTTACAAGAAGCTATAATTATGCCCCTTTTAATAAAATGCAGAAGAATGTACAGATTTCACATGGGGAGCTAGTAAATGAAAAAGATAAAATGAGCCAATTACTTGGTACAGACCAAGATAACTTAAAAAGAATCGCCAGGATGCTAGAGCAAGAAAAAGCATTTAATAAACAAATTAATACACTAGAAAAATCTGTAGAAAAATTTGATCAAGATAAGAATCAGCATCTAAACACTTTAAAGTCTATTAATAGCAGGTTACGAGAACAAAATAAGCAATTATTAAAAATAACAGTGGAAAAACAAGCGATTGAAAAGACTATTGATGCGTTTGAAGTAAAGATTAAAGATGAGCAGGTCCAATTAGATTTAACATTGGAATCATTACATACAATGGAGAGCGATATAGGTTCTTGCGAAAAAGCACATCATAAAGAAATGCAGCAGCTAGAAAAGAGGCTAAATAGTGGGCAGATACGATTAAAAAACCTACAAGCAAAAATGATAATAATGGAAAAAGAGACAGACCAAATGTCGCGGGAGATGGAGCTTTTGGAAACGCAAAGAAGGCTGGAAAAGAAAGCACTGCATGATAATGATGAACTATTTAAAACGACAAGAAATTCGCTGACCGAAGAAAAGGAAATTTTAAAAGAACAAAATCAAGATTTTGAAAGAAAACTAGAGGTAGCAAAGGCCAGGGTTGAAGAAGCCAATAAACGACTGAACCCTGTTATGGCAGAGCATAGCTTGTTAACTGACAATTTAGAACAAACAAGAACTGGTGAGCGCGATAAACAGAAAAAAATAAACTTATTTGAGCAAATGATTTATGATAACAAAAGGCGCATGGAAGAAATGGCAATTGAGTTTGAAAACGATCAAGAAAAGTATAAGGAAAAGCTGAGCTCAATCAATGAAAACATTGGCGGTTTAAAAGAAAAAGTTACCTCATTAAAAGACTATATCAAGCTTCAGCGCTATGATATTTCTCAAGCAGAAAAAGAATTAAAAGATCTACAGAAGCAATTTGATAGTAAAGAAATTGACATAGAAAAATTGAAAATGAAGATAGATGATATCGAAAGCTCTGTACGAAGAGAAAAAGAGCTAATCAAAAAAGTAGTGGAACAGAGTGAAAAATCATTATTGGAGTTCAAAACCCGAGAGTTGGAAGTATCAGAACAATTAAGAATAGAAGAAGACAAAGTGGAGGCAATGCAAGAAATATATTCCGCCATACAGCTTATGATGGCTGAAAAAGAGGATGAATATTTAAATGAAAAACTGAGATTAGAAGAAATCCAACTATCAATAAAAGATGAGCTTACAGGAAAGGACGCGGCAATTAAACAAGCGGATATAATGATAAAAGAAATGAACAAAACACTTATAGCTGGACCTAAGAAAATCGAAAAGTTTGATAAAAAATTAAATATTGCTCAGGAAAAACTTGAGGATGCAAGGGGCAAGCTTAAAGATAATCAGCATGCGGTAAAAATCATGAATAAAGACCTAAGCAACGTTCAAGAGTTTTTTGTGGAAGAAAAAGGAATTGGGAAGGACCCAATGAGATCAAACTATATGGCAAATATCGGCTTATTGCTTGATTCTCAAGCAAAGCTAAATATCTTGCCAGATGAACACCGCGAAAACTATAAATTTCTAGCACCAGCACGATTTCTTCAAAGCGGAATGCTGGTTCTGCTAGTGCTTTTTTCATTATTTACTTTTTCAAATACTCGATCCTTAGATCCGCTCAAAGTGTTGTTACCACAGAAAAAAGAACAATTAGCGAGGCTTAATATACAGCGCGAGATTTTTAATGATTACATGTTCGACCTGCGCGTAATCAATGGTTTTAAACAGCTTAGAAATGCAGATCGCATCATGACAAACAATGTGTTGGGTGCTCTAAAATTCTTGAGTCGAGTAATACCCGACCCTATTGAAATCACCAACCTCTCATTAATAAAAGAGACGAATACGGAGAGCCTGCTCAATCAATTGTATGACCAAGGACTTGTATCGGACGAAATGGAAAAAATGTCCGAAAATATAAAGAATACAATGTTTACTTTAAAGTTAGATGGGTTTTTGGAAGTTAATAAGTTGCAGGCCAAAAGCCTCCTTGATAGAACAAAGCTTTTATTAGAGGGGAATGGGAATACGCAAGCAGTATTTTTATTCGAGTCGCCTGGCTCCACAGATGATAAAACAACCTTTAATCTAATAATTGTAATATGAATAAGTTAAATCCCAAAATACGATTCATAATTTTTTTGGTAATCACGATTATCATCATGGGTGGTTTTGGTTGGTATAATTATGGAATATATTCAGATATAAATAAGGCTAAAACAACTATTAAAAATTTTGATAGCGAGTTAAAAACGCAGGATCAAGTACGAAACAATATTATTGAATTACAAGAACAACGAACCAACAGTATTTCAGACCTCGAGAAAAATGTTTTTTTTACCATGCGGGAATACGAGCTGGCAGCAGTACAGATGAAAAAATTAGCAACAAAATATGATATCGATGTTATTAGCTTAAACCTTAGGTCTAATGATACATTTCCAGAATTAAATAAATTCTCTAAAGTAAAAACAGTTCCGATCGAACGCTTGCAAATAGATTTACGATTATCCGGTAAATTTCTTGATATAGGACCATTTTTCGATGACGTAGAAAAGGAGATAAAATTGGTAAATTTACATAGCTATAAATTTTCTCTGGATAAAAATGCAGCAAAGCAAGTTATTGCTGATATAGTGTATTACACATATCAAATGGAGGAAGAACAGGGTGAATAGACAAACACTTTTGTTAGCGGCAATGGGCGTTGTTCTTTTAGTATTCTTTGGAGAACCAATTTTGAAATTATTTGATTCAGGTTCGATCAGAACACCAGCGCAACCCCAGTCAAAAGCAGTAAAAGGAATTGATGATAGTGGTATAAGGGCGTTATTAACAAGTGCGCGCCCTGACTCCATCGCTTTTACTCCAAATATTTGGACAAAGGATTTTTTCTTTGACCGTAATAGAATTATTAAATCACAATTTAGGCTAACAGGTATTTCCAAATCTGAAGATGGATATATGGCAATCATTAATGATGAAATCATGCAAAAAGGAAGTAAAATGCTTGGGTTTACCATAGCAAAAATATCAGAAAGCGAAGTCCGCTTAAAAAGACACAGAGATAGAATTACACTGGAGTTAATAGAATGAAAAATATAATCCACATACTGTATTTTTTGATTTTTTTAATAATTTCAAACCCTGTTTTTGGCGAACCAGTAAAGTTGCTTGGTATCAAAACAGAGGAATATGGGGGTAACCAATATTTGGTTCTAGAGTTTAACGGTCCGGATATTGAGTACGTTACTACGGAACGATTATCTCCGCCAACACTGCAGATTGGTCTTGGCAATGTCTACTGGGACCGAGGTGACTTTAAAAAAAGGATCAACCTCGATCCGTTAGTAGAGTATAGTGTAAAAGTGCCAGTTGCCTGGGATTTATCAAGCGTAAAAGACAGGGTAGATGTGCGCCTCAATTTTTCTGAACGACCCGCATTTACAGTTGAGCTCAAAACAAATCTTCCAGAAGCACCGCGAAACATCATGATTATTAAGTGGCCAAAACCAGACCACATCCAGGTTGAAAAACCATCGATTGATCCATATCAACCTATAAAGCCTGCGCTGGTAAGTATTAATTTTAAAAATGCAGACATTGTAGATGTTCTTCGCTTAATTACAACCCAACATGGAATGAATCTAGTTTTGGGAGATGAAATAACCGGAAAAGTAACGTTAAAACTAAAAGATGTTTCATTAGAAAAAGCAATGAATACAATTCTAAGCGTGAGCGGCTATAGCTGGTTTATGGAAGATGATATTGTAATAGTTAAAAAGAAATCAGATAAGCTAGAGATGGGAGGAGAGCTAGATACACATATATTTCCACTATCGTTTCTTAATGCAGCTGCAGTTTTGCCAGCGATAACTGCCGTATTTTCACCCCAGGGTAGTGCAGTTGAATTATCATCAACCGGATCTGATCTAAACGATTTAGTTATGGTCACGGATATTCCAGGTAATTTTGAAATAATAGAGAAGATTATACGTACTTTAGATAAGGAAAATCCCCAGATTAATATTTCAGTAAAGTTTATTGAGACCACGCTTAAAAAAGATGAAACACTAGGCATTAATTGGGCAGTACGCGTAGACACGAGTTTGGCGTTGGGGCTTGGGCAACTGATCAATAATTCTGGTAAAGAAGTTAGCCTTGCTACTTTGGCCCCCTCAACAGTTTCTGCATTGTTGCAAGTGTTGGCCAGTGATGCAGAAACAAGACTTCTTCAAGAACCACAAGTGACGACATTTAATAATTCCCTAGCAACAATTACCGTAGGAACCACAATTCCAGTATTAGTTCCTCAAGCAGAAGGAAGCATGTTTGGATCGCAACCATATACATATCAGGATCAAAATGTAAATGTGAATCTTAATGTGCTACCACGCATTAATGAAGGTGACTTAATTACTATGAGCATTCAGGCATCTGTTCAAGCAATTACAGGATATGTGGGCGCGGAAAGAAGACCAATCGTTTCAAGCAGGTCTACAGATACAAATGTGATGGTTAGAAACGGAGAGACATTGATGATTGGAGGTCTTATATTCGATCAGGACGACTCTACGGTTGATAAGCTTCCTTATCTTGGAGACCTTCCTTTTTTCGGTAGATTCTTTAAGTCAGATGGAAAATCAAAATCGCAAAATGAGTTATTAATCTTCATCACACCTACAATCATAGAATCGTAATTTATTTGATATATGAATAGTAATCGGATATTAATTATTGATCAGGATGCAACCTTTATTCAAACGGTAAGTAATTATTTCAAGAGCATTGGGATAGAAGTTGTTTCAACGGGGGATGGGATTGAGGGCTATCGTATGGCGAAAGACATATCCCCGGGCGTTGTGATCTTAGATACCGACTTGCCAAACTTGTCCGGGTATCAGGTTTGTAGATTATTGAAAGGCGACGATCGATATCAACACATCCCAGTTGTGTTTGTTTCATCGAATGATAGCCAGGAAGATGTATTGAAATCCGAAAGAGCGCTATGTGATTTATTTCTACGAAAACCAATTGTTGCAGATCAATTAACCCAGGAAATCATTGCTTTGTTGGCGCCGCAAGCTGGGGAGGAACCAGCGGTTGCATAACTATAATATTAATTCTAATGAGGCAAACAAATGAATCGTAGTCTTGGTCAAATAATGATCACCGAAAACCTTCTAACGCCAGAACAGGTGGAAGAAGCCGTAACATTTAAAAATGAAAATAGATGCCATTTTGGTGCGGCATGTGTTGAGCTTGGTTTTTTAACAGATCGACAAGTGATGGAAGTGCTTGGTATACAGTTATATATGCCAGTAATTCGCATGTCTAACTTCAATATCGATAGCGAAGCATTAGAGTTTATTCCCAAGGATAGAGCAAGAAGGTTAAAAGTAATTCCATTATTTGTGATTGAAGACACTCTAACGGTGGCAACCGCAGAGCCTCTTAATATAACTGCAGTAGATGAAATTCGAAAAATGACGAATAAGCGAATTCAGATGGTGTTGGCAAAAGAGAAAAATATTGAACTAGCAATTGATCGAAGCTACGTATCCACATCTGGGTATAGCGATGAATCCGGTTATGGAGATGAGGCGGCTATTGAAGAAGCGGTTTCCGATGAAGAAAATATTCAGGTAGCAGACAATATTCTTTTAGAGGCTGTCCGTGGAGGAGCAAGTGACATTCATATTGAACCAGGGGAAAGAAGGCTACGGGTGCGGTTTCGTATAGACGGTGTATTATCAAAATTTTCAACTATGCCACCAAATAGAACACCAGGCCTTGTGTCTCGTTTTAAAGTTATGGCTGGAATTGATATTGCGGAATCCAGGAAACCGCAAGACGGTCGATTCAAAACAGAAGTAGAGCAAGGGAAACCGGTGGATGTTCGTGTTTCCACATATCCTACACAATATGGCGAAAAAGTTGTTATGCGTATTTTGGATCAGTCAAAAGGTCTTGTAGGGCTTGATAAAATGGGTTTTGAAACGGAAACAATTAAGCTTTGGAAAAAAGCATATACTAGTGGAAATGGAATTGTATTAGTAACTGGCCCAACGGGTAGTGGTAAATCAACCACACTATACGCAACCCTCACAAGAGTAAATACAGTAGAAGAGCATATTATTACGATTGAAGACCCCGTGGAGCGACAATTGGAGGGCATTATTCAGGGTCATGTGAATGAACGGGCAGGGATGACCTTTGCTGCTGCATTGAGATCAATGCTTAGGCAGGACCCAGATGTGATTATGGTTGGGGAAATGCGTGATCGCGAAACAGCAGATCTGGCCATACGTGCGGCACTTACAGGTCACCTTGTATTCAGCACATTGCATACAAATAGTGCGGCTGCTTCTTATACGCGTTTGGTAGATATGGGCTGTGATCCATTTTTACTTACTACAACAATACGAGCTATTTTAGCGCAAAGGCTGATTCGCAAATTATGTTACAAATGCAAAGTAAAGTATAGACCAACCGAAAAAGATTTGAAATCATTAGGGGTAGATAAAATAGATGGGTTTATTTATCATGCTAACTCCAATGGGTGTAAAACTTGTGGTAAAGATGGATATAAAGGGCGTGCTGGCATCTATGAATTGCTCATACCGAATGAAGCAATTAATGAAGCAGTAAAAAATGAAGCATCCGCGGAAGAAGTAAACAGAATAGCGGCGGATAATAAAATGAAAACCCTTCAGCAAGCAGCGCTTACGTATGTGCTTCGGGGTGATACATCAGTTGAGGAAATAAGTAGAGTTCTTTAATGCCAAATTATGCATGCAAATTAGTTGATAGAAGCGGAACGCTAACAGAGCGCAGTATTGCCGCTAAATCAATGGGCGAGCTTTATCAAATTATTGATAGAAGCGGTGAAAGACTAATCTCTGCCAAAAAACCTGGCCTAAACCTTAGTCTTGATATGGATATAAACCAGCTTTTAGGGCGAGAGGTTAAAGCGAAAGCACTAGTACCTAAGGATTTGAGTATGTTTACCCGCCAGTTAGAGATGTTGTTAAACACGGGCATACCCATGCTAGATGCGTTAAACGCATTAGAGGAAGCAGCGGTTTCTGAAAATTTAAGAAAAGTTGTAGGAACCTTAAAAAGTCGCGTAACGCAGGGAGCGCAATTATCTGTAGCTTTAGGTGAGCAAAGCAAAGTATTTAGCAATTTTTATGTTAAGATGGTAGCTGCAGGTGAAGCAAGTGGAACCTTGCCTCAAATACTTGCACAAATACGTGATTTTACGGAACGCGACATGGAGCAAAGAGCAAAAGTAAAAAAGGCATTGCGCTATCCAATGTTTGTTGTTGGAGCATTGTTTATTGCTGGATATGTGCAGGTTGCATTTGTATTGCCTAAAATGGCGAAGACGTTATTTAGCGGGATGGGGGAGCTGCCACTGCCTACAAGAATTATGCTAGGTGTCAGCGACTTTGCAAGCCAGTATGGATTAATGTTTTTTGTTGCTATGGGAGCATTAATAACATTAATTAAATATTATGTTGCAACAGATGGCGGAGCTTATAATTTTGACCTATTAAAATTAAACATCCCTAAATTTGGCTCTATGGTACGCTCCAGCGTAACAGCTCGTTTTTCTCAGATGCTCAATGTTCTTGTTTCCAGCGGTGTGCAGGTGGTAGATGCATTATCCATTGCCGGAGAAACAGTAGATAATAAGGTGTTTGAAAAATCACTAGCTAAGGCTAAAAAAGATGTGTTGCAAGGAACACAGCTTAGCGTTGCATTGCAAAGCGATTATATGCCGGCTATGGCTACTAGCTTGATAAGTATTGGTGAGAAAACAGGTGCGCTAAGTGAAATGCTAGATGGGGTGGCACAGTATTTTACATCTGATATGGAAGATAAGATGGAAGGCGTGATGGGGGCAATGGAACCTGTTTTAACATTGGTGATCACAGGGTTTGTTGCGATTTTTGTATTAGCAGTATTTCTTCCAATGATCGAAAATATGACCAATATGATGTAGAAATATTAATTAACTTAAAAAATAATTTACTTGCCATATACTTAAGGGTTGCAATATATTTTCTGAAATTATTTTAAGTTAGAATTACGAACCAATAATATGAGGTTTAAATATGAAGAATAAAACGTCACAATCAGGTTTTACATTGATTGAATTAATAGCGGTTATGGTTATTTTAGGTATCTTAGCTGCAGTAATTGTTCCAAGGCTTACAACAATGACACGAGGAGCTTACGAATCAAATGTTCGCAATATGTATGGACTAATAAAAAATGAAGTAACAGCTCAAGCAACGAAAGCCGCAATGTCTGGAGACTATTTAGAAACATATCCAGAGCCAGGTGCTGCATGTGAAGGTTGCCCTTCTTTAGCTGCAATGCAAGAGGAAGATTATTATTTAAAAACATGGGTTGGAGATTATGATTCAGACCAATGGTCCTCATTCCAAAAGGATAATGTGTATGATAATAGCACAGAAGGAACTGATGCAGCTACACATGCTGTTTTATTTATGTATCATCCACATGGAAAACCAGGTTCTGCCATTACTTGGGGAGGCGGAAATGGAACAACTCAATTAGATCCATCATCAGTAGGTGGCGCTTCTGCAAGCTTAGAAGATATTTATTGGATTTACTATTCACCAAAAACAAGTCCTAAAGGAGATGATAGGGGAAGAGAGCTTGATGGTTACGTAATGGCTGCTTGGAGAAATGGAGATGCTAATGGTACGGATATTGATTTAGTATTTAATGGGACGATAGGTGCAGACGGAGAGCCGACAGCTGGCAACGAGCATATCATAACAGATCTAAAAACGCATTATGCACCAAATTAATACTTTTAATATTAAGTGATTGTAAAAACGCCGAAGTTCTTCGGCGTTTTTTTTTATGATTAAAAAACTTTCAAAAGGGTTTACATTAATTGAGTTGCTTGCGACAATGGTGATAGCATCCATTTTGGCGTCTTCACTTATTACAGGATACAGAAATTATAATGAGTGGCTGAAGGTAAATGAACAAATATTACAGATGGTAAACAACCTGCGCTGGGCGCGTGATTATTGTATGGAAGCCAATGAAAATTTTTATCTTAGCATAGATACAGATGCAAATTCATACACTCTAAAATATAAAGCAGCAAAAGACCCGCTTATTATACCTGATGAAGATAGCAATGTGTATACAATGCCAAGCTTCGTTGATTTTACCGCTTCGGATGTAGGAACCGATCTGGAGTTCAATATACTTGGAGAACCAACAGCAACAAAAACAATAACAATTAATACAAATGAGCGCACAATTACAATTGTTACGCCAACGGGATATATATATGCGCATAATTAAATCAAAATATTATCGCGGGTTTGCAATCGTAGAGATTCTATTAGCAACCGTCGTACTTGCTATTGGTTTTATTGAGTTAACACGAGCATTCAGTGGCATTAGCAGAGTTGCCGTTCGAGCCGTTGCCATGACAAGAGCAAGCAATTTGAATCATGCAATAATGGAAAGAGTGATGTCGCAAAACTTTGATGCTAGAGGGAACGAAGCGGGTGATTCCGCAATAGATTTTGATGGAGTAGATGGACAGGTTAGCGTTGGAAATGTCACCGCAGGAATCCAAACAATATCCTTTTGGGTCGAGGCAGATGATATTACTTCACGAACAGATCATGTGCTCGATTTGAATGGGACAGACTTTATCAAGATAGTTAATGGAGAAGTAACGGTAAATAATATTGATTCACCTACGTATTATGTTAATGGAGTTGCCGGCGAACGTACAATTGGATCAATAGATTCTTGGTATCATATTGCAATTACTAGCGCAACAGGAATTAATGTTACAGATATGGATATTGGAAGAGTAGAAGGAGAATCACCCGTATATTTTGATGGGAAGATTGATGAGGTGCGCTTATGGAATGATGTTCGCACTGCATCTGAAATTTTAACGCACCACGCCAAAAGCATTTCAAATCCTTTTAGCGATACAAATCTGAAACTGTATTATAAAATGGATAATAGATCAGCATCAGTTATTTATGATTATAGTAGCAGTAGTGTTCATGGGGCTATTTCTGGGGGGGCATCTTGGACAAATGAATCTGCTAGTTGGTCCATCACACTAGGCCGCGAAGGAGAAACCACATGGTCTGGTAATAATGATGTAGATGATTTTCATACACTTAGTTTTGTAGATGGAAATTATACAGACCTAGATGCTGGAAACGATAATTTTACTGGCATTGGAGGGCGTGTTTATGTGAAATATGTTTCACTGAATACAAGTGGATCACCATATATATTTGATGATTCAGCTACACCGACAGATTATAAACAGATAACCGTGAAAGTTGGACTGCCTGGTTCTACGGATTCTACTGAGCTAAACGCGATTAAATCTTCAAAAGCATCACAGGGGTATACTGTAACATCGGCGCCATATGGGAATTAGAGAAATAATAAAAAAACGATTCAATTCTAGCGGATTCACTATGATTGAAATGATTGCCGCAATGGTGTTGGTTTCCATTTTAGTTCCTGGAATATCTGTGATTGTAAGAGGGTCTTTAATGAACGTGGCGTTTACCAATATGGCGGTTCTGGCAAATATGGAAGCCAATTATGCTCAACGAAAATTTATTAAAGATATTAATGGAGTATCATCCTTTTCTAATGGAAACCTTAGTGCAAATAACTTGAGGTTCACTAGTTCTTTTAATGGAAGCGTGTATGAATATGCTATTGATAATGGAACTCGAACAATAAAGTGCAGTAAAGATGCCGGAGCATCTGGCTTGTTGATCCAAAGGGTAGTTAAAGACACAACAATAAGCGCAGTTAATTATATCAGCAAGTTTACATATAAAGATAAAAATAATAGCGATCTAGGCGGTTCACCAAATGCTGCTGATGTACATGGGGTAGAGCTCACTTTTTATTTGCTCAGAGGAGAAAGCTTTTACAAATACACAACGTATGCAACAATTGATAACAACCAGTTGGATTTGTAATGGTAGTTAGAAATAAAGCACAGGAAGGAGTTTTTATAGGTTTATTTGCTTTAGGAGTGTTGGTGGCAATTAGCCTTGCAGTAAGCTTTATGGGTAATAGGGTAACTGATTTATTGCAGGTTCAGGGACAGGTAATGGCAGGGAAACAATCCTACTGGCTATCCTATTCTGGTATTGAAGTTGCAGCAACAAGTCGATTTGCAGGCATAGCCGCAGGAACGAATACATACTCTTTAAGCAATGGATTAATTTCCGTTCTTGGTGAAACAAGCGTTGATAAATTTAATGGAGTGAATAGAACAAACATAATAACAAGTACAGGATCTGTTGCCGATGGAGTAAGAAAAATAAAATATACATTGGGAAGTTCTACAGAATATGCGCTTTTTTTTGATGGAGGAGTAGGGGACTATGTAGATATTGGTAACATTAATGCCAAAATGGAAATGGAAGTAGATGATGATACAGATGCAATAACATATGTGGATGGTGGAGCCCAAGCAGATTTTTCCATTTCATTTTGGGTAAAACCTGATTACAGTAATATGAATGAAGATTTTGGAGTTATCATTGCAGCAAACAATTGCACAGATGCAGGTGACTGCAACAATGATCGCGCCATTATCATTGGATTATTAAAAGCAAGTGGATTCTTACGGATTTGGCACCCAAACCCAAACGAGAAAGATTTTGCAACAGCCCTTAGCGCTGATAGTTGGCATCATGTGGTTTATACCCGATCAGCGGCAAACCCAAATTTGGGAGTCGGAACTATGTATTTAAATGGCGTGTTATTAGGGACAGATAACCCAGACAATAGCTGGTTCAAATCTGCGGCAGATGGAGAATCATGGTTTTTAGGTACAGATATTGATGCAGGGAATACAAAATCGGAAAATTATGCAGGGGGTCTGGATGAAGTTGCTATTTGGAAATCTGTTTTAAGCTTGGCTCAAATTCAAACTCTTTATATTCAAGGGAAAGCATTTGATATTGCGACAAATATGTCAACGAATTTGGTGGCATACTGGAGTTTTGACAACACAGGCGACGATGGATCTGGGAATAGTTTTTCCTCTACTATTACCGGAGCCGCATACACCGGATATTAGAAAATATGCTTCTAAAATTTTTAACCCTTCTTATTGTATCATCCTATCTTTTTGCTGATAAACCCACAAGGCCAATAGCCACTTATTCTATTGTAGCGTACGATGAAACAACGGGCGAGTTGGGCGTAGCCGTACAAAGCCATTGGTTTTCCGTTGGCACTGTAGTTCCTTGGGCAAAGGCAGGAGTAGGGGCAGTTGCAACGCAGTCAATTGCTGAGCCATCATATGGACCCAAAGGGCTTGCTCTTATGGAAGATGGAGTTCCTGCAAACGAAGCATTACAATCATTGTTATCAAAAGATAGCGGTGCAAACGTTCGTCAGATAGGAATGGTAGATGCCAAGGGAAATGTGGGCGCACATACAGGCTCTCGCTGTATTCGTTATGCTGGGCATAAGGTTGGAAAACATTATTCTGTGCAAGCCAATATTATGGAAAAACCGACAGTAACAAACGCAATGGCCACAGCATTTGAAAACGCCAAAGGAGATCTTGCGGAACGAATGTTAATAGCTTTAGAAGCAGCAGAACAAGAAGGTGGAGATTTGCGTGGGAAACAATCTGCGGCTTTGTTGGTGGTAAGCGGCGCTCCAACGGGTAATGCATGGAAAGATAGGGTTGTGGATATACAAATTGGTGATCACAAGGATCCGCTAGGAGAACTGCGGCGCTTACTCAACATTAGCAAGGCATACCACCATGCTCAAAAAGGGGATGAGTATATGGAAAAAGATGAAATGGCCCTGGCGTTACAGGAATATTCATTGGCTGCAAATCTATACCCTGAAAATCCAGAATTACCTTTTTGGACAGCAGTAACATTGGCTCAAACAGGGGAGTTAGAAAAAGCGCTACCAATATTTAAGGATGTATTTAGTAAAAATGAAAGCTTACGAGAATTAATCCCAAGAATTGTAGAGTCAGGATTTTTAAAAGATGATCTGCAAATGGTAAACCAGATATTAAATCAATAAGATCATGAACTATAAATATGTCACACTGTATTCATTGTGTGTTTTTGTACTGGGAAGCTGTGATCCATTAGTAACAGAGTTTTCTAATATAGAAAGTCCAAAAAAGTACACCGCAAAAACATTAGTCACTCCTCCAAATAAAGACACACTAACTGTGGTCACATGGAATATCCGCTTTGGAATTGGGCGCGCGAATTGGTTTGGAGACTCTTGTGGGGACTTGGTGTTGTTCGATGATGAAACAATTAAAAACGGATTGGAAATGCTTGCATTTCAAATTGCAGAGATGGATGCGGACATTTTGCTATTACAAGAGGTAGACATCGATTCCAAGCGGTCTGCGTATATTGATCAGGTTCAGTGGTTATTGGATCATACATCCATGAATTATGGCGTATATGGATCCATGTGGGAGGTTCAATTTGTCCCAAGCGATGGTTTGGGTCGAGTAAATACAGGGAACGCAATACTTTCCAAATGGCCTTTAAGTGAAGCAGAACGAATTCAGCTGTCTCTACGCGGAGATCAAGATGCTTTAACAAAAGCATTTTATGTGCGAAGAAATGTATTGAAAGCAGTTGTCAATTATCCAGGAAATCCATTTTGGGCTATAGGTATTCATGCATCTGCTTTTTCTAATGATGATACAAAGCAAAAACAATTTCTTGAATTCAAGGATGTATTGGATAAAATAGATGTCGAAGGAGAATTATTTGTTGCGGGCGGAGATTTAAACGAACTACCGCCGGGTGCGTCAAAAAACAATTATTGCGATGAAGATCGCTGTCCAGATGAATTGCCAGAAAACGATGAAGGCTGTGATTTTAGCAATGAGACAACCTGGATCAGCCCATTATATAACACGTACACCCCCGCGGTGTCGTTATTAGATTATTTGCAGAATGAAAACATGTATTTCACGCACACGCGCACGCACAATTCGAATGATGAAAGGTATGAATGGAACAGGAAATTAGATTATTTATTTACAAATACAGAATGGGTAGCTCGGTCAGAAAGAACACATCAAGAAGCTGAACTCGAATCAGATCATGTTGCAGTATCTGCAAGATGGGTTCTACCATGAAACAGTTTTTATTAACATTTATTTTTTTAAGTTATTGTGTTCACGCTCAAAGTAACAATTGGTCATTAGGAACCGCACATTCATTAAACGAAGGACAGTGGGAAAGTGGACTATTCCAACCTCTAAGATATGGAATTAGCGATGATAAAGATATTTCTATACACCCCTTTTTTGCTATAATGATTCCAAATTTTATGATTAAACAATCTTGGAAAGAAATAAATGGATGGAAGATAGCCAGTAGGCACAGCGCAAATTACCCAACGCCCCTGTTGCGGTCCATAACAGGTTCAGGAAAATTTAAAATTGTTTCTGACGCATTTGACTTTCCGCATCTGATTGGTTTGAACAATGAAATATTAGTTACTAAACCATTTGGCTCAGGGTTATTTACTGCAAAAGCAGGGCTATTATTAGGATTAGGCGGCAAAGATCTAAGCCCTTTATCTACTATTGATATTCCACTAGTCTATCCACGACTAGCGGTTTATTATAACGGCTGGGGATTGCGATTTGGAGCAGATTATTCTAGATCACTAGTAGGGAGGTGGTCTGGTTTTATTGATGGGGATTTATTTTTGTATCCGGGGGGTTCATATGCCTTATTTTATGAATCGAAAATAATGTTTATATGGACAAAGAGCAGTCGCTTAAGATTCATGTTTGGTTACAAGATCACATATGGTGAATATCCTTTTGGTGATCACTGGCAGATTGTTCCCCCTAAGCTACCAACTTTTCCTGCGGGATTGCCCTTGATAGATATTCAAATTTCTTGGTGATTTTTAACTAACAAATCATTCGTATAACATAATAACAAACGATAACTTCAGAAGATGCCCGCCAAAAACAATATCTTTATCATAATTCTATTTTTTTCCCATCCTCTTTCTGCGCTGGAGAAGATCGGAGGCGTGGTTCAAGATGAACAAACCAAAGAACCAATTATTGGAGTAAATATTTCTCTTGTTGGTAGTGAAATAGGAACGGTTACAGATATCAATGGATTGTTCGAGCTTGTAGTTCCGGATGACAAACAGCCAAATTTAAGGCTGTCACATATTGGATATGAGACGAGAGAAGCAAGCATTGATTCAAGCTATGCTGGAGTATTATTATTGACACCGGCTGTTATTAAAGGGCAGGAAATTGAAGTAGTTGGTGTGAAGTCAAAAACCGAAATGGATGTAGCATCAGCCGTAGATATGCTAGACATTGCAGAAATTGAAATTCAAGGTGCAAGAGATATTGGAAGCGCTCTACGGCGAGTGAGTAGCGTAAAAATGGATTACTCAACAAGCGGGAAACAAACGATTAGCATTAGAGGAAGTAACGCAACAGATGTTGCGGTATTTCTAGATGGGGTACGACTGAACGATGCAAACACGGGAGTGGCGGATCTTTCTACAATTGACCTTAATTCTTTAGAACAAATTCAAGTAATAAAAGGAGGAAACTCCTCCTTGTTTGGAAGCGGAGCAATTGGCGGCGTTGTGAATATGGAAAGCAAAACAGCAGAAAAAAACTCTGTGTATTTAAATACGGGCGTGGGTCAAACATATAATGACGATATGGATCTCTCCATGGGCGCAACAACGGTATTTGGTCCTGCAGGTCTAGGCGGTAGATATACGGCAAAAGCCAGAGCTTTTGGTGGTCGGACGATCACAACATCGTTATTTGCAAATGCCTTTGGAGGGATAGATTTTTCTGCCGGGAGGCTGGATTTGCGATGGTTTCAGTTAAATAAAAATCTTCAATTTCCATCAGGGAGTGTTGACAGCGGAGATAGTTTGTCCATTTTGAGTATGAACTATCGAGGAAGCATTTTTGGAACAAGCGGTTGGAAGCTACTGGCGGGGCTGAAAGATTGGAGCCTAAATCAAAACTTTTTTTCAAGTTTAAATGAATATTTAAGTGACCACTCTCAAAATATTCATGTATCCAAATTAATGGAATGGCG
Source organism: bacterium (assembly GCA_004321715.1). Taxonomy (GTDB): domain Bacteria; phylum Fidelibacterota; class Marinisomatia; order Marinisomatales; family TCS55. Next base: position 33,353 of record SGYN01000010.1, on the reverse strand, counting down.
TGATTTTGAGGGGACCATACAATATGAAGCAGAGTATCAAACGTTTGATGGAGATAAATCATATTTTAATATTAATGAAGATCCGACAGTCAATCATATTGCAGATATGAAACGCAATACAGATGCATTAGCCTTTGTTACGCGTTGGTCCGCAGATGCAGATCATCCAAAAATTGACTTTATCAATTGGGAGTTTTCTTACCGAATGGATCAAGTAGAAACATTGCAAAATGAATATTATGAGTTTCCAATTTTAGCAACAGAAGATCAAAACGTTATCTATGATATTCCAGAGTCCCGTGAATTAGCACATGTTTCAAGTAAACGCCTTGGTATACATATTGAAGGACGAGGTCAAAAATCGTGGTATTCTATATTTGCAAACCAAGGGAATAATCAGCGACTTCCTACGCTTGCTGATTTATTTCGATTCACCAACACAGAATCAGATAGTTTAATTGATAGCCTATTAACAAGAGAATATTTGAATACTACAGAATTAAATATGCAACTACGAATATCAAACCCAGAAACAGAATTGCCGATTGATGAAGTGTCGTTTGGTATAGACATGTTTATGAATGGCTATACAAGTAAGCTTGCATATAGAGCCCTTGAAGGCACACCATCGATTCCATTTAATGAACCAATAGCAGAAATTAGAGGGCTGGAGCTAATGGCTGGAGTGCGTATGCTTGAGGATAAATTCCTGTTTTCAACTAGCGCAACCTTTTTAGATATTAGCTCACCTATAGCATTCCCCAATAAGCCAGAACATCGTATTGTATTGACAAGTGAGATAAACTTGGACTGGCTGGTCATTAGCTTGGATCATGTTGATGAAGGTGAACAATATTATATAATTCCGGGGATAGGTGAAGGCATAAGAAAACCTCGAGAAAATGCAAATTTGAACATTACAATGCGTAAACAAATCCTTGGTCTCAATTGGTCATTATCATACACATGGAGAAATTTACTTTCGAAAGATGAATTGGATTGGACCCTAGAAGAGAGCCTACGTAAAGGGTTCAATTATTTTGAAAAATACAGAGAAATTATTAATCTAAGAGTTGAGATATAATGAGCCGATTTATCTTATCGTTAATTGTATCTATCATTTTTTTATCCTGTGATACGCCTTTTTCAACAAAACCTTCCAATGAAGAAACCTTGTTTGTTGTTTCCCATAATTATGATCAAAGTCCCATTTATCATAAAACAGCAGTAGAAGTTTCCTGGTCCAATATAACAGTTGAAAACTTTAAGGAATTTCGAATTGAAAAAGCCAAAATTATAGGAGATGATTATATATGGAATGATTTAGCGCGTATTATAGACTCATTAGAAACTTCATATATTGACACACTTGATGATGATGGAACGTTTCAATATAGAGTTAGAATAATAGACCAGCGTGATCAATATCGATATGAACTATCCGAACAATTTTCTGTGCCGAACGTATCATCTTTATATATTCCTGATCATTATAGCGATTTAGAAACCAGCTACTATACCAAGTTTATCGATCATGGAGATAGCATTGTATTTCGCCCAGGCGTATATCTAGGTAACCATAACTTGATAGATAAAAATGTAGTGATTACATCAACACATGGACCAATTATTACAATTTTAAGTGGTATTAATATCAGAGAATCCGTTGTTACAATGAATAGAGGAAGATTACAAAACCTAGGAATTCAAAATGGAAAAGGACTTGCTGGCGGGGGCATATGGGCTGGAGGCAGTGTAGTAATATCAAATTGTTTTATTAAAAGTAATATAGCACTTGAAGACCCTGATGCTAATATGCAAATCTACCCATCCGGGCATGGAGGGGGAGTTTTTATTACAGATACTGCTCTAGTAGAGAATTGTAAAATTTTATACAACCGAGCAAGAAGAGGTGGAGGTGCCGTCGCATTAGATAAATTTGGTGTGATTAGAAATTGTATTCTTTTCAAAAATATTAATGACGTTGCTCCTTCCGGAGAACAAGAATATTCCGGTGGGGGAATTTTTGTTTCGGATCATTCTTTCGGCGTCACAATACAAAACTGTCGATTAACAAGAAACAGAACTGAAAACGCTGGAGGTGGAATATACGTTGACGGATTAGCAACTATCACAAACTGTATTATGAACTATAATTATGCAAAATTAGGAGGAGGAGGGATATCTGTTGGATCTGGGAACTCACTTAATTTGGAAAACTGTACATTATATAGGAATGGCTCACATAATCAATATAGTAAAGAATATTCGGTGTCAGCGGCTGGAGAAATCAATATTATCAATTGTATTATTTCTAGAGGAGATCTTATTGATCCTGTAAATATCAAGTTTTACGCTATGAACAGTACCTATTCATTAATACGCGAGGTCACCAATAGTCCGGCAACAGGGAATCTTGTGGGGAACCCTTTATTTATTGACCCTGAAAACTCTAACTTTAAGCTTGAAGCTGGTTCTCCAGCAATAAATGCAGGACATCCAGGAAATCAATTTAAAGATAGTAATGGTTCTAGGAATGATATGGGGGCTTATGGGGGCGCCTATGGAAACGCCTGGGATTAATTTATTCTTTTAACCCTCTTATAGAAGTTATTTCCCAGTGCTTCATCGCACCATCATCTGTTGTTAGCGTTACAGGGTAAATACTAACTGCGTCCCGGTGAAAAAAAACATTTCCATTGATGCGAACGCTATCTCCGGGAGCGATATCTATATCATGTCGAAAAAATAGCCCCTTTTCTATTTGATCATTTATCATCGTAATCACTGTATGTACTTCCCATCCTGATATATTTACGTCCGAAGTGTTTTTGATTTCCCAATCAGCTACTATATATCCATCATACCCTTGAAATTCTAAGCCCCATAATTGTGCTTCAATAGGCACATAGCTTCTTGATGATGAAGAAACTTCATCCTCACAGCTAAAAAATATTAGCAAGGGAAATAAAAATATTATGTATCGAACCGTCATTAGCATTAATCAAGAATAATTTATAATGTTTTTTCCGTATATTTACTAAGAAATTGTTATGAATATCAGGTTTCTTTTTTATAAAACAAAAGCATCGCTAAAGTTTTTTTATTCTGCTAGAGTCTTGGTTTTTGTGCTATGCATAACAAGCGTAAATATTATAGCACAAAGCGTTGCCTTGAAAGGGCAAATGTGGGGAAGCCTATTGCGAGGAGACGACCCCCCAATAGGTAGATCTAATTTTGAACAAAAATGGGGATATATACCGGTGGTTTCGTATACGAAAGACTTAGCTAATAATAGTCTCTTAGATTTAGAATGGGCTCACAAACTTGGTAAAGTGTATGCCGGCGATTATTCTATTGGAAGTCTTGATGCTCCGTACCGTTTATGGTTTCGTTATTCAAGCGATCTATTTGAGGCGCGCCTAGGTCTTCAAAAAATTTCATTTGGGCCTGCAATGATTTTACGGTCATTGTCTTGGTTTGACACAATTGATATTAAGGACCCAACAGGACAAACAGATGCTGTAGAAGCGCTTCGGTTGCGGGTGTTTCCAAGCAACTCTATTGGCCTTTGGTTGTGGTCGATAAAGAACGAACAAGACACATTGTCTTTTGGTGGACGAACAGAGCTAAGTATTAATGCAGGCGAATTTGGATTTACTTATCATAGAGATCAAAGCGCCTTACCCCAGAGCATAGGACAATCTCCTGTATATATAGCTAGCGCCCACCAGCGTATTGCATTTGATTATCGATATGATGGTTTTATTGGGTTATGGCTGGAAACAGCAGGTATATTTTCAAATAGTAAAAACAGTACACAACCAAATAAATTCACATTATTTACGGTTGGTTCTGATTATACCATCCCAATTGGCCCCGGTCTTTTAGTTATGGTAGAGAGTATGAACATAAGAGAACTATCTACAGTGACAAATAACGCCAAGACACACAACTATACTGCTTTTATGGCAAGCCTACCAGTAAACATGCTAGTTCAGCTGATGTTTATTACCCAGGTTGATTGGGAAAGCAATAATGTGTACCATTTTCTAAGCAGTGGTATAACTTTTGATCATTTTAGCATAAATTTGATTTTATCATCTAGTCCTGCTCGAAGGGAGTATGATATAGCGGAAGAATTTCTTCCCAAAACAACTTCAGGGTTTGGAAAAGGGATTCAGCTAATGCTTATATATAATCATTAAAGAGAAAGTGAGTATGGATAACACAGTAGTATCAATAACAAATTTGTTGAAGAAATTCCCGGTAGGCGGTGATTTTTTCACAGCGCTAAAAGATGTTAACCTCGTACTAAATGAAGGCGAGTTCGTTGGGTTGGTTGGCCCATCCGGATCTGGTAAAACTACATTATTAAATGTGATTGGAGGGTTGGACTCACCAACAGAGGGTAGTGTTCATGTGTTAGGACGCGCCATGGACAACACCTCGCACAATGAGAGGGCCAGTCTAAGGCGTAAGAACATGGGCTTCATTTTCCAAAGCTATAATTTACTTCCAGTTTATACGGTTTTTGAGAATGTAGAATTGCCATTAATTTTAAATAATATAGAACCAGAAAAACGCGAAAAATTAGTAAGCGAAGCAATAGAATCGGTTGGCTTAAGCCACAGGCGGAACGCTAAGCCCACAACATTAAGCGGAGGGGAATGCCAACGAACCGCAATTGCTAGAGCAATTGTTCACCAGCCAGCATTAATTCTTGCTGATGAACCAACTGCAAACCTAGATGCGGAAAACTCCCACCATATTATGAATATCCTGGTGGAGCTAAATAACAATCTCACCTCTTCATTTGTATTTGCTACACATGATGAGAAAATTATGGGCTATTTGAAAAGAATGGTGTATTTGGAAGATGGAAAAATTGTAAAAGATGAATCGATAAACAAGAAAAGCACACGTAAGTAAATGTTATTTAATATTGCCCTAAAAAACTTGCTTGGCGCAAGGTTGCGCACTCTACTGAATGTTTTTGTTACGGCATTTTCATTTTTTATCATTTTATTTATGCTAGGGATGTATGATGGCATGTTACAGCATGCCAAGAATGTAACCATTGATACGGAAATTGCTGGTGGCGCATTCTGGCACCCCGAGTATGATCCACTAGATCCAATGTCCTATGAAGATTCGCATTCTAACTTACCTCAGGATATACAAGCGCTTGTTGATGAGAAAAAAGCATTTCCTGTATTAGTAAGTCAGGTGTCAATCTATCCAGGGGGGCGCATTATGCCGGCCATACTAAAAGGGATACCCCCAGATCAGAATATTGTTAATATGCCAACAGAAGCATTGCTAGGAATTAATGATGGGACAATACCAGTGTTAATTGGCAAGGGCATGGCAAGAGATAGCAAGTTAAAAGTTGGGGATTCCTTTACAATTCGCTGGATGGATGCAGATAAAACCTATGATGCGGATGAAGGAACGATAATATATATAATGGACACAGAGAACTTCAAATTAGATATGGGACACATATGGGTTCCGCTTAATATTGCTCAGTCAATGCTTGAAATGAAAGAAGAAGCAACATATGTAACCTATGCAGCCGGTATCACAAACGATATCAATAGCAAACAGTGGATACATCGAGATGTGAATTACCTTGTCCAGGATATGGAGGCTATTATAGAAGCAGATAAGCCAGGGGCGCAGATTATGTTTATGATTTTGTTGGCGTTGGCAGCAATGGGGATATTTAATGCACAAGTTCTATCCATATTCAGACGAGGGAAAGAAATTGGTACCCTCATGGCTTTAGGAATGACTCGTTCTAGAGTTGTGGGATTATTTACGATGGAAGGAGGCCTCAATGCTGTATTAGCAACTATTATGATGATAATTTTATTTGGTCCTATCCTATGGTATTTTGGAGTAGAAGGGATTCCTCTTCCCATTGATTATTCTGAAATGGGATTGATAATTGCCAAGCGACTGATACCTATATATTCAATTGGTCTTATTGTGTCAACAATGTCTCTAGTGTCTATTATTGTATTAATTGTTAGCTATATACCATCGAGGAAAATTACACATATGAAACCAACGGACGCCCTTCGAGGAAAAGCAATTGCATGATTAAGTTTTTGACTAAAGGGTTGCTTCGAGATCGAACCAGAAGTTTTTTCCCAGTACTGGTTATTACCATATCGGTAGCAATTGTAGTATTTGCAAGCGGGTTTATGACAGGTATGATGAATAATTTGTTGCTGGATACAGCGGTGATTTTATCAGGTCATGAGAAAATAGTCACTCGGGCATACAATGAAGAAAGCATGCTGATGCCCAACGACTTAGCTTTGTTAGAAACAGATGAGTTAATAGATAAACTAGAAAAAGAATACCCAAACTTTTTTTGGACTCCTCGCATTACCTTTGCAGGGCTTTTAGATGTTCCAGACGAAAAAGGGGAAACTAAATCACAAGGACCTGTGATTGGTATGGGCATAGATTTCTTTACAAATGAATCCCGCCAAGTAGAAATTTGGGAGCTCGAAAGAAATCTTGTTAACGGTACTTTACCAGTTCAGAAAAACGATGTGCTTATTAGCTCAAAGTTGGCGGACAAGTTAAACGTATATGTTGGTGAGCAAGTTACATTCATAGGATCCACAATGGATAATGCGTTCACCACCTATAATTATAATATTGTAGGAACCTTTAATTTGAGAAAAGGGCAAACAGATAGACAGTTGATGTTGGTAGACATCTCTGGAGCGCGGGAGGCGTTAGATATGGATAACGCAGCATCAGCAATTTTTGGTTTCACGCATGATTTGTTTTACGATGATGCCGCTGCCGTTACGCTTCGAACCAATTATAATAATATTGAAAGCGATACTTTGGATATATTTAGTCCTTATATGTTAGCGCTTCGCGATGGCAATCAAATGGGGACAATGGTTGATATGAGCAATGCAATGCTAGCTATTATGGGGTCCGTATTTTTAGTTATTGTTATGGTAGTTCTTTGGAATATGGGGTTAATGAATGGATTACGTCGATATGGTGAAGTTGGTCTTCGTTTAGCAATAGGAGAGCCGAAAGGGCACGTGTATAGATCGTTAATTTTAGAAGCAGTAATCATTGGCTTATTTGGAACAGTAGTTGGAACCGGGCTTGGTCTTTCTATAACCTACTACGTACAAGAAAACGGGATAGACTATACCAAAGGAATAGAGGCACTATCAAACTCTTCCGTAGTAATGCCTAATATTTTCTACGCACAGGTCACTCCCGATCTGTTTTATATAGGATTTTTCCCCGGTGTTTTAGCAACTGTATTTGGTACTATGTTAGCAGGACTAGCTATATATAAACGAGAAATGTCTCAGTTGTTTAAGGAGCTGGAAACATGATAGTTAAAATTATTATTCTGATATCATTTGGTTTTCTAATGGGACAGTCAAATGAATTAACTGTACAAGAAATTATTTCTGCAATGGATAAGAATCTGAATGCAAAAAGTAGAGTAGTTACGAGTAAAATGATTGTGCACGGCAGAAGATCAAGCAGAACTATTGAATCAAAAAACTGGGTTGTTGGGATCAATCAGGCATTTACAGAATATTTATCACCCCCACGTGAAGCAGGAACAAAAATGTTAAAGTTGGATGATAAGCTCTGGACATATTCGCCGCAAACAGATCGCGTGATTCAGATCTCAGGACATATGTTAAGGCAATCTGTTATGGGTTCCGACATGTCTTACAATGATATGATGGAAGATCGCCCTTTAATAGAATTGTATGATGCTATATTAGAAGGTTCTGTAATCATTGATGGGCGGGACCACTGGATTATGTTATTAAAATCAAAAGTGAAAGGATTATCGTACCCGCAGCGTAGGGCTTGGATAGATAAAGAATATTTACTGCCAATAAAAGAAGAGATGTATGCAAAAAGCGGGAAACTGCTGAAAACTGCATCGATGGAAGGTGTTAAGAAAATTCAAGGAAGATGGTTTCCCTCACAATATTTATTTAAGGATGAACTAAAGAGAAACAGTAAAGGCACGGAATGGCATATAGATGATATCAAGTTTGATATTGATATCCCAGAAAGACGTTTTTCTAAATCAAATCTCCGCAAATAGGTTGGTAAAAGACAGTCAACACTATCCTTTCTTAAAATGAATAGCCGAATTTATACGGCAGTTATAGCATTAGTTTTTGCCTCCCTTTTTTTGTATTACATACTATTTAACCGAACAAGGGTTGAATATTATAACTTGGCATCACATGTATCCTACGTAGGAAATGAGGAATGTGCGTATTGCCATCAAGATATCTATAATTCTTATTTGAGAACAGGCATGGGGCGTTCTTTTTATAAGCCAAACAATCAACCGCCAATAGAAAAATTTACCCCTGGAAATCATATTTATGATCATAAAACCAATCTATACTATGAAGCGATTAAAGATGGAAAAGACTATTTTCAAGTAGAATATCGTGAAAATGAAAAAGGGGTTCGAGTGCACGAACTAAAACGTAAGGTCGATTTTATTGTTGGTTCAGGTAATAATAACAGAACCTACTTAACTAATGTAAATGGCTATATAAATGAAATGCCCATAACATGGTATAGCGAAAAAGCCATGTGGGATTTAAGCCCAGGATATGAAAATATAAACATGCGTTTTAATCGACCGATTGTTGAAGAATGTATGCATTGTCACAACGGATATAACTCCTTTGAAAAGTTTTCAGTCAATCGTTTTACAAATAAAATTTCTGAGGGAATTAGCTGCGAACGGTGCCATGGACCAGGACAGCTACATGTACAGAAACATAAAAGCCCAACCAAAAGGAAAAACGAAGATGACATTGATAGAACCATTGTAAACCCTGCACATTTATCTGCAGATTTACAGATGGATGTTTGTCGACAGTGCCATTTGCAAGGAGAAATCAGCGTATTTAAATCAGGAAAAAGCAGCACAGATTTCCGACCGGCCATGAAATTAAGCGCAATAAAAACAGTCTTTATTGAAGACCAGCTTCCGAAAGGAGATTTTCGAATAGCAAGCCATGGTGGCCGACTAAGCCTAAGCGCATGTTTTGTAAAAAGCAACGGAGGAATGACATGCACAACTTGCCATAACCCGCACGAACCTGTACAGGATAGAAAGCGAGATTATTTTAATAATCAATGTCTTAGCTGCCACCAGCCACAAAGGTTAAGCAAAATTGAAAGCCATAGCGTACAGGGTGATTGTGTTCGCTGTCATATGAAGCAAGGAGCCACGGAAGATATACTACATGTAAATTTTACCGATCACTGGATACGAAAGAACATTAAAGTTCTTAACGATAGTGAAAATAAAGTGTTGCGCGAACGAGAGCAGCCAGTAAATCTAATTGATTTTTTTGATGAAAAAGATGACGCAAGCGATATTAGAAAAGGGATTGCCTATGTCAATTTTTACGAAAATCGTCATAACGACCTATCGTATCTTAAAAAAGCAGTTTTATTACTGAATAAAGGATTGGAGCGCAAACCGAATCATATTGAAGGCAATTACAATCTTGCAAGAGCATTTCAGCTACAAGGTAAAAATAAGAAGTCAATTGTTTTGTATAAAAAAGTAGCACAATTAGACCCCAATCACATGTGGTCAATGTATCAACTCGGAAGACTGTACCTTGATCAAGACTTACAACAATCGCTTTCGTATCTGTTAAGAGCAATTAATCTAAATGTTGACAATGCAAAGGTTTGGAAAGAATATGGGGATGCATTATTATTAACTGAAAATATTAAAGAAGCACAGCGGGCATATAATAGAGCCGTAAAGATTGACCCTTATTTTGCCACTGCTTACAATAAAATAGGAGAGCTAGAGTTTTATAAAAATAGCGATTTAGAAACTGCAACATTTAATTTTTTGAAAGCAATACAATATAATCCAGATCATTTATTTGCTATGCATAATATGGCAAATATTGCTATAATTGAAAAAGATTTTGATGCGGCAGAAGATTATAGTAAACGGGTCATTGCTAATGATCCTACGTTTAGCGCATCCTATGGAACGTTAGCTACTGTTAGCTTGGAACGAGGGAAAAAAGAAGAGGCAAAAGCATTTTTGTATAAGTTAATTTCACTAGAACCCAACAACCAACAGGCTCTGTCTTTGCTTAAAGGACTAAATTATTAAAAAAAATATACTAGTACAGATTGATGGGATGCATTGCGCCGCATGCGTATCTAAAGTGAAAAAGGCCTTGTCAGCTGTAGATGGAGTTTTACAGGCTGAAGTTGATCTTTCATCAAAAAGCGCAATTATTGTAGGGGAAGCGCAGCCGGATGACTTGATTAAAGCTGTAAAAGACGCAGGGTACGAGTCATTTATCAGTAAAGAACGGCAGGAGAAAATAGAAACAGACACAAATGGTTTAACCTCTCAAGCAAGACAGTTATTTCCCCTATTTCTAATATTTTTTTATATTACTGTATCTGCTGTAATTATGAACAGATCAAGTTTTCACTTACATGATTTCATGTATGATTTCATGGGCCTTTTTTACATAGTATTCAGCTTTTTCAAATTTTTGGATTACAAGAATTTCCCATCTTCTTTTTCTATGTATGATCCAATCGCAAAGATATTGCCGATGTATGGATGGATATATCCAATTATTGAAACGATTTTGGGGTTATTTTTTCTTCTAAGATACCAGCTATTGATTTCTCTTGTTATCACAGTGGTAATACTTGGTATAACCACCATAGGCGTAGCTCGATCATTAATAGACAAAGCCAATATTCAATGCGCATGCCTAGGGACGGCATTGAAGCTCCCTATGACAAAAGCTACATTTATAGAGAACTTTATAATGATTGTAATGGCAGTTTGGATGCTATTAGATGGTGATTTTCATCCTGTTTTTTAATTATTAATCAGAGTTTACTAATCTATATAATATTAATAAATACTTGACACATTGTTTAAAACCTTCTAATATCACTATTACAGTGTAAATAATAGACTGTAATAGTCTAATTTTTTAGAGAGATTTAACAATTATTTAATTAATTCGGAGACATAAGATATGTATAGACGTTTCTTAAAAACACTTGGAATCATGGCAATGTTTTCTATGATTTTAACCGCAGGTCAAACTGGGAAAATCACAGGAAAAGTGCTTGATAAGGAGACCGGTAACCCACTGCCAGGAGTAAATGTTCTTTTAGAAGGAACATCCATGGGGGCGGCAACAGATGCCAATGGAGAATATTATGTAATGGAAGTCCCACCGGGTCTTTATAATGTTCAGTTTTCATTTATAGGGTATACTTCTTTAAACATTTCCAATGTACGTTCAACTGTTGACTTAACTACTAATATGGGCGCCATCGATATGGAGCCAGAAGTTATTGAAGGTCAAGCAGTTTCAGTAACTGCTGAAAAACCTCTAATTGAAGTCAATGCAACAAATGAAGTACGCGTTGTTCGCTCGGAAGATATAAAAAACCTTCCAATTCGCGGTGTCACAAATGTAGTAGCGCTGCAAACTAGCGTAGTTGATGATGAAGGATCTCTGCACATTCGAGGTGGGCGATCAGAGGAGGTTGCTTACTATACAGATGGTGTTAGTACTGTAGACCCTTATTCTTTGACTAAAAGAGGAACAATCCCAAACATTAGTATTGAAGAGGTGTCCGTTCAGGCTGGAGGTTTTGGAGCAGAATACGGAAGTGCTGGATCTGGTATTGTAAATACAACGACAAAAACAGGTGGCAACAAACTATCAGTTACTAGCGAATTAATTACAGACGTAGGGGCAAGCACCCCTAGCGAAGACAGGGATAAACTATATTCTTATGGTTATCAGTTAGCGTCATTTGGCGTTGGTGGCCCACTTCCTGCTCTAGATTTCATCAAGTTTTATGGCGCAGTAGAAACTATTAATGAAGATGATAGCCCAGCTGGAGGCTCATTTCCTTTAATAGATAAAAGCAAGCTTAATACTGCAAATGGTCTTCCAAATAATGGGGAAGCATTTGTTGATGCCAATGGAAACACTATTTGGGACGCTGGCGAGTCATTTACCGATGCAGATGGCAGCGGTTCTTATACAGCGCCAAACTATCTTCTTTTGGGTGATGATGATATAAAATTTGTATACGGACCAAGGTCTGATAATTGGTACAAACGCTTAAATGCAAACTGGAACTTACTAGTTGACTTGGAAGCGTTAACACCGTTTGCTTGGAGATTAAAATTTGGTGGTGCTTTGTTTGATTCTCATAGCTCAAACTATTCGCACTCTAGATCATTATTCGCTTATTATAATGATGCAAGCACAATGGACGCTGCGCAAACAACCGGAAGTTTAAAGCATAGATACAGCCAGTCCGAAAGTGAAATGTCAACTTTCTACACAAGGCTTTCAGGTAATATTCCAAGCGTAGACAAAATGTTTTTTAATATTCAGTACAGTCGTGGTTCTATTAAAGATAATTCGTATGATCCTGTAACAAAAGATGGATATGGTAAGTTTGTTTATGAAGATGGTTCTTTATCTTCTAATGAGGTTCCCTATATACAAGGTGGAAAATATTACGATCTTAGCGGAACCCCAGAATGGATTTATATAAATGAGTCCGGAAATGAAGTGACAAGAGATTATTGGGATTATAGTGAAAGTCTTACTTTTGATAGGATTAATTACGACACAACATGGGTCAACCCTCTTTACAGAGGAGTCAATCTTTCCCCGGTAACCCAAGTAGAGCTAGCAAACTATTCAGTTGCTGGTGTAAATAGTGGGTACAGTGGCATTTACAAAGCGGAAAAACTACGGGATGAAATTAAAGCAAATCTCTTGTGGCAGTATGGTAAGCATGAGCTTAAAATGGGTGGAGCATATGAAAAAGGTACAATAAGAAGTTATTCGGTGTCTGGTGGAAGCGTTGCGAGATATTTCCATAGCAACAAGCCGTATTCTGATTCAAGTGATCGCTGGACATGGGATCCTGATTATAACAATGGGGCGGGCGCGCTAGTTGCTGGCGGAGACGGAACCCCTGATTATCAACAAGACCCATCCGACACATATAACGGTACGGATTATTCTGGGTATTGGGATGATTATCTATTTCAAGCCTACAAAAGTGCTTATGCCGATAATGTAGGGTATGATGTAACTGGAGGGCCAGAGTCTTCCTCCTTGATGCAAGATATTAACAAAGCTCGGACACCAATTATCATGGCTGGATATTTTCAAGATAAGTTTGAAACAGATGATCTTATTTTAAATGTTGGTCTACGGTATGATTACATCGATCCTGCAAATAAAGTTTTTAACCCGTTAACAGGTGGGAACAGTAACATTGTTATTAATAGCGAAGGCTATTTATCAAGCCAAGTATATTTTAATGATAGAAACGGAGATGGCGTTGCAGACCCTTCGGAGTATACTTCAGCTACCCCAACAGATGATGATTCTAACGGTCTTCCCCATCAAGTTAACGTGAAGCCTTCTGAGCAGATAAGCCCACGAATTGGGATTGGTTTTCCTATTACAGACCGCACTGCCTTTCATGCGACTTATGGAAAATATTTACAACCAGCGCGTTGGGATAACCTGTATATAAGTTGGAATCGTTTTTTATCAAATATTCAGCAGGGAAACTATACTCGTTCAAATAATCCAGAGCTACAACCAACAAAAACTACAGAGTATGAAATTGGGTTTAAGCAATTGGTAACGAATGACATTAGTATTGATATAACGATGTTTTATACAGAGAAAAAAGATTTCATTCAAATCAGGAATGTTGCTGCATCTCCATCGGGATACGCGCTGTATAGCAATGGAGATTTTTCAACCAATAAAGGAATGGCGTTTTCTTTAAGAACGCGACGTTTAGGCAATGTGAAGGTTGATGCAAACTATACTCTAAGCTATGCTGGAGGAACAGGCTCAAATGCAGATACGGGATATCGCATTGCTTGGTTAGGTGGAAACGATCCAACGTTTACATCTCCATTAAGTTTTGATCAGCGCCATACTGCAAGCTTGGTTCTTGATTATAGGACAGGAAATAAAGGTCTTCTAAAGCTATTTGGTGCAAATATGTTGTTCAGATATGGAAGTGGTATGAAGTATACACCTTCAAAGCCGAGAACAGCTATTTTTGGTGGACAGTTATCTGATCAGCCGGTTGCGGCTCTTAATTCTGGCGTGATGCCATCCACCTTCAACGCTGATTTACGATTAGATAAAACATTTATGGTAAACAATGTTGCAGTTGGAGTTTTCTGTGTCATAAATAATGTATTTAATAATCAGATGGTAACGGATGTGTATAATTACTCTGGATTACCTAACAATGATGGATATTTAACCACTCAGGCTGGACAAAATTGGCTTAATGATTATGCAATAGGAAGTGAAGCGTTTGGCGAACAGCTTTATAGTTCTCGTATTGGATATCCAACCAATTATGCTAGCGCACGCCATGTTCAAGTGGGTGTTCGGGTTGATTTCTAAGAAAAATTAGGATAGATAATTCCAAATAAAGGAGAGATTTTTATAATGAAATACTATCAACAATTACTTATCGCAATAATAGCAGTGGCTGTGCTATGGTCTGCAGAGCCGATGGGAAGAGAAATTCATTCCTCTTCACATGATCATCAGGCAAGATCAGCAGCAGCCTCAGCTGTAGAACATGTAATTTGGGATGGGAACCAAATAAGTACGATTCATGGAAATCATGGAGATGTAGTTAGTTACCATATAAGTGGAAACTCTGGATTGGAGTGGCCAAAAGGAAGCGGAAAGCTTGCTGTATTCCAGTCTGGTATATGGCTTGCAAGTGGACGTAGTAAGGCCCCTGGAGCAGATTGGGTTGATGAGATCCGCACGGCGGCAGCAGAGTATACGGTAGAGTTCGTTCCTGGTTCAATTGGGTCTTCCGATGCAAATTCTGGTCATATATATGAGCTTCATAAAAAAGAGGTAGACGCATTTTTAGAAAATGATTGGGCTACGTTCCAGGCAATGTCTTTGGAGCTTCCTATAACTTCTGTGGAGGGTTCAAGTGCATTTACTGAGCCAATTGCGAAGTCCTTACCAACTGATGATTTTTTAAACTGGCCAGTTCACGATGGCGCACCATGGAAAGACGTTAATGGAGATGGGGCTTATAACCCTGCAGATGGAGACTACCCAGATATTTTAGGTGATGTGTTTCATTGGTATGTCATGAATGACGGGAATGCAGCAACGCATACCCCTCTTTGGGGAACCGCTCCAATGAATGTTGATGTACAAACTTCTGTTTTTGGATTTGACCAAGCGGGACCAATGGGTAATATTCTTTTTGTTCGTTGGGTGCTTATCAATAAAGGGTCAGATGAATTAGATAGCGTATTTGTTTCCATGTGGCATGATGATGATGTCGGCGATGCAACGGACGATCTGGTTGGTTGTGATATAGCTTCTAGCGTTGGTTATACATATAATGACGCGGATGGTGATAATACATATGGAGTAGAGGCCCCAGCAGCTGGCGCAGACTTTTTCCAAGGACCGCTGGTAGAATCTGTAGGTGATTCAGCAACAATTTTTACTTGGTCAAAAGAAAACGGCTATCATTTACGAACATTTCAAGATATGAAAAAATTAGGGATGACCTCATTTGTAAAATATATTAATGGTAATCCTATTTTTTCTGATCCTGAAACAGCAGATGAAACATATAATTATATGAATGGATTAGTGGGGACTACTGGAGATCCATATGTTAACCCAATAACAGGTGAAGAGTCAATTTTTGTTCATGATGGCGATCCTACCACAGGGTCAGGATGGATTGATGATGTGCCTGGGGATAGAAGATATTTAATGACATCTGGTCCATTTTATTTTGCACCTGGCGATACGCAGGAGGTAGTAGGTGCCTTAATTATTGCTGCAGGGTCCAATTGGGCTAAGTCAATTACGAAAATGTTATATTTTGATAATTTTGCTCAAGGAGCGTTTGATGCGAATTTTAACGTATGTTCGCCTCCTTCTCCTTCTGTAGAGGTTGCGCAGCTTGACCGCAAGGTTGTCCTTTCTTTTGAAGAAGGTACTGATGCAATTGAAAGTTATGATTGTGGAAGTTATGCATTTCAAGGTTATAATGTGTATCAAGGTGCTTCTCAAAATGGTCCATGGGAGCGAATAGCTACCTATGATATTGTCGATGGTACAAAAATCATTCTTGATCTAGAGCTAGATGAAAATACTGGAGAGCTATTAGAGCTTCCTTCTCAATTTGGTTCGGACTCAGGGTTAAAACACTTTTTGGAAGTCACGTATGATAAGCTAAGTAGTCGCGATTTAATTAATAATAGAAAATATTATTTTGCTGTTACTTCTTATGCCTATGATCCAACTGCGGCAAAGCGAGTTATTGAAAGTCCAATTAATGCCATTGCTGCTGTTCCAGGGGCTCCTGGAGTTGGTGCCTCGTTGGCAAATACGGCTAAAGATACATTAGCGACAACACATACCTCAGGGATATCTGATGCATCGTTTGATGCGATAGTTGTGGACCCATATTTATTAACAGGAGAGGCCTACACGGTAACGTTTGATGTGGTTGATTCTAGCACATATTGGTTTGTAAAAAATTCGACAGGTGATGTACTGGGAACAGATATGCTATTACCTGCAACAGAAGATTATTATGCTGGCTTAGCATTTGATAAGGCGCCTTTTTGGTCTGTTACCAATAGTATTACAGATGGTTTTATTGTCAGCGCAAGAGACGCAACGTTTGATCCGCCCACGGCTGCAATCAATGCATACGCAACCGAGGACGCAAATGATTCAACATCGATTGTGTATACGGGTTTATCTCCGGCTAATGATGGGACTTGGGCTGGGTTTTTGGAAACCACTCCTTTAACGCAAGCAACCAGTAGGCCGGGTGCAGATGCGCTACAGTTAGATCTTGAATTACGTTTCACTGAAAGCGGATCAAATGGAACATATATTAATGGAAACGCAAGTGTGGTTGAGGCTATCCAGTTTCCTTTTGAATTATGGTCTGTTGAAGAAGACAGGCAAATAAATGCAGCTTTATATCACATTGGTGGAGGAACTCCACTTTATGAAGCAGATTCTGACAACTCTGGGAGTTATAAGTTCACGATTAACTTCATGTTAATACCTGTTTATGAAAACTATGATGGATCTGTATTGCCAGACTATCATTCAAATACCAATATGGGTTGGGGTTTAAAGTTTGATAAGAACACAACATCATTTGAGCCGGGTAATAAGTTTCGTATAGAATTTGTAAACCCACTATTTCCTGGAGTTGATGTGTATACGATTGATGCAGCAGGCGCTGGTGTTACAAGCGGTGATGCGTTATCATCGCAGGTTGAATCAGTCAATGTCTTTCCAAATCCATATTTTGGGCAGAACCCAGAAGAGCGCAATCAGTTAAATCGATTTGTATACTTTACGAACCTTGGTGTTGGTAAGACAACCGTTCGGATATTTACTATTTCTGGTGACCAAATTAGGGTCATGGAAAAGTCGATAGGCTCTGAAAATAGCGCGGATAGACGCCTACAGTGGGATTTAAGAAATTCATTCAATATTCCGGTTGCTAGTGGAATGTATGTTGCCCATGTTTCTATTGAAGATGCTAATGGCAATTCAGTTGGAGAAAAAGTTATGAAATTAGCCGTATTCATGCCTGAAGAACGGCTTGATGTTTATTAATCTTGTTGGAGATAAAAATGATAAGACAAAAAAATATACAGATTGTTTTAGCGATTACTTTACTGCTTAGTTTGGCGGTAGATGTTGTTGAGGCAGGTAGTAAAAAAAGAAGAGGTACTGCAGGGGCACAAGAGCTTTTAATACCTACGGGCTCACGTGGCACAGCAATGGCAGGAGCTTATGTTGCTGGTATATCTGGTTTAGAAGCTGTTGAGTGGAATATGGCTGGACTAGCTGGGATGGATAAAAGTGGACAGGCGTTGTCTTCTTATTCCAGTTGGATAGCAGATATTGGCGTGACATCAGCGGCAATTGCCTATAAGTTTGGTGGGAATAATGTGTTTGGTGTTTCATTAAAGTCTCTTGACTTTGGTGATATCCCAGTAACTACCGCAGTATTGCCTGATGGTACCGGAGAATTATATTCCCCAAGTTATTTGACGTTTGGTTTTCTGTATTCTAGAAAAATGACAGATCGAATATTTTTTGGTACAACAATGAAGCTTATTAGTGAATCAATCATGAGAGAAAGTGCCCGAGGATTTGCTTTAGATGCTGGTGTTCAATATAAATCCGAAACTGGTTTTAGCTTAGGGGCATCAATGAGAAACTTAGGGTTGAATATGCTTTTTAATGGTGCAGATTTAGAAGAGTTTCATACACCGGAAGATACAGAGCCTGGGACCAACACGGAACCTAGGAGGATATATTTACAGGAGTTTGAACTCCCCACAACACTAGAGCTTGGAGTTTCCTACAATGTGACTCTTGGTCCAGCAAGCGGAGTCGTTGCTGCATCATTCTTAAATAACAATTTTTCTTTTGATGAATATCGTTTTGGGGCTGAATTTCTATTTTCTGAGATGTTATCAGTGCGTGGCGGATTAAGCATGGGATATGACCCAGAGCCATACGGTGCAGATGGGATTGAAAATACTGCAGATGATGCTGAAGACGACGGTGGTCTTGAATCAGGAAGTGATGAGTTTATTTGGGGTCCCACATTCGGTGTTGGATTAGATTTATCAAAATTAACAGGTTTAGGTGTTACGGTAGACTATGCTTACCGTACAGCAAAATTTTTCGATGGAGTTAGTTGGCTTACGTTAACGGTTGCCTTCTAAATAGTCGAAAAAACGTAAAGACGAAAGTAGCGGCACTATTTTTACCGCTGCCGTCTTTCTTGCAAGAAAGAGAAAAGTAAGGAGTAATTATGAGTAACAAGTTAATAGCAATTAGCCTGATGCTTGTTCTTATGTGGCCATTAACTGCTGGAGATAAACGCTCAGTAGAAAGATATAATGGTCCAACTAAGGACTTAACTACACTCCGTTCCATCAATGGTGTTGGAACTGGTTTGTATGTTATAGGATCAGATGCTGATTATGACGCTGTTCTCACTGAAAATAATGCTATGGCTGCATCAACAAATTTTGGCGTTGGTCGCGGTACTGCAGATACACTTCAATATGTACCTGCAGATGGCGCATGGAATGGGCAATTTATTCAGAGCCCAGGCGATGCTATGTTGGTAATGTACCAAATGCCTGCAGATGCTATTATTAAAGGTTTGAATGTCCCTGTCTACGAATGGGGAACGGGTGAACAGCAAATGACTGTTTCTTTGCACGCGGTATCGTATCCGATGGCTGCAGATGGAACTACTTATCCATCAAGCGCTGTAGATGGTGCTGGCTGGATCGGTGGTTATGATATGGATGCAACCGGTGCAATGACAATTTCAGGAACAACGTATTCTGCTGGCGGTACTGCATCAGTATGTCAAGCGACAGGCGCTGTTGTAGCTGGAGCCATGGACCCGCTAGGGACCGAAGACGGTTCTGGTCCTGCTGGGGTACCAGCAAAAGGTCTTATTTGGCCTGATGGTTTTTCAGCAGCAGTGTTAACACCTGATGCGAACCCTGCTCAAGCAGACAACTGGATGGCAACAGCTGATTTAGGTACTGAGCCTACAGTTTCAGCTGGCGATTGGGTTGGAATTCTATTTGAATTCACTGGCGCTGGTGGTGGTGACGATGAAGCTACTGGTTTCTACTATGATGAAGGCGCAGGCGTTGTAGACCCATGGGTTTTTGCTAAATTCTATGCAGGATGTGGTGGAACTTCAGGTAATGGTGGATGGCATATTCGTCATTGGATGGTTCATACACAGCTTGCTGTTGAATTAACAAGCGATCGTGCTC
The DNA here is from genome assembly GCA_004321715.1 of bacterium. GTDB lineage: Bacteria > Fidelibacterota > Marinisomatia > Marinisomatales > TCS55. Next base: position 13,378 of record SGYN01000010.1, on the reverse strand, counting down.
CAGTTTTTGGAGAAATGACCGCTCTTCCAACAACACTATCAACGGGAGAACGCGCTCTTGATGTGCATGTAACAGATGATAACCCTAGCGGTGAAGCTGCTGGTGTAAGCACTGTAACGATGTCTTATCAGCTTGATTCATTAACTGCTACAGTAAATAGCGTTAATCTATCATTAACCGATGGGACAAACGAAGATGGTACTTGGTCTGGCGTAATGCCCGGCGCTGCTGCTGGTACAACTGTTTACTGGTCCGTAACAGCATATGATAATAATGCTAATGCAGTTTCAACAGCTATGAAGTCGTATTTTGTCTACCTAGCTACAACAGACCAGTTGATATTTGATAATTCAGCTGCCCTATATGGTAACCCTCTTTATGCGCCATATCTGTATTATGGTTGGGGTCTGAACCCTTTTGACTATTGGTCAAAAGATTATGGCAATGTCACTGATGAATTATTTGCAAACTACTCAGTAGTTTTCGATCGTTCAGCAGATGGTGCTAATTTTAATTCAGATGCGGTTGCTAATCCATGGTATCAAAGTGGAGATAAAGTATATATTGCTGAAGGTGATGAATGGTTAGGCACACGTTATGGCTGGCCATCAGCTCCAATGACTATGGAATCAGGAAGTTTTGCACGACACCTTGGTGTTGATGTGTATCATCCTGACATTAATGGTGCTAGCTCTGCTATTTCCAGAATGGTTCCAAACCCTGATGATGCATTGGGCGCTGTCATGGATGACTACCTTGATTCAAATGTAGTTACTATGTACGTTGATTCATCCGCAGCTGATACTTCAGCTTGGGATACAACCTACACCTATGCTAGTTCAGTGCTGGATTATGATCCAAACTATGACCCAGGTCATTCAAACTGGCTAGATGGAGTTGATCCACATGCTGGTGCACATGGTGCATACTGGGCATATCCAGGAGCTATCGATTCTTTAGGGAATCATCCAGCAGATGCCGTACTTCAACCTGTTGCAGTATATTCGCAGCATGGTAGTGGTAGTAGAGGTGGTCTAGTTGCATTTGATCAGATGAGTCTTTATGCTCGTGTATATAACGATACAGGAAGCGTAACTTATTCACATTGGGTAGGACCAGAAGATTATTATTCTGACCTTCCTGGTGGATTAGTAAAAGGAATCATGGATTGGGCTGCTGCAACAGTTAGTGTTGATGATGAAGTTATTGCAGCTCCAGAAACATTCAGCCTAAAAGGCAATTATCCTAACCCTTTCAACCCAAGTACTAAGATTATGTTCACTTTGGGAATGGAAAATGATGTAACTGTTTCAGTTTATTCAATATTGGGAGAAGAAATTGCTACTTTACATAGTGGCAGAATGATTCCTGGTGCACATTCTATTCGTTGGAACGGTTTAACCGATAGTGGTTATAACGTTGCTTCTGGTGTTTATTTCTATCAAGTTAATGTTGCTGGTCAAGTTAAGACTGGTAAAATGATGTTGTTGAAATAATTACCTAAAACAATACTGTAAAAAGGGCGACATTATTAATTTATTGTCGCCCTTTTTTATTCTACGATGAAAAACCAATTTATTTTATTCAATATATTTATTCTTACAATTTTCTTTCCTAGTTGTAGTAATAATACCAATAATGAGATTCTTGCCTTATATGATAATGGTCAGTTAACAAAAAAAGAATTAATTGCGCGTATAGGGAAAAAAAGATTCAATAAAATTTCTGATTCAAATAGTATGTTAAATACGATTCAAGAAAACGCATTCAAAAAAATAGTGTTTGATTACAGTACAGATTTATTTCAAAATAAATCATATTCTGATGAAGTATTTAAAATCGCAAATGATCAAAAACTAAAACTGGTATTAGATGACTTAATAAAAAATTATTCATTAAGTGATAGTATTATAAACTTTGTTGATCGTTCAAAATTAATAAAATATACAATTCAAGATATTGTAGTCACCCATCGATTATCGTATTCACAGAACAAAGACCGTTCACGAAAAGAGGCATACGCAACTGCAAAAATAATTTATGAACGTATAAATAGTAGTAAAATTTCATTTGATGAAGCTGTAAGTATTTACGCGGAGCATCCCTCTATTAAGTTAAATAATGGCATAATGGGTCCATTGCTATATGGAAAACTTCCCAAAAAACTTAATGATGCAATTTGGCAGTCTGAACCCAACGTAATAGTTGGCCCAATAGAGACAAAGTTTGGCTACCACATATTCCAAACTATAAAAATGGAAAGCAATGATCTACTACCAGTAAAAAATAAAAAGATGAAGATAAAAACAGAAATTAAAAATGGTAGATATGGTTATTTAGATGAGTATACGGATGAATATGCTCATAAGTTATTTAAGCAGTTTGGTGGGGAACTCTATATTCATAATATTGATACCTTATGGATGATAGCAGACTCTCTTGATCTGTTTGTTATACCAGATGGGGTTTCAATTCAAAGTCTTATTAAAACAAATTATATGAAACCGCTGGCAAAAATAAATAACCAAAATTTATCTATACATTGGTTTATTAAAGAGGCAAACAGACAAGGATCATATAAAAAATCCAATTTTGTAAAAGCATACTTTTTATACAATACCTTAAAAGATATATTACATCGGTATTCTACAATTTTATGGTTTGATGAAAATTCTGAAAAATTTAAACCGTTAATAACAAAGAATAAAATTAGAACTAAGCAAGAAAATCATTTATTTGTTAAATATATAAATCAAGAAACGGTTAAAGACTCATCTTTAACTGAAAGCATTATTCTGAACCGACTGGCGGTTAAGTATAATTTAGAAATACAATAACCATACTATAAAATCTAGCCACTTAATCATTAACAAATAGATTGCTTAAAAATAGAGAAAGATTTTCATGCTCTTCTCCTTGACCAAGATAATATTCACCTGAGTTATTTTGTAAAATTAATTCCCAGTGTAAATGGGCCCCAGTTTTTTTCTTAAGAGTGCTATCCTTTGTACCAGAATTTCCCGATTTACCTAATTCCTGCCCCCGCTTAATTTTTGTACCAATTTTTATATTTGAATTTATATGAGACAAATGTGCATATATACTAACTGCCCGATATCCAGAAATAAGATCAAAACCATGATCAATATATACTGCTTGACCAAGTAATAAATGCTCAAAGATATCTGATGGTGTCCTACCAAGAATTTTAGTATCATTTAAAATGTTTAATCTAAAATCAGGGCCCATTTCTTGATACCCATGTTCTGCCCGGATTACCACACCATCCGCAACTGACCGTACAGGTGTCCCCCAGTTTACATAAAAATCAATACCTCGGTGAGTACCATGCCTATATGCTCTGGGCGCATTAGGTAGAAGCAGTTGCTTATTGGGAACTGTAGAATTAGCACAGGGAATGAGTAATTTTATATTATTAAGCTCGTGAATTTCAGGAGGAGTTTTCGATATAGAAAACAAGGGAGAAATAGGAATCATTGCTGGAGAATTATATTTTTTTAGAATGGTATATATTTTGGCCTCTATTTGATTTCTATCCAGCTCAAGATCCATGATGCTTGAATTATCTATAGTTGAAAAGTTTTTGATACGAAATTGAAAAGCATCTTCTGGTAGCGAACTGATAATGGCATCCTTTATTTCTGAAACGATACTCTTTTCATCTATTCCATACAAATATTGATCTAGTACCATGGTATTATCATGTCTCATCAACTGGCGCAAGGCATGTTCAAATGAATTGGGTCCACTTGGAATAGTAATCGTAGCAGAAAACCTGTCTTCTGAAAATGTTAAGATAGATATTTTATTTTTTGTTGATGGGGTTGAAATTGGCGGAGAGGTTGAACAACTAATAAAAAATAGTATAATTAGTGCATATAATAATTTGTAAAACTTTATCATTCGGATAAATGATTAACAAGTAAGTCTAATGCATCATTAAATATAGATAGCGGATGACCACATAAAGATTCAATGCAAATTGAACTAAGTATAGACAATTCTTTGTTTCCTTCAAACTCATAATCAGCAGTTAAGAATACTTCATAAATCGGTAAAGATACAGCGTTAAGACATTCTTTTAATGAATATTCATATCTGGACCATGCCATGGGAGCAATGATAATGCCATTAGCCCAATTTCTATTACGATGTATTGATGTCACAGCTTTTTCAATTTTGTGAGATTGTAAGATTTTTAATGATATTTCTTCAGGCCTTTTATTTGCTTGTTTTCGTAGTCCTTGGTTAACCTTGTCCAAGGTCACTTGTTCACCAACTTTGATCGATTTTAAGCCTATAAGATTAAGATTTGGACCTTGTATAATTAAAATATTCATAACTATTTATATAACGGAATCAGGTTTCCCATTATATATCCTATTATGATCCCAACAAGAATTGCAACCGTTAAAACGCGAGATTTCACTAATTCTTTTGAGTATCCTTTTTTAATTGCAACAATACTTACGCCGTGCCCAAGAGCATTGATTAACCAGAAGAATGGTATTGTCACTAATTTAACTAAAAATGGACCAATGATTGGGACCATAGCGATTGCGGCCCCAAGCCCAGCAAATACTTGAGTAAATACACCTAGGATTACGGTCGATAAAACTACTATTTTTTGATCTACTCCATACTGCAAAGAAACAATAATTCCTAATGCGATAACAAACCAAAGTATAAGATGGAATCTGTATCGTTTATAAAATTTTTTCTTTTCATTCATCAATTATAATTGCCTCTAGAGGAAAACCATATACCTCTGCTGATGCTTTGATAATACGCTTATTATTATTTTTTTCCACCCAAATTTGCCGAACGGTATTGTAATCAATAATGTTCTCCATAAAATAATCAGAGTTTTCAATACCACATGGATCTTCATCAACTTTTATTAAATCTAAGCGATAATGATCACATAAAATTTCTTTATTGGACACATTGATACTTACAGTATCCGACCAAAGGAACCTGCCTTTATATGCACATGACTCATGATCAATACGAAACCATTTTGTATCTAAATAATCCTTTGGATCTAAAGAAGCTCTCGCCAATAATGTAAATATTGTTTGTATTGAATCGATAATAGATGTTTTTGTATCGTTATGAACTAACGCGCTATCATCAACATTATAAACCCACGCAAGTTCTTGGGTAAAATCACCTTGTTTAATCTTTTTTGAATATTTTCTTAGTCCAAAGTTTTCTTTATCGTACAATGTTGAATAACTATTTTTATGGGGCCATACATAATTTATTAATCCAACAGACTTAGTATTGAAATGAATTTCACCTTCATCTGCGATTAACTCTACGTGCGCTACAGGAATGGACCATAAAGATATATTATAATTTTCAGCAAGTAAACATGTGCAAAAAAGAAAAATAAATTGATATGATTTATATGGATACATTTTAGCCTTTCCACCTATACCAACCCAGCAAACCCAATAGACCTGTTAATGGTATATATATTGGTTGGAGGATACTCCAAACAACAAAATGAATCTTCTTAAAAGACACATTTAATTTTACCGATCCAGTATAGAGCACTAAAGCATCACAAATAATTTTTATAAAGAATAAAAATAATAATATTGAAAGTAGTTCTTCAGTCCAGAATGCAATGAACAATATATTATTAGATATAAAGGCTGTAATCAAAAAAATTAGGAAAACAAGATTCGTTTCCCATAAAGAACGCGAGTTAGAAGCCCAGCGTATGCGTTGATTAATAAATGCTTTAATTGATGGAGCAGGTGCTGTATAAATAAAGCTTTTGTGATCAATATTAAAATGAATATCATAATGCCTTGATATTGATTGTACTAAATACATATCATCTCCAGAAAGAGCTTTTGCTACTGGTTCAAAACCGCCTATTTTTTCAAAGGCTTTTCTTTTATATGCTATATTCTGCCCAGAGCCAGACCAGCCTTTTTTCCAACCAACAACGCCAGCATTTGCAGCCATAATACCAAGAAAATCAAGAGATTGGTACTCAATAAAGAATGATTTATTTGATGTGTCAATCGAAGATCTTCCTACAACGATTCCCGTATTATCATCAAACAATCTTACCATGCTGCGCGCCCACCCTTTGGGGACTGTGCAGTCCCCATCGGTAGATAGTATTATCTCACCACTTGTATTGTTTATTCCACAAGTCAATGCATGTTTTTTTGGAGTCATATCCTTATTTTTTTCATCTATTTGTATTCCCTTTACAAAAGGATACAATTTCGAGAAATTATTAATTATTTGCCAACTACCATCCGTGGATCTATCGTTTACAATCATTATCTCTATTTTTTCTTTTGGGTAATCCTGTTCAGCGAGGTTTTGTAGTAGCAGTTGCAAGTTAGCTTCTTCATTACGAGCCGCAACAATAATTGAAATTGTAGGTAGGTATTCTTTTCTTTTATATGTCTTTAACCGATGTAATCCTGTAGTGAAATAAATTGTAAAAAGGAAATACAAACATAAGCTACCGCATAAAAAGTAGATTAGTATCACTTCAAACAGTTAGAAAAATATTTGCTATTCCTAAATACAACGAGACCCCAAGAACATCAATACTAGTTGTTACAAAAGGTCCTGTGGCAATGGCAGGGTCAACATCAAGCCGTTGTAATAACAGAGGAACCAAAGACCCAAAGGCGGTAGCTATAAGCATAGATCCAGCTATACCCATCCCAACAACTAAACCAAGATATGGTGAGATTTCTACAAACTGTATAATGGCAAATAATCCTAATAATAATCCATATAAAATACCGAGTATAATTCCGACACGAATTTCTTTTAAGATTATTGATAAATTATTTCCAACATTAACTCGACCAGTTGCAAGCCCTCTTACAACTAATGTAGATGTTTGTGTTCCAATATTACCACCCATTCCAATAATCACAGGTATGAACGCAGCAAGAGCAAGAGTATCCTTTATTGTATTATCAAAGAGACCAATTACGAAAGCAGCGCAAATGCCGCCAATCCAACTTGCAAACAACCAAGGGAATCTACTGCTAGCATTATCCCATGATGATTTCATTAGTATTTCTCTATCCTTACCAGCCCCAGCCATTTGAAAGAAATCTTCAGTTGCCTCTTCTCTAATAACATCAACAATTTCATCCACAGTGACTATACCCAACAGTTGACCTTCTTTATCAACAACAGGTACTGCTAGGTAATTATATTGAGAAACAATTCTTGCTACTTCTTCTTGATCTGTTTCAGCGCGTACAGACTGCAAGGAACGAATCATCATGTCTTTTAATCTAGTATTTTTGGGCGTTGTAACAAGATCTCGTAGAGAAATAACTCCTACAAGGATATTGTCATCATCAATAACATATAAATAAAACACCATTTCAGAGGATTCATGATCCTGAAGCGCATCAATAGCATCCTTTGCAATTGTATTTTCATGAAGGGTAAACACATCAGTATACATTAATGAACCAGCGCTATCCTCAGGATAACCCATGATCTCTTCAAGCTCTTCTTGTTCTTCACTTTTCAATAAATCCAAAATTGCTTGTGAAGATTCTTCATCAAGAATATTTAAAATAGATGTTTTATCATTTGAAGTTGTGAACTGAATTAATTCAGCAGCATGCTCAGCAGTTTCATTTTCTATAAGTCTTTTTATGATTGATTCATCTAACTCGCCTAAGAATTCACCAGTATGCTCGCTGGGCTTCATAATAGAGAACAGTATATCCTGCTCTATTTCATTGAAAAACCTAAAAAGTAAAGCCAAATCAGCGGGGTGAGTTTTATCTATAAGCTTACCAAGATTTGTGTTTGCTTTTCTTCTTATTAATCGCCGAAAAGTATCACGAAGAATATTAATTTCATTACTTATCATCTTCTGTCGCATAATTAGATCCTAACCGATTTATTTAAATTATAGAAACCAAATGACAAGCTACAAATTGCTAGAAAAATAATTAAAGGAGAAACGTGATTATTCCAAAGATAATACGGATTAATTGAATCGGAATAATTTGTTAATATTAATGCAGCTCCATTATTTAGGCTATGAAGGACTAAGCTTGGTATAATAGAACCCGTTTTCCAGGAAAGATAGCCAAGGATTACCCCTAATAAATAAATTTGTATTATCCAAATAGGGTTCATGTGTATGAAAGCAAAAAATAAACTTGTTACTAATACAGCCCTTGTGATGTCTTGCCAGGACTCTTCTAGTTTTTTCTGTAAAAATCCCCTAAATAGAATTTCTTCGCCTAGGGGAGCCAATACAACAATTGTAGTGGCGAGTAGCAACCCTATGAAAGAATAATCAATAATTAGTATATCAGTTAATTGAGCCAATTCTTCTTCTGTTCCGAATACAAATGATAACACTCGATCCATTTCATCTACAATTGGTATTAACCCCATTGATATACATATTGCACTTGTAAAGACAGGCACAGATATCAATTTTAATCGCACGCTATGAGCAATAGGTTCCTTTCTGCTAATTAAAAATAACAAAAGAGGAATTATCATAAATCCTTGTCCTACAAAAAGAGCAATGTAGTTATATGTGTTTTGGCTATGTTCGTTAGGCTGTACGGTTCCGGCTGCCGCAATAACAGATGCTATTACGAGCGAAGAGAGCACAGAAAAAATGACCACTCCAAATGCTAGTTTGACTGAAACTGTTTGGTTCATATATTAATTCAGATGCGGGGTTATCCTGTTCTTGAAATTTCATTAATTAAAAATTACGGTTATTGACTTTTAAACAAAAGAAGTTCAGTCTATTTATAATTAACTAGGTGATGTATTAAAATACCTCCAGCAACAGCAGCGTTTAATGAATTTCCAGATCCTCTAGAAGGAATAGATAAAAAATGTTCAATATGCTCCTTGCTATCTTTTGAAATGCCATGACCTTCGTTTCCTATAACTAATATCCATTTATCATTAATAAAATTAAAATCATATAGAGGGGAACCATTTTGATCGGCGCCAATAATACAATATTCATTTTTTTTGAATTCAAATAAATCCATATCCATAAAAATATTTAATAAAAAATGTGCACCCATACCACTACGTACAACTTTAGGGTTAAAAGGATCTGTACATTTTGTAGATAAAGCAATATTTTTAACTCCAAACCATGCAGCAGTTCGTAATAGCGTACCTAAATTTCCAGGGTCTGAAACTTTATCTAAATAAACCCAATTATCTGTTAGGGATCCCTTTATTTTGATATTGTTTGGTAAATAACAAGTAGCAACTATTCCAGCAGGATGGACCGTTTGACAAATTTTATTAATTATTTTTTGTTCTAAAAATTCAATATTAATATTTTCTGTTATTAGTCCATCAATAGTTTTGAGCTCTGTAGAAGCTTTAAATTCATTTGAAATATAAATATTATCAATTTTTGCGTTATTTTTTAATGCAGATTGTATGATTCTAAATCCCTCAACTAAAAACTTCTCCTCAGTTTCACGCCCTTTTTTTATTGATAGCTTTGATAGGCTTTTAATTTTTTTATCACTTAACATGCTGGTAGACTATTTTACCATTTACAAACGTATATAAAACAGTTGTATCTGGTATATGTTTTGGGTCTATAGTCCTTAAATTATTATTTAATACCGTAAAATCTGCTAAATAACCTTTATCTATTTTTCCATAAAAATTTTCAGCAAACATACTATACGCACTCCATTCTGTTATGGATGATATTGCTTGATCAATTGTCATGCGCTCATCTGGTAACCAACCTCCTTCAGGCCAACTATTAAGATCTTTTCTTGTGGTTGAAGCATATAAACCCAAAAGGGGATCAGGTATTTCAACCGGAGCATCAGAGCCACCCGGTATAATCGATCCTGTATTTAATAATGAATTCCACGGATAAGCTTGATGAATTCTATCTAGACCTAGTCTTTCATCAATCCAGTACATGTCACTAGTACAATGAGTTGATTGCATCGAAGGGATAACGCCCAGTTCAACAAACCTATGAATATCATTTTTATGGATTATTTGTGCATGTTCAATACGATTCCTTGAATGTTTATTGCCTATTTCTTCAAATATATCTAAAGCTATTCTATTGGCTTTGTCACCGATACAATGAATAGCAACTTGAAATCCTGCTGCATTAAAAATTTTTACCTTTTTTCGAATATTATCCTCGGTAGTTATTGTGAGTCCAACATTTTCTAGATCATCCGAATACGGTTCCAAAAGATATGCTCCTCTAGAACCCATAGCTCCATCAAAATATATTTTTATACTATTTATAAATAAAAAATCATTAATGCGTTCAGGTCCGTTATTTATGTAAAAATCATAATCATTTACATTGTTATTAAGCATAGCATTGATGCGAATAGAAAGCTGATCATGTTGAATTAATTCTTTTAATATTTCGATTGTTTCTTTATCTGTGCCGGCGTCATGAATACTTGTTAGTCCAAACTTATTTAAGCTTTTGACGGCTCTTTCAATATACCTTTTTTTATCAATATAGGTATCTTCAGGTAGAAATTTTTCAATTAAATCAATAGCATTATCAATAAATATACCTGTTGGAACACCGCTCTGATCCCTAATGATTTTTCCACCTGGTGGATCTTTAGTTTCATCATTAATTCCACAGATTGATAATACTTTTGAATTTACCCATGCTGCATGTCCATCAATTCTTCTTAGATAAACTGGTTGATTTTTTGCAACCAAATCCAAATCCTCTTTTGTTGGATAAATAATATCTTTCCAGTCATTTTGGTCCCAACCTCTTCCTTCAATCCACTTATTAGATTGATCATAAGACTTAGATACAATATTTTTAATTTCAGAAACACTTTTTGTTCCAACAAGATCAAGTTTTTCCAAGGACTTTCCATAGCCAACAAGATGCATATGAGAATCTGAAAACCCAGGATACACAACGCCGCCGTCAAGATCTATAATTAGATCCCCAGATAAATTATTGCCTACATCAATTATTTTACCATCTGAAAAAGAAATCGAGTTTGCTTTTGGATGATTAGGAATAACGCAATTACTTAATACAGTTATCTGTGGATTATTACACGAAACCATTACGGTTAAAAAATAGAAACAATAAAGCCCAGTTGCAAAAGATGTCTTATTCATAGAATATATATGAGAAAATAGTATTATTATTGTTTTAAGAAAATGGATGTTTACTAATCTTTGTATTGAATGACCTGGTGATGTCCGCTAATTTCCATATGATAAATTTAAGAAATCAATAAAATGTCTAAAGGTATTACTTCTCAGAAAGAAAATTATGCAAATTGGTATACGGATGTAATATTAAAATCCGGCCTAGCAGACTATGGACCAGTAAAAGGCACAATGGTTATCAAGCCCTACGGTTATGAATTGTGGGAAAATATAAAATTAGCGCTGGATAAAATGCTAAAAGAAAGTGGTCATGTGAATGCATATTTTCCATTATTTATACCAAAATCATTTTTAGCAAGTGAAGCAAAGCACGTTGAGGGCTTTGCGAAAGAATGCGCTGTAGTTACACATCATAGGTTGCGAACAACTAATGATGGTCAAAGCGTAGAAGTAGACCCCGAATCCAAATTAGAGGAAGAGGTGATTGTTCGCCCAACTTCTGAAACAGTTATATGGTCAATGTATAAAAAATGGATTCAATCTTACCGTGACCTTCCTCTATTAATTAATCAATGGGCAAATGTTGTTCGTTGGGAAATGAGAACAAGATTGTTTTTACGAACAACAGAATTTTTATGGCAAGAAGGGCACACTGCGCATGAGACAGATGATGAAGCTGAAAAAGAAACATTAAAAATTTTGGAAATCTATCGAAATTTAGCAGAAAATTATTTAGCTATGCCTGTTTTAACAGGATTGAAAACGGATTCAGAAAAATTTGCAGGAGCAGAAAAAACCTATTCAATAGAAGCGATGATGGGTGACAAGAGAGCGTTACAAGCAGGAACATCGCATAATTTGGGCCAAAATTTTGCTAAAGCATTTGGAGTTACTTTTCAGAATCGTCAAAATAAGGAAGATCTTGTTTATGCAACAAGTTGGGGTGTAAGCACAAGGTTAGTTGGTGGAGTTGTAATGGCGCATGGAGATGATAAAGGGTTAGTATTACCTCCAAAAATTGCACCAATTCAAGTTGTGGTTATCCCCATTGCAAAAAACAATGAGGATAAAACGACCATTATGAATCATGTTAATGATATTACAGCTCAATGTAGTAAAAAAGGAATCCGTATAAAAGTCGATAACTCTAATAATTCTCCTGGGTTTAAATTCAACGAATGGGAACTTAAAGGCGTTCCAATAAGATTAGAAATTGGTTTAAGAGATATTTCAAATAAAGAAGCAGTGTTAGCAAGGAGAGACACAATAGATAAGCAATCAATAAAATTGAATCAAATAGTAGAAACGATTTCTAGCTTATTAGATGATATACAGGAAAATATTTTAAACAAAGCAGTTAATTTTAGAGATAAAAATACTACCATTGTACAAAGCTATAAAGAGTTCAAAAATATAATATCTAATAATGGAGGATTTGTTCGTTGTGGATGGGATGGGACAGAAGCTTCAGAAGCAGCAATAAAAAATGAAACCAAAGCAACCATTAGGTGTATACCTTTTAATAGCGACCCAACAGGCCTCAAGTGTATTTATTCTGGAGATAAGGCTGTACACGAAGCAATTTTTGCAAAAGCATATTAATTATGATTATTCATTCGCCTACAATTGTATTAAGGCGGTTTTCTTATAGCGATACAAGTATTATTGCTAGATGCTTTACTAGAGAAATGGGCAAGCTTAGTTTTATTATAAGAGGCGCTAAAAGAAAAAAATCACCTCAAAGTGCTTTTTATGAACCAATGAGTTATTTAGATATAGTTTTTAGTCATAATAAACGCCGTGATTTGCATTTTGTAACTAAAGCAAGTTTTGCATCAACATATTTAAATATACACAAAGATCTGAAGCGTATTGCATACGGTATGGCGATAGTGGAGCTAACAGAAAAAACAACAATTGATGAAGATCCTAATATAGATTTGTTTGATGAGTTAATTAGAGTCCTTAAAATTATCGATATACAAAAGACACAATTAAATTTAATTTATTGGTATTACCAATTAAGAATATTAGATCTTCAAGGATTCAAAACTGACTTATCTGTAAAAGATTTATCTGGGTTAAGGTTACCAAATCCAAATCAAGGGCCAAATAGTAAACATATTTTATCAACCTTGCTTTCTAGTAACATTATTGAAGATGATTTTATAAAAACAATTGAAACATTAACGGTATCATTGAAAGATAGAAA
>SGYN01000001.1 GCA_004321715.1 bacterium | reverse complement strand
ATAGAATATTGGTAATGCAAAATGGTAAGATAATCTTAGATGGAACTTTGGATAAATTATTAGAGAGTACCTTACAGTATCATCAATTTGAAATTGAGTTTGTCAAGCTTACAGAACAACTTTATAATAAATTAATTGCAATTTCGACTATAGTTAACCCTTCTAAAATTGGTAATACTATTCATTTCTATGGTCGTGAAAGATCTGTTTTTTTTCAAGTATTGAATGAAGCAGCTGGTCAACTAATGAAAGATTTATCAGTAAAGAAATTAAGTTTACGTGATTTGATGGATTCTGAATTCGCTGGTAGAGGACTAGACTAGTGCAGGCATTCCTTATAAGACGTTTTTGGCTTTTTCGACAAAGACTTATTTCCTCTGCAGGTTTGGTTTTGATATTACCGATTATTGTATTTCTAACATTATCAATTGGTATGAAAAATGTAATCATGGAAACTATGGGTAATATAGCCTACGAGGAGTGGGCTTACCCTGGAATAATTATGTTAATTAATACAATCATTATTACACCAATTATTTTTAGAGATTTTCATTTTTTGCGTTTAGAATCGCAGACGTTAGTGACTTTATCCTTATCACCCTTATCTAAATTTCAAATTGTAAGCTATTTATTATTCTCTGCTATTATTGAAAGTGTAATTCTTTCTATGGTTTCTATTTTTATTTTATTATATCTAATGGAGATTTCTTTAGCTGTTACTAGTTTTATCTACATCATTATAGCAGTTTCTCTATTTAGTTTGATAATTGCTAATGCTTTTACCACACTTTCATTGTCAACTCATAGAATTAATAATATTTTTATAGGAGCTTCGATTATTTCATTATTTATTGTATATAGTTCTCAATTATTAATTGAGTTTGATTTCTACCCAAAAAGTTTGATTGCTATTTTCAAGTTTTTGCCAACTAGTATGATATCTAATTGGTACAGGTTAATAGTATTTAAAGGTGAGTTTAATTTTGATTTATTTTTTATACCTTTAATTATTGGAATACTATGGATCTTTTTAAATAGTATTTTATTGAAACGAGTTCTTAAGCAATGATCGCATATCTTTCTGGGGCAATCGAGTATTCGCACGATGAAGGGGAAGGCTGGCGTAATAATATAACAGAATGGCTTGCTTCTAAGCTTCATCATTCTGTCATTAATCCAGTAGAAGAATCTCGTTTGATCATATCTAACACAGATTCACATGATTACCGTAATTGGAAAGAGACGGACTTAGAACGATATAAAAATTTTATTAATAAGTTTGTTTTACGAGATATAAAAGCAGTAACTAAAGAAGCAAATTATATTATTTGTTTATGGAATAAAGAAGTGTTTAAAGGAGCTGGGACACATGGTGAAGTTACATTAGCATTTGAACATGGTATACCTGTTTACGTAGTTAATCAAGTTCCGCTGACAGATCTAAGTGGATGGATCATAGCCTGTAGTGCTGAGGTTTTTAAAAATTTTGAAGAGTTAAAATTATTTTTATTAAGAAAATTTGGTTAAATAAAATGTTTTCACCTTCAGCTATAATTCACTTAGATAATCTATCTTATAACTATCACTTAATAAAAGATCAGTTGAATAATATTCCTATTATGGCTGTAGTAAAAGCAAATGCTTATGGACATGGAGTAATAGAAATTTCAAAAGCATTGCGTGATGTAGGTGTAAAGTTTTTTGCAGTTTTTACTTTTAATGAAGCAATAGAGTTGAGGAATGCTGGGATTACAGAAGATATACTTGTTTTTTGTAGACCAACTAAACAAATGTTAGAAATTGCCTATGAAAAAAATATAACTTTAAATTTATGTGATCCAGATGATATTAGATTATTTTCTAAAGCTAAGCATAGTCCAAAATTTCATTTAAAAGTAGATACTGGTATGACGAGACTGGGTATATCATTTGATGAAGCGTATGGAATTATTGAAATAATTAAAAATCAAAAACTGAATTGTTACGGTATATATAGCCATTATGCAACCGCAGATGAAGGAGATTTACATTATGCAGAGCATCAACTTAATCAATTCAATACACTATTAGATTATAGTAAAAAAATAAATCTAACTTTTGAATTTATTCATTTTTCGAATAGTGGCACAGTAATTAACATGCCGCATAGTTCATTTAATTTAGTTCGTGTTGGGATGCTATTGTACGGTTCATTTCCATCCGATGAGGTTCCGAGAGAACTTCCAATAAGGCCTGTAATGGAATTTAGAGGACCAGTTGTCTCTTTAAGAAAGGTAAAGGCCGGAACTAAGGTAAGTTATGGAGGTGTTTGGGAGGCAAAAGAAGATACAGTTATAGGAGTTGTTCAAACAGGATTTGCTGATGGTTTTCCAAGGGAATGGTATTTGAATGGCTTTATATCTTTTAAGGGTAGTAAATATTCTATAGCAGGACGAGTGTGCATGGATCAATTTATGATAGATTTTGGTGGTGCAGATATTCAGGTTGGTGATGAGGTATTAATATTTGGTCAGAATAATTTAGATAAAATTTTAGTAGATGATATTGCTAAAGATATTGGATCAACAAGCTATGTACTACTAACTGGAATTAAAGGAAGAACAGAAAGAAAATATGTAAATTAATTAGATTTCTCTTTATCAGGGTTTCTCACCCAAGATCTTCTATCTTGAAAAGCCTTTATTTTTAAATCTGCCCAATCATTTACTATTCTCTTTATTTGATCGCGTTGTTCAGGTTTATCCGACAGATTATTATCAAGAACACCAATAAGATCTTCTCTACGTTGCTGAACTTGTCCGTATGTCATTATATCTTCTTCTGCAAACTCTTCTTTTTCTTTTTGAAAGGCATCTTTACGATTATCTGCAGCAGATGTTTGCTCTTTTCTACTGGAGAAAACTGCTAAAAACAAAACCACTAGAACTATTAATAAAAATAAAATTTCCATAATTATATCCTTAAAACCCTATTCCCATTGGATCAATTCCTAAAATACTAACCCAATAAAAAGCGACCATAACTCCTAAGACAATTATTGCAGCTGGCCAACCTGCGC
This sequence comes from bacterium, assembly GCA_004321715.1. Classification (GTDB taxonomy): domain Bacteria; phylum Fidelibacterota; class Marinisomatia; order Marinisomatales; family TCS55. Next base: position 128,869 of record SGYN01000001.1, on the reverse strand, counting down.
TTGCCATACGAATGAAATCTTTAGACTCAAGTTGCCCGCTTGCATAAACGATAGAACTTGCGGGAGTACCAATAACTAACCAGTATGCCATGGATGTTGCTATTGCCAAGCCAACACCAACAAGGACTGGGTTCGTTCCAGAACTTTGAGCCATATCTAGTACTACGGGGCCTATTACAGCAACGGTAGCTCCAGCACTCATCAAGTTTGTCAACACAGCACCTATAACACCAACTAAAATCACTAATCCCACACCAGAGTTAAGGCCAAGTGGTGAAACTAAGCCCATGATTTGATCAGCAAACCAACTTGAAGCTCCAGTACTTTTAAACACACTACCTAGACTTATGCATCCAGCATAAAGCACAATTACACCCCAGCTAACTTTATCTTCATAATCTTTCCAAGAGGTTAATCCTAAAAGCATATAAAGAACAGCCCCAGATATAGCAACGCCACCTAGGCCAAGTGAAAAACCTAAAACCTGCCTCGTGAGTGATTTATCAACAATCCATAAAATAACTACCGCTAGCATTACCAAAGCAACCAGCTTCTGCTTAGCTGTCATAGCACCATGTTTTTCAAGATCTTTTTTCAATAAATCAACTGCCTCAGATAAGTCAGAAACTTCAGGTTTAAATAATAAAGGTAGTAAAAAGGCCATAACAACAGACATTACAACTGTATAGAATACCCCCATAGATATCCATTGCATAAAAGAGACTTCAATGCCAATATTAGAAAGGAACCCAATCATTAAAGCATTACGAGCACCTCCAGTAGGACTCATTGGCCCTCCAATCATACAACCAACTGCGATCGTAACCATTAAAAGGGTACCTAAATTTGGAGAAGGAGTAGATTTGTTTGTAAGGGTATACAAAGCCATTGCAATCGGAACATACATGGCAGCTACAGCATGCTCACCAACAAAAGCAGTTGGAATTGCTGTACCTAATAAGATGCCAATAACAATCATGCGTGTTTTTGTTCCAGCTAAATTTATTACAAGCATGCCAACGCGTTTATCTAAACCATATTTTACTAAAGTTGCTCCAAGGGCTAAAGATCCAGCGATAAACCATACAGCATCATGTGCATAGGTTCCCACAATTAATTTAGGATCAGTTATACCAAAGAATAATTGAACTAAACCAATTAGTAATGCAACTGCAGGCATTGGTACCGCTTCAGTAGCAAAAAATATTACACAAGTAGACAGTAAAGCAATTATGAGCTTAATATGAGTTGCTTTAGTTAAAATATCTACACCTGCTTGACCTTGGAATAGTTCTTCAGCCTTTGACATCATTGATTCAGGCATTGGCATAATAAAGGCGAGAAGTATAAAAAGCCCTAAGCCAATTCCAAGCCATTTAAAATCTGTTGTCTTAGCGAAACCGCCGCTATTCGATTGTTCGTTCTCTTTTTGCGCCATAATTACCCGGAAAATGACTCAGTCTAATAAAAAAGGCAAGAAAAAATCGAATTATATAAAATAACAACTAGTTTTATATTCAAGTGGTATTCTATAAGCTGATTATAATTAAATGCAAATATGAAGAACATTTTTTTTACTAAGTACATAATAGTCTTTTTTATATCAAACTATTGTAATGGTGAGATTACATCCAATGTGTCTTTCGGAATAGATGCATTACTAAATAATTCACATAAATATAATGGAAAAAGTATTTGTCTATTTACAAATAGTGGAGCAGTAAATAAAAATACACAAAGTAGTGTTGAACTTTTACAAAAGAAATTTGATCTTAAAACTGTAGTCAATTTAGATAAAAAAGATAGTGCAAATATTAACTTTGATAGAAATGAAGTATATTTTTTTGATTTAACAAATGAAGAGTTATTTAATAGAATTAGAGATATTGATTTTGTTTTTATTGACTTTCAAGATCTAGGATTACGATCAACTTCATATACTATTTGTTTGAGTAAAATTGTATATGCTTGCGGGTTATATAAAACTCCAATAATAGTTCTTGATCGACCAAATCCATTGGGTGGGTCTATTGTATCGGGCAATATTCCACAAAAAAGCATAGCAAACCCCTTTGAAATGATATCTATACCATATAGGCATGGTATGACTATTGGGGAATTGGCTCGATTGTTAAATGAAGAATATCATTATAATGCCAAATTAAAAATTATTCCAATGGATAATTGGAGTGGCGAAGAGTGGACAGACACTAACCTGCAATGGAATTACATTCCACCAAATATAAATTCATATGATAAATTAAAATACTTTTCCATAAGTAACCTCTTGGTTGCAGATGATATGTTTGAAAATGGAAGAGAATCTGACCGTGAACATCAAATTGTGGTTCATTCTAATATTAAAGATGCATCAGACCTAGTTATTGAACTAAAGGCATTAAATCTTCCAGGAATAGAATTTTTTCCTGCAGTAATTGTTCCTAATAGCGGACGTTTTGAGGGAAAAATATGCAATGGATTCTCATTTAAAATAACTGATTCTAAAGTGTATGATCCTTGGAATATTGCAATTGAAAGCGCAAAAGTAATTAAACGTTTATATCCAGATATATTATTTGATACTAAAAGTAATAATCGTATAGATTTTGATAATAAAGTAGGCAATTCAGATATATCAATTTTTATTCAAAAGGAGGATTGGAATAGGCTATCTCTTTATAAATCCATTCAAAATGAAGAACTACTAAAATTTAATCGGGAAGTCAGACAAAAATATTTGATTTACCCACGCAAAAGCAATTTTACATCTTTAGATGTAAAAGTATTATTCATTTATATAACTATAATTCTGTTTATTGGCGTATTAGCTGGAAGAAAACAAAAAGATACAAAATCATATTTCCTTGGTGATGGAAAAATATCTTGGGTAATGATTTCCTTTAGTGTGGTAGCTACAGAGACTTCCGTCCTAACTTTTTTAAGTATTCCGGGCCTAGCCTATTTAACGAATTTTGGTTTTTTGCAAGTTGCCATAGGATATATACTTGGTAGAATAGCTGTTGCATGGTTTTTTCTTCCAAAATATTATGATGAAGGAATACAGTCAACTTATCAATTTATAGGCAACAAATGGGGAATAGGTCTCCAAAGATTTGTTTCTACAGTATTTCTTATAATGAGAGTTCTAGCTGATGGAGTAAGATTGTTCATGACGGCAATACCTTTAACACTTATAACTGGCTGGTCTTTTAATTTTTCAATTCTAATCATAGGGTTCGTTACATTAATATATACACTTATTGGAGGTATTCGCGCTGTTATTTATACTGATACATTCCAATTTATATTATACGTATTTGGTGCATTTGTAACTTTTAATATTATTAATAATTTAGTACCTGGTGGATTTAATCAGGTGCAATCATCTTTATTAGATGGAGATAAATTGTCAATTTTTCAAGGTTTTCCAAACTCTATAGTTGATTTGTTTACCATGCCATATAATTTTATTGCAGCTATTTCTGGTGGTTTTTTATTGTCTTTAGCTTCACATGGCACAGATCATTTAATGGTACAGAGACTTTTATCTGCTGAATCAATTAGAGATAGTCAGAAAGCGTTGATATTAAGTGGAATATTGGTGTTTTTTCAGTTTGCAATATTTCTTTTTTTAGGGGCTATGATGTGGGTACTGTATGATGGAACGTCATTAAAACCGAACTTGTTATTTCCATGGTTTATTTTGACTCATCTACCTGCTGGTTTTACAGGATTTCTTGTTGCTGGAATTTTTGCAGCTGCAATGTCAACATTAAGTTCATCTATCAATTCTTTAGCATCAGCTACTGTTGTTGATTGGATTGATCCGATAAATAAAAACACAAGTATTAACATTGCGAGGACAGTTTCAGTTTGTTGGGCTATTATACTTATTGGTGGTGCAATGTTATTTACTTCTTCGAATAGTCCATTGGTTGAGGTTGGATTAAGTATAGCATCAGTAATCTATGGTGCAATACTTGGTTTTTTCATACTTAGGATTAGTAATATTAAAGTAACAAGACTTTCAGTGTTTTGGGGGTTTCTTTTATCGATAATATCAATGATATTTATTTGGAAATTTTCTACACTAGCTTGGACTTGGTATGTTTTTACTGGAACTTTAATTATGCTATTCATTAGTATCCTTATTCCTTTTTTACAAGATAGATTTAATCATGATATTTAATCATAATAAAAGCTGGATATTTTTTTTATTATTAATTTGCTCCTTAATTGGTCAGAATTTCAAGTATTCAGAAATTCAAACAATACCTGATTTATCTTTTGTAAAGAAGGTATATACAGGTCTTGATATTCTTGAACAAATGGATTTTTCTCAACTTAAAGGGAAAACAATTTCCATACTTTGTAATCAAGCATCTGTCAATCGAAATGGAAAGCATTTGCTTACTTTATTAAGAGAGGTTGAAGACGTACATGTTCTTGCGATATTTTTGCCTCAATATGGCTTATTTGCGAGTGAAGATCCTAAATTGAAAATGATGGGGGATAAATCAGTAGACCCTATCTTTGGGGCAAGAATAGTTGATTTATTTAAAAGAGTAATGTATCCACCTGAATGGAGTATCCGTGATGCTGACCTTATTTTAATTGATATCCAGGATACGGGTGTGAGATATACTACCTATATGACAACAGTTTCAAAAGTAATGGAAAAAGCATCAGAATTTGATACGCCTGTTCTATTACTTGATCGCCCTAATCCACTTAGAGGGGATGTTATGGATGGTCCAGTAATTAGGACTGCCTATCAATCGCTTGAGGGATATCATTTAGTTCCTATTAGACATGGATTAACAATTGGAGAATATGCCCTTATAGTAAATGAAATGGGTTGGTTAAAAGATTTGGCTCGCGCGAACTTGAAAATTATACCAATGTCTAATTGGCAGAGGACGATGTGGATGGATGATACTGGAATCCCATTTATTTCAATTTTGCCAGAAGTGAATAATGTAGAATCTCTTTTGGCTTATATGGGTATGAATCTATTTAAAGGTACTAATATAAATGTAGGACATGGTACAGAAAGTCCTTTTTTTCGGGTAGGGGCACCTTGGATATCTGGAAGTTTATTATGGAAAAAAGTAAATAAACTTAATCTTCCTGGCGTTTATTTTCACCAGATACGTTATGTGCCAGAATCTATTTATGGTGAAGAAAGAGGGCCTTACTATGCAGGACAAAACTGTAGCGGATTATTAATGGAGATAACTAACCGTAATACATTTGATCCACTTGCAACATCTACAGCTTTGATGATTCTCACTTATCAATTATATGAGAAAAATTTTGAATGGTTAGCAGGCGGTTATGTTGATAAGTTATTTGGTTATGATTTATTAAGGATTTTTGCTGCTCAAGGTAAACCCGTAGACTACTTACCTCCTTTGTGGTTACATGATATTCTTCGTTTTAGTGAATTCCGTACTCGTTTTTTACTCTATGAATAGAATAATTTATCTTTTTATATTTCTTTTTTCAGTTGCATATACTCAAACTTTTTTCACGATACCAAGAAGCGTATGGCGTGTTTCAATTATTAACAGCATTGGATCAGGTAACTGGATAGGATCTGGAGGACTATTTGATAAAGGGATAAGAGATATAAGCTATATGGCAAATGACTCAACGGTAGCTGCATTTGTGCATCAATTAAATAGAATAAATTATAATAAAAGAAATATCCACATTGAATATGGTTTATCAGGGAGAATGACATTTAGCTTATTTTTACCTACTTACAAATCATTAAACAATGAAATAAGTTGGTCAAAGGATATAGTTATCGATTCGTTGACGTCTTCTTTGGATTCATTATTAAATTTTTATTATCCTAATAAAAGATCAACTTCAGGCCTTGGTGACGCAAGTTTAGGAATGAAAATTTTATTATATGGACATCCTTCTTGGACAGGAAAGGAGCCAATTTCTATTTATGGTGGCATCAGTTTGCGATTGCCAACAGCTAAAAAATTGGGCGCGTATAAAATAAAATCAAAAAATGAAAATGGTGTTCCTTATCAGGTTTTTGATTTGCCAGTTGGAAATGGTATGACACGGTATTCATATTCTTTGTTTGGAGAGTTTTTTAAGTATTTTAATAAAAGGCTCGTGAATATTACTTGGCGAGTTGAGCAAGGGAAATATTCAAGAGAACTTGTCAATACTCCTGTCTCGTTTTTATGGGGATCAGAAACAAATCCTGATTCAATTATTTCCAAAATAGGAAATTCTTTTTTACACCAACTTGGTGATGAATTTTTATTATCTGCTATGGGTAAATTAGAATTATTTCCAGATAGATTATCCGTCACTGCTGGTATTAATAGTATAAGAACAGGAAGAGATTTTGTTCTATCAGAAAATTCTAATTGGGATAATTGGATGGTTAGTAGAATAAAGGATGGAGAAATAATTCATGATACAAAAAAAACGCAAGTTAGACAGTATATTTTAGCCACTTTTCATAATGTTCATCCAATAAAGAGTCTTGGGCCCGTTTTATTTGATATTGAGATAGGAGCTTCATTTCCATATTTTACCAGACATACATATACCTTTACTAATACTTGGATAGGTATTCAGGCTTATTTTCAAGCTTGGTAAGTAAATTATTCTTACTTTTTACATGTCTTATGAAAGAAAATAAACGTTCTGTTTGGAGCTGGGCACTATATGATTGGGCAAATAGCGCCTACGCAACCACAGTTATGGCAGGGTTTTTCCCGCTTTTTTTCAAAGAGTATTGGGCCGACCCTAATAATCCAAATCAAAGTACATTTTATCTTGGTATGGCCAATTCTATTTATGCAATTGTGGTTGCAGCAATAGCACCTTTTCTAGGTGCAATAGCAGATCAAGGCTCTAAAAAAAAGAAATTTCTTATATTTTTTGCATTTTTAGGATCAATTATGACAGGTGGATTATGTATAGTGAATCAAGGATACTGGCAGATGGCTGTATTGTTTTATATGATAGCAACAATTGGTTTTGCGAGTGCTAACATTTTTTATGATGCCCTTCTTCCTGATGTAGCTTCTGAAAAAAAGGTAGATTCTGTATCTGCTTTTGGATTTGGCCTTGGCTATCTTGGTGGTGGTTTATTATTTATGTTAAATGTAATTATGTATCTAAAACCTCAATTATTTGGTATTCCGGATGGTGCAACGGCAATTAGAATTTCTTTTTTAAGTGTCGCAATCTGGTGGTTCGTATTCACTATTCCTTTAATATTATTTGTTTCCGAATCAAACGATGAGAAGTCTGTTAATATGGGTAAAGCAATTAGTATGGGCTGGAAGCAATTAATAGAAACATTCAAAGAAATTCGTAAAATGAGAGTTGTTGGGTTATTTCTTTTAGCATATTGGTTCTATATTGATGGAGTTGATACCATAATAAAAATGGGTGTAGACTATGGAATGTCTTTACAATTTCCAAATGAGAGTTTAATTATTGCTCTATTAATTGTTCAATTTATAGCTTTTCCATCTGCATTAATATATGGTTGGATGGCAAAAAAGACTGGAGCAAAAACAGGGATAATGATAGGTATTATCGGTTACTCAGTAATTACTTTAGTCGGTTATTTTATGACAAAAGTAGTACACTTTTATATTCTAGCTATATTAATCGGACTTTTTCAAGGAGGCATTCAAGCGCTCAGTCGAAGTTTATATACTCGAATTATACCACCATCTAAATCAGCAGAGTTTTTTGGGTTTTATAATATGTTTGGTAAGTTTGCTGCAATTATTGGCCCAGCTCTTATGGGTACTGTTACTATTATTTACGGAAGTGCAAGGGCGGGTATATTATCAATATTAGTATTGTTTATTCTTGGTGCATACTTTTTAAGTAAAGTAGATGTTGAAGAAGGAAAGCGAATCGTAAAAGAAGGACTATAATAAGATTTTATTTGTATTAAAAAAAATCTTGACTGAAAATAATAATTATAGATAATATATGATATAGCCTCGCTGGTGTGGCGTGCTCTTCAGAGAAAAAAAATTTTTCTCGAGGGTTTATTAGCGAGGCTATATTCTTATATTATTTAATAAAAAAAATTATTTAAAGTAAAACATGAAATATTCTGCAAAATATAGTCAGTTGGTTATGCCAGATGATACTAATAATGTTGGTACATTATTTGGTGGGCAAATGATATCTTGGATGGATCTTGCTGCCGCAAAGGTTGCATACCGTTTTTTACAAGGAACTGGGGTTGATGGTGCTCTAACTCGTGCCATAGAAAAAGTTGAATTTCGAGAGCCAGTATATCCTGGAGAGTGGGTTAATTTTGAAGGTTATATATCTAAAGTAGGGAATTCATCATTCGAAGTCGTTATAGATGCATATGCTGAAGGTTCTAAAAACAAAAAAAGATTGGCATGTACTGCAATTATCACCATGGTATCTGTGAAAAAGAACTCTGAGGATGAATATCTTAAAACTCCGCATGGGCGTTCTTTATAGAATACTATGTCTTGAATAGTATATTCTTATTGTCATAAATTGGGACCAACACTTACCTCAATAGGTAACTGTGAAAAGAATGAAGACTACTCCACATACCAGTCTCCTAGTATTTTGTGCAGTTTTTATTATCTCAGGCTGCGGATACACTTTTGCCCCTAAATATTCTGATCCTATTTATACTCAGCGCTCTCCGTTAATTTCATTGAGATATGAATACCAAGATATCCAAATAAAAGCACCAGTTCAATTAGTTAATACATTGCCACAAGCATATCAGGTTTATATTTATGATAGGGAGAATGAAGTAGATCCTGTTTTTGCTGCAACATATATGCCAGAAGAGAATATTGATGTATTTCTTCCGCAAAATACGCTTTCTACAGATAAGAATGGTAATTTACTTGTTATCTATCCTCAAGGACCAGATATGCCAGAAATTAAACATCAATTTACAGGTGTCCGATATGGTGTAATATCTCTTCCTGTAAGTAAGATTATTAAAACTCCAGCGGTTATTGAAGGAATAGTATTTCGAAGATATGATGAAAGAATGTTAGGCGGCATTCAATTAGTTGCCACGGATTCTTCAGGAAGATCATTTTATACAAAATCCCGTATTGATGGAGATTATCGATTTGAACTACCAAATGAATATGGTTACCGTAGTGATATTATTGTTTCTGCTGGAGTAGGATCTTTATTTCCAGTAATAAGCAGAGATGCAGTTTTTAATGGTAATTTTGATTTAGATATTGATTTTGCATTGGGTCCAAGTAAAGATTTTGTTGATAGAGGTAATTTATATATTACAAAAAACAATTTAACGCATTTCCGTGAATCATCTGCAAATGGATCTATTACACATTTCCTTCTATCCAAAAATGATATTATAGCAGTTACTCAGGTATCAGGCAATAGGTTGTATGGTCTAGTGGAAGTTTTTTGGTCTAATGATGATTCTGAGATGATTCCAGGGTGGATTCGAGAGCAAGATGTGGTTTATGCTGGAAACTATTTTATGAGTCCGCAAGATGATCTAGAGTTAGCAAAGCAATGAAATACTTATTAATAATTTTTATTTTAATCTCACGCCTAATTGGTCAGGTAACATTAGATATTAAAGTTCTTCCAAAAGGAGCAACGGTAATTTTAGATGGAAAAGAAATTGGGACTTCTCCTGTAAAAGGTTATTCAGTTCGGCCTGGAATGCATGAGGTCCGTTTAGAAGCCAATGGGTATGCTCCTGCTGTTCATGAAATATCTGTACAAGATGCAAAAAGACTTGTTGCTGATTTTATTCTTAATCCGATGTATAAAATAAAATTTCGCGCAAAAGAAAAAGGTCTTACTTTTGAATTGAATGGAGAACATACTTGGCGTGATGAAAAGATAAAATTGAACCTAGAGGCAGGTCCTCATCGCTTGCGTGTATACTATCTAGATGAACTATTTGATGATCAAGTTATTATTGCAGATCGCAATGCTGAGTTTATTTATACTCGTTATCAACCTGAATAAGGATATAATTGACCCTTAGATATAAAGTATTAATTATTTATATAACTTTTTTCAGTACAATTAAAAGTGCTGATTATACTGGAAGTATTGCATTCATTGACGTAGTAATGGATAGTGCTTCTATAGTCCAATACGGAGAACTTTTTTCATCTATGTCATCTCAGTTGCAAGGAACACCTCAAATGAGAGTAATTGATCCTGAAATAGTTTTATCTGTGGTGGGTCAATATACAGACTTTGATGATCCTGAAAGACAAATACCCGATAGGGAAATAATTATAAGTATTGGGCAAGAGTTATCTGCTGACTATGTGATGTATGCAGGTACTAAAGTTGGGCAATATGGATCGATATTGACAGGGGAAATTATCTCAACTCGATCAGGAGGCGCTATTAGTACAATACAAATAAATATCCTAGATGTAATTAATGCATTAGAAGCAGAATCTAATATTGCTTCTTGGGCGCTTATTGGTGAAGAACCTCCATATGAATTAATGCAACCAAGAAGAGATTTGTTCCCTAAAAACCCTAAAGATATTAAAGAAGATAAAACTCCTTTTGGTGCTCTTTGGAGGTCAACTGTTGCACCGGGTTGGGGGCAATTTTATTCAAATAAAAGATTACCAGGTTTTGCTTTCCCATCGGTGGAAGCAGTTCTTTTTGGAGTACTATTCTTTAACTTTACACAGTATTCTTCAGCAGTTAAAAGTCTACAGGAATCTTCCAAATTATATGATAAAGAAACAGATCCTGATGAGGTATTACGACTACGTAAAGAAACAATAGGATATTACAATGCTCATAAAAGCTATAATAAGGCAATGATTAATAATGGAATTATGATTGGTACAGTATGGGCAATTAATGCTATTCATGCGTATGTCGCTGGTCCAAGACCTCAAAAGTTTATCCATGGACCTGAACCTTATCGTCGCAAATAAATAAAGTGGTTAAAGTGGATTTCAAGCAGATGGTATAATCGTTATCAGCATTTTGAAGAAAATTTTTACACTTCTTTATCAAAAAATAATTAGACTTGAGCTTATTTCTATTGGCTTCCTAGGTATTATTATTTTTTTTTCTTGTAAGACATATGAAATAAAATTAGATAATCCAATAGATGCGATAGCAGATTCTATTGCTGGAGTTTTTCCTCCAGCTCTAACAATGCATCCCCTTACTCAGACAGTCTCCAATGGTGATTCTATTACAATAGGAACATACATTATTGATCATGATACCACCTTAGCGGGAGTACATGCTCATATAACATATAATGCGGAGTTAATACAGCTTGACACAATTCTTCCAGGTGTATTATTGACTAATAATGGTGCAAATACGCCTTTATTTACTTATACAGTTGTTTTTGGAACAATTGATATATTTGCTTGGTACTTGGGAGGAGAAGGCGCATTGTCCTATGTTACTGAGACAGGACACATTGCTGAATTATATTTTACGGCGCTTAATAGTGGTGAAACACTTGTAGAGTATGATACAACGCAGTGTGAATTAGTTACTCCATTAGATGAAATAATTTCTATTCAAGGAATTAGAAACGCTTCTATTACAATCCAATGAAATCTATAATTGATAAAAATATGTTTTTTTTTATAATAGTTTTTTTCCCTTTTAGCATAATATATAGTACCGATACTGATCCTGGAGATTTTGTTGTAAAAAATGGGACTACTACTTATGAAAACCTCCCATTTATTGAAACATTTTCTGGGGGATCAGGGTCGAATTTTGATAAATGGGTATCAGCACAAGTTACTCATAGCGCAGGTAATAGTTTTAATTTTAGCAGCACCACTGATGATTATGATTGTGTAGATGGCTCTTGTGGAAATGACGACCAATATTATTCATCTTTTACTCCGCCAGATTCATTTTATTTAGATGGGCAAAGTAGCGTAGAAGTATGGAAAAAAAATGCATCTGCACCAAATTGGTCTTCTGCTCCAGTGGCTATATTTAGATATTCTCACACAAGAGATTACTCAACAGCAATGTACTCCCCATTGATTAATATTTCAGAATTTTCCGATATAAAAATATCATTTGATATGTATTTTGATGCTTGGGAGAGTACAACAACGAATGAGTATCTTGAAGTGGAGTATTGCACTGGTTCAGGATGGGAAAATGCCTTAACATTTCTCGCAGATGCTTCTTTGGGTGCAGTAGATATTCCCTGGGGAACAAATAGTTTTTTCTTAACTGGATTAAGAGATATCGATTCATTACAAATCCGTTTTAGATCTCATGGTACGTATTCATATAATATTAACTTTTGGTATCTTGACAACGTTAAGATTTATGGTGCTCCTGTACTTAACACTGTAAATATTGCGGGACCTGTTGATAATCCAACGGGTGCAGTTAATAATGATGAGGTAACATTATCCATGACTTCCAATACTGATTTAATTGCCCCGCCTACTGTGATAATGAATGGGGAATTTATTACTAGCGCAGGAAGTGGAACAGACTACACTGCAACCAAAATAATTTCGGCAAATGATGCCGAGGGACCTTTGTTATTCTCAATTGATTTTATTAGTTCAGATAATATTTCAGGCCAAACTGTAACACAAACAACAAATAGTTCAAAAGTCATTGTAGACCGAATTGGTCCAACCGCATATAACACTGGGCATATTTTTCCTAGAGGAGGAGAACCTTGGACAAGGGATCAAGTCTGGAATAGTATCAATACAAACCTGGAGGTGTTTTTAACATTACCTCCAGATACTGCTATTTCAGATTTTAATGTCCTTGATGGATGGAGTCGATTTTATAATGATAATTCAACCAGTGTTACGAGTCATGGAACCAATGGTTTACAATTGAATACACTAACTCTGGAGGTATGGGCCAAAGTTCAATCTGCAGATACATATGATGGGATGATATCATATGGACAAGCTGTTGCTGGAAATGAATCGGGATATGGTTTTGTTTATTTTAATGGATTATGGAGATTTTTTCTTGTGACAGATAGTTCTCCTCAAGACCAATGGGAATCGAATCCTTCAACAAGCATTCAGAATGGAGTATGGACTCATTTAGCTGGTACATATGATGGTTCTGAAATAAAAATTTATAAAGATGGGGTGTTGGTTAGTTCGGTTAATCGTACAGGAAATATAGATTATGATCATGTTTCAGGATCAGAGTTTTTTATAGGTAAATTTAAGAATGATGCAAACTTTAATTTTTTCAATGGTCAGGTTTGTGACGTCAGATTGTGGAACTATGCAAGAAGTGAATCAGAGATAGCAGGTTTTCGATCTTGGACGCTAAATGGTGACGAAACAGGTTTAGTTAGTTACTGGAAAATGGGGGAAGGCACTGGGACCACATTAAATGATGCAACTGGAAATAGTAATGGAACATGCGATGCAGCCGGATGGACTAATAATGCACCTACAACATTAATTAATCCAACTCTTTTAGATCCAATATATGATCCCAATGCTCTATTAGGGGCAAATGTGAAAATGAGAATTAGTATCAATGATGGGGTATTTACTGATTTTGGTGAAGAGCATACAATCACTGCTAATGATTTAGTGGATTCAATGAGTACAATTAGTAGTGCAGACTTTTTAGAAAATGTTCCCGGATTTGCAGAGGGCGCACGTTTAAAAATAACAACAAAATTAATCGATAATGCGGGAAATGAAACTATAGGAAATCGTTCTGTTGACACGTTGCTAGTAAAACAAGTATTAAATAATGCAAACCCAATATCGATTTTATCAGATAATGCAGATTCAACATATGCAAAAATCAGTAATACTGTTATCGTATCTTTTACTACAGCAGAAGCGGTGCTTACACCAACAGCAACTATTCAAACAAATAATGCTACGGTTACTGACCTTAGTGGAAATGAGTATTCTGCAGCATATACATTTGCTGGTGGCGAAACAAATGGTCTAGTTGTCTTTTCTATTCCCTATCATGATACATTTGGCAATCCTGATACACTTATTAATGTGACAAATAGTTCAACCGTAATCTACGATGATGTGACTCCTAGTGTATTTATTTCTACGTATTCTAATAATAGCTATAATAATGGTTATGCAAAACTTGGTGATAGTGTTTTTGTAAAACTCCAGTCAAATGAAAAACTTCGTTCTGCTGCAGTGAATGCAAATATTCTAAATAAAGTAGCATCGATTGTAAGTAGTAATGATGATTCAACGTTTATAGCAAGTATTGTAATTGAGGATAGTGATCAGGAAGGGACAATTAATTTCACATTTAACTATCAAGATTTTTCAGGTAATTCAGATACAAGATCATCAACCGATAATAGTTCTAATGTAATATGTGACATGACTAATCCTTCAACGTATACTACAGGATTAGTAGTCTCTACAGGAGGTACGGTAGCTCAGCGTTTTTGGAATAATACAAATACTGGACTAAGTATCACAATCCCTATTGATAATGATCTAACTTTAGTGGAAGGCATTGCATATCCCAATGTTATATTTAACGCTCCACCGTCTCGTCAATTATCTTCTCCTTCTTATAATATAGCAGCAAATCATATTGGAACAGATTATACAATTACTTTTCCAGATTCTATTTTTGAAGGATTAACTGGTTTTGCAGAAAATGCATCTGTAGAAATATATAGTATTATTTATGATGCTCCACATAATTCAACTACAGGCGATACAAGTTCTTCAATTTTAAAGATTGATCAAACTAGTCCAACTTTAGTAGGAAAGACAATTTTTTCTACAAATAATGATCCTACAAGAGCAATACTTGGAGACACGGTTTATCTTCAATTCACTGGGCAACTGGAAGGCATTGATACAGTTTCAGGTACAATTGGAGGACAGTCCTTTGATGGGTATGAGCATATTAACGGTTTCTCTTCAAGAGTTTTCAGACGAATGACAGGTGCAGAGACTGAAGGTGTGTTGCCATATATTTTATCTGCAGGTGATACAGCCAGAAATATGAGTTCAAATTATAATTCTGTTGATGATGGGAGTAGTGTTGATTTTAGCGCTGCAGGTCCAGAAGTTTTATTATCAAAAATTAAATCTAATAGTATCTATGGAGATTCATTAGCAGGGCCAGGCGATTCAATTATTGTAGAATTAAGAACAGACATGCCAATTAATTTAACTAGCTCTGAGATTAATTCTAGAACAGCAGAAGATGAATCCCCAGCAAATAATCGTTATTTATATCACATTATTGCTGGGAATGAGGATCAAGATGGGATTGTTCCATTTGCTATAGATTATACAGACTTAAATGGAAATGATTATGGGGAAATAACAACAACAACAGATACTAGTTACGTTAGATTTGATGGTACTGATCCAGTATTTCCTATTGTATCAATTTCATCCAATGCGGCTGATTCATCTTTGGCAGGTGCAAATGATACAATACTATTAACATTTCGTGTTCATGAACGCGTTTCTGATTCTTCAGTAATAATATTAAATAATCCAGCAAATTCAATAACGGCATTAAATAATAATTATTTTCGAGCAAAATACGGGTTAACTGGTGCAGAAAGTGAAGGAAGGGTTAGTTTTACGATTAATGCTGTTGACTTGGTTGGAAATAGTTCTAGTATTGATAGTACTTCCAATAATTCATATGTCCTTTTTGATCAAACTCCACCATCAAGCTTTACGGTAGGACAGGTTATTAGTAGTGGTGGTACAGTTGTGAATGGATTTTGGAATAGTACAAATCAGAATATATTAGTTACTGTTCCTATAGATAATGATATTAGTTTAATTGATGGCGGAGTACAGATCCTAGTTAGTTTTGATGGAGGTGATACCTTAGAAATAGGTGACTTCAACACCATTGCAGAATCAGATGTAAATGATACTATCACGGTATCAATTAGTAGAATAGAGTTTATTAATTCAGAAAATTATGCTGAGGGTGCGTTAGCTTTGTTTACAGCTCGCATTAATGATTTTGCAGGGTACACAAGAATCGGAGGTGCTAGTGCCAATCAGATAAAAATAGATCAGACAGGGCCGATTCTTGATAGTATTGCCATTGAATCAGATAACCTATACTCAAATCAAGGAGCAAAATATGGTGATGATGTATCTGTAACATTTCGTCCACAAGAAGAAATTATGACACCATTTGTTATAATTTCAGGTGATACGGCTGATAATATTACACGAATTGGAGATAATTGGATTGCTACAAGAACAATGCAAGTAACAGATGTGGAAGGGGTCATATCATTTAATTTTACTCCTTTTGATTTAGCTGGTAATCCAGGGGGCGCCAGTACACAATCGACTAATAATTCTAGGGTGATTCTTGATAATTCATCTCCATTTATCAATTATTTGTATGAATGTAGTATTTTAGAAGATAAGGATTTTACTCCTAGTACCGATTCTTTACGCTTGGGTATGGATGGTGGAGATTTACTTTCTGGTGTGTTGCGTTTTGGTTTTGCTGTAGGTACTTCACCTGGGGTAGGAAATGTAATACCTTGGGCTGAAACAAATGGTATTGCAGATACGCTATTAGAGGGGTTGACATTACAACCGAATTTTCAGTATTTCGCAAGTGCATATGCTGTTGATTGGGCAGGTAATATATCTGATACAATTTTAGGAGATGGTTTTGTTGTTGATGTTATCGCTCCTTCTATTGGAAGTATTAATGATGGTTTTGATTCCAGCGATGAACTTGATTGGACGATTGATTCCACTTCGTTAGATGTCAAATGGCAAGAGTTCACTGATAATTTTATTATAGGTAATTATGAGTTAAGTGTTCTCGATGAGCCTGATACCTCTAAAGTCTTAGATTGGTTTTTAGTAGATACTCTATCGGACTCAACAACAATCACAAATTTGAGTTTAAAAAAATATATGCAATATTTTGTAGCAATTCGAGCAATAGATATGGCTGGTAATAAATCTGATTCAGTGCGTACAGATGGAATTTATTTTGATAATTTACCAGCTAAAATTGATACAATCATACCAGCTATAGAAAATTATCTCGATGTTACTTCAACAGAGCAAATTAGTTTTAAGTTTAATAAAGATTTAACACAATTATCATTTAGTTTAAAAAATATTGGTACAGATACAATTCCGTATGATTTAAGTTATTCTGATAGTGTTGTTACAATCAACTTAACTGAGCAATTGCTCACTGCAGACACTCTTGTATTTTATTTTGATAGTATCATGAGTTTAAATCGTTTATCTATGACAGATTCCGTTATAATGTATAGTACGCTCTGGGGTGACTTAGATAGTAATAAAGTTTTGGATGTGCTTGACGTTGTACGTTTCAATACTTTATGGCCGAATATAGATCTTGCTCCAGTATCTTTTAATCCACCTCATTATGCTCCAGATCTTGATGGTGAAGCAAATTTACGAGATCTTGCTGTTTTTTCACGAATGTGGAATTGGTATTATAGTACATATATACCGACATATCTTGTGAACACAGGAAATCAAATATTTTTGGATGCAACATATCATAATGGACAATTGAAGATTGATTTGCCTCCATTCACTAGCGCAGGCCAGATAACTTTTACTGATTTAGATAATCAAATTATGGAATTATCTGAGGTAAAAAACACATCTAATAACCTTGTGTTTGTAAATGAAGATACTTTATCGTTTATAAAAACATATACTTTTGCATCATTAGGAGAAAATATAGATTCAGTTTTTTCCATTACCTTGGATTTAAATTCAAAAAAAGACTATTATCAAGAAATGCAAGCTAGATTTTATGATATTGATGGGAAAGAAATACTTCATGGTTCAACTATTTTAAAAATTATTCCAATACCTAATCAATATGCATTAGGGCAAAACTATCCAAACCCTTTCAATCCATCAACGACAATTCAGTTTCAACTGCCAGAAGAATCTTATACGCAGATAGCTATATATGATCTATTAGGAAGAGAACTAATACAACTTGTGAATGAAATATACTCGGCGGGTTATCATGAAGTGATATGGAATGGAAAAGATACATTTGGCAGGACTATTCCTTCGGGTATGTATTTATATCGTATGGATACAAATGGTTTTAGTAGTACACGAAAATTAGTGTTTCTAAAATAGACAAAAAACCATTCAAAAATAATTTCCTTAATATAAATTGCAACATCTCTTTTATAGAGATTTTTGGAGGATACTATAAACAATTTAATATTTAAGGAAATCTAAAAATGTCAGATAATCTATTTTCTCCGAATGAAGAATTTTCAAATAATGCTCACATCAATTCTATTAGTGAATACCAAGAATTATATAAAAAATCTATTTTAGATCCAGAAAATTTTTGGACTGAAGTTGCAGAACGTATCACCTGGTTTAAAAAATGGGATCAAGTCCGGGAATATGATTTTGTTAAAGGATCAATTAAGTGGTTTGATGGTGCAAAGCTTAATGTAAGCTATAACTGTTTAGATCGTCATGTTGAAAATGGTTTTGGCGATCAAAATGCTATTATATGGGAAGGAAATAATCCTCAAGAAGACCAATCATTTACCTATAGTGAGTTGCTTTTAGAGGTGAAAAAATTTGCTAATGTTTTAAAAAGTATTGGAGTTGAAAAAGGTGATCGGGTATGCCTCTATATGCAAATGGTTCCTCAATTACCCATTGCAATGCTTGCATGCGCAAGGATAGGAGCAGTGCATTCGGTTGTATTTGGCGCATTTAGTCCAGAATCTCTTCGAGATCGTATTAATGATTCTTCATGTAAAGTATTGGTTACACAAGACACTGGAGTTCGGGGAATAAAAAAGAATATTCCAATGAAAGCGAATGCTGATAAAGCAGTATCTGAAACACCTTCTATACAACATGTAATCGTTGTGAAAAGAACTGGCGTTGATGTCAGTATTAAAAGTGATCGTGATCTATGGTGGCATGAAATGATGGCAAAGGCGGATCTGGAATGTATACCTGAAGAAATGAATGCAGAGGATCCTCTTTTTATATTGTATACATCTGGCTCCACAGGAACACCAAAAGGCGTGATGCATACAACAGGTGGATATCTAGTTTATACTTCATTTACGCATGAAAAAATATTTGATTATAAACCTGGTGATATTTATTGGTGTACAGCAGATATAGGGTGGATTACAGGACATTCATATATTGTATATGGTCCTTTAGCGAATCAAGCAGTAACTATAATGTTTGAAGGCGTTCCTAATTATCCAGACTTTGGAAGGTTTTGGGATGTTGTTGATAAACATAAAGTAAAACAGTTTTATACAGCTCCTACTGCACTACGAGCCTTAATGAAAGAGGGTGATAAACATGTAACCACTCGAAATCTTTCGAGCTTACAATTGTTAGGTACAGTAGGAGAGCCAATTAAAGAGCCTGAATGGATGTGGTATTATAATATTATAGGAAAAGGGAAATGTCCAATCGTTGATACTTGGTGGCAGACGGAGACAGGTGGAATATTAATTTCTCCACTTCCAGGTGCTACACCTACTAAACCTGGGTCAGCAACAAACCCTTTTTTTGGTATAGAACCTGTTCTACTATCAGATGATGGAAAAGAAATTGAAGGCAATGATGTTCAAGGTCTTCTAGCAATCAAGCAGTCCTGGCCGGGTCAAATGAGAACGGTTTATGGTGATCATCAACGTTTCATTAATACATATTTTTCACAGGTACCTGGTTACTATTTCACTGGTGATGGGGCGCGTCGAGATAAAGATGGTTATTATTGGATAACTGGAAGAGTAGATGATGTACTTAATATTTCTGGTCATCGTATTGGTACGGCAGAGGTTGAAGGTGCTATTGGAAAAGCTACTGGCGTTGCAGAAGCTGCTGTAGTTGGCTTTCCACATGAAATAAAAGGCCAAGGGATATATGCATATGTAACATTAATGACAGGTACAGTACATAATTCGGAAGTAAGTCAAGGAATCTTGGATAATGTAACTAAAATTATTGGTCCTCATGCAAAACCGGATAAAATACAATACACACCCGCTTTACCAAAAACCCGTTCTGGAAAGATTATGCGACGAATTTTAAGAAAGATAGCAGAAGGCGATATGGAGAATTTGGGTGATACATCAACGCTTGCAGATCCTAGTGTTGTTGAAGAGCTTATTATAGGAAAAAAATAAATTTAACTTATTAGACAGGAGATTATATGGCACATTTAAAAACAGTTTCAGCCACAACAAAAAATTGGTCTGAACTACCAGCAGATGTGATAGCTGTTGGTGTATTTTCCAAAGGAGAATTATCTCCAATGGCAAAAGATGTTGATAAAACTTTAGGAGGGCAGTTACAAATTTCCATTAAAAATGGAGACATAACTGGTCGCAAAGGTGAATCAATGATTTTTTATAGTGAGAAACATCGCTTATTAGCAGTTGGATTGGGAGAAAAGAAAAACTTGGATTTAGAGCAGATTAGACGTGCAAGTGGAACAGCAGTCAAAACCGCTATAAGAAATAAACTTGCTAATATATTTATGGAAGAATTTGCACAAGATAAAGATGGAGCAGCTCAGGCGCAAGCAGAGGGCGCCATTTTAGCTTCTTACCAATTCCTAGATTATAAAACGATGAATAAACAAAATAATTTCATGTTGAAGAAGGTAACTGTTCGAACGTGGGATAGATCTGGTTTAAAGAAAGGTTCTTTGATAGCGAATGCTGTTTGTTTTGCAAGAGATCTTGGGAATCATCCAGGGAATGTTGCGACTCCAACAAAATTAGCACAAGAAGCTCGAAAAATTGGAAAACGTGGAAAGATGCGAGTACGTGTTTTTGATCGCGCAAAAATTATCAAAATGGGTATGGGGGGACTTGCCGGCGTTGCAGCGGGAACGGATGAGCCTCCCAAATTTATTTTAATGGAATATTGGGGTACAAAGAAAACTGAGAAGCCTAAAGTGCTCGTTGGAAAAGGTCTTACTTTTGATTCGGGAGGGATTTCTATAAAGCCAGCATCTAAAATGGATGAAATGAAATTCGATATGTGTGGTTCTGCCGTAGTTTTAGGAGCAATGCATGCTATTGCAGATTTAAAACCTAAGGTTAATGTAGTTGCGATAGTCCCTTCAACAGAAAATCTAAACGGAGCAAAAGCATATAAGCCTGGAGATATCTTAAAAGCATATAATGGTAAAACTATTGAAGTGTTAAATACGGATGCGGAAGGACGATTAATTTTAGCAGATGCTTTATCCTATGCAAGTAAACATTATAAACCTGAATACATCCTTGATTTTGCGACACTAACCGGAGCAGTTGTTGTTGCTCTTGGATATGTAGCTACAGGTATTATGGGTACTGATGATACTCTAATTAAAAAAGTTAAATCTTCCTCCAAGACAACAGCAGAAAGAGTTTGGGAACTACCACTTTGGAAAGAATATTGTCATCAAATTCGATCAAAGATTGCAGATGTGAAAAACATTGGAGCTCCGATGCAGGCTGGCACTATTGCTGCAGGTGCTTTCTTGAAAGAATTTGTTAAGGATGGAATTCCATGGTGTCATTTTGATATTGCTGGAACTGCATGGAATGATTCTGAAACAGATAAGGGAGGTGTAATTAGAGAAAAGCCGTACACTCCTATTGAAGGGGCCTCAGGTAATATAATTAGATTAGTATTAGATTTAATTGATGCATGATTATCTTTTTTGAATAAAGTTGCTATCATAACCGCTGCTAGTAAGGGAATGGGTGCTGCATGTGCCCATGCACTTATTAAAGAAAAATATAATCTAGTTTTAATGTCGAGGACAGACCGCGTGCTGGACCTTGCTAAAGAATTGGGTGCAATTGGAATGGTTGGAAGCGTCAAAGAGCAAGATGATATAAGAAAAGTTGTAGACTTAGCAATGGATACATATGGTCAAATTGATGCTATAGTAAATAATACAGGCCATCCACCAAAGGGAGATCTTTTAGAAATTACGGATTCTGAATGGAAAGAGGCTTTTGATCTACTATTTTTAAATGTAGTTCGAATGTCAAAATTAGTAGTTCCCATTATGAAAAAAAAAGGTGGATCAATAGTAAATATATCATCATACAGTGCGAAGGATCCTAATGTGCTATTTCCAACATCATCAACGATTCGAGCAGGACTTTCAGCTTTTGTTAAGTTATTCGCTGATCAATATGCAAAAGATGGTATTCGTATGAATAATATATTACCTGGGTTTGTTGATAGTTTTGATGTAAGTGACGAAGTTCGTTCAATGATTCCATCAAAACGAGAAGGAAAGGTTGATGAAATAGCGAATACAGTGGTTTTTTTATTATCGAATAAGTCAAGTTATGTTAATGGACAGAATATTCGTGTTGATGGTGGATTAGGGAGGTCAATATAATCTTTTTATTGAAGACTAATCTTATAGTTAATGCAAACAAAAATTTTACGTACTTTTAATAATGGACTTTATTAGCGGAATTATTCTTTTTCTAATTGGATTTGTTGTCGGATCATTAATTGTTTGGTTTATGCGACAAAAAGAATTGGATTCTAATCGTTTAAGAGAGGATGGCCTAAAAGAAATTTTTGGAAATATATCTAGACAAGCTTTAGATCAGAATATAGAAACATTTCTGAAAATGGCCGAGAGTAGGTTTAGTGAATTATTGAAATCCTCTGATGGGCAATTAGATGAAAAGAAAAAGCTCATTGATCAAAGTATAAAAGAAATGAAAAATCACTTAGAAGGTCTTGGTAAACAAACCTCAGAACTAAAAGGTCAGATGGAAGCCTCTCGAAAAGGCATAACTGAATTATCTGATACTACCTCCCAATTAAGACAGATACTATCAAGTTCTCAAGCGCGAGGTCAATGGGGAGAAAGAATGGTTGAAGATATATTGAGCTTTATTGGACTGATTGATGGTGTTAATTATACGAAACAGACACAGGAAGGAAAGGGCAGACCGGATTTTACCTTTTATCTACCTAAAGATCGTCATATTAATATGGATGTAAAGTTTCCTCTGAATCATTATGAGAATTTTCTTGCTGCTGATAATGAAAACGATAAGATAAGCGAAAAGAAGGCTTTTCTTTCTGATGTACGCAATCATGTTAAGGAAATTGCTAAACGCAATTATATTAATCCAGAAGCAGGAACAGTTGATTATGTTTTGATGTTTATTCCAAATGAAAGCATTTATTCTTTTTTGAATCAAGAAGATAAGGATCTTATCGATTTTTCTTTATCTAAAAGAATTCTACTTTGCTCACCAATTACACTGTATGCTATTTTATCACTCATTCGACAGGCAGTATCTAATTTTTCCTTGGAGCAAAGGGCAGGAGATATGCAGGCAATGGTTAGTGCCTTCAAAGAACAATGGGAAAAATTTGTAGAAAAGCTTAATGCGCTTGGTAAGAGTATAGGTACAATACAAAAACATTTCGATGAATTAAGTGGAACAAGAGTTCGTCAATTAGAAAAACCAATGGAAAAGATTATTGATTTAGAATTAAAAAGTAATGATGATGATCAAATAGAGAATGATGCAGCATGATTAAATACATAGCCATTATATTACTTTCAATTTTTGGATGTGTAGGTCCACCTGAACCAGATGATGGATTAATTGATAATTTGCCTTCCATAATTAATACATCAGATGTTTTTAGTTTTTCTCTTAGAGGTGATAAGTATGATTTTAATGAATCATATGATCTATCATTCTATTTAGACTCTAATTCTGTTTTATCAACAGCATTAATTATTAATGAATTTTCAGGAAATGATACCACATCTATTTTTTTGAAAAATAGTTTAGACTCAACACTGTATTGGTATTTGGTGTTGGGAAATAGTGTCTATACCCGATCTGATACCATGTCAGGCGATCCTTTAAGCTATCCAGAGAAAATCAATGTTGTAGGAACGCAATTTAATGGTGTGGTCGATTTTCAAATTATTAAACAATAATTTCAACTAAAATAGTAGCCTTGGAATTTCAATTAAATACCGGAGATTTATATGCTATTCTAACGTCTTTTTGTTGGGCCTCAGGAGTAATCTTGTTTCAAGTATCAGGACGAATACTTGGAAGCATGCATATAAATGTTGTCAAAAATACAATTGGTGTAATTGGTTTTATTTTATTCCTAATTATTCAAGGACATAGCTTTCCAATTTTTACTTACAATGAAATGGCAATTCTTACAGTTAGTGCAGTATTGGGAGTTGCAATTGGAGATTATTTTTATTTATCTGCATTGCGAAACCTAGGAGCGGGGTTGAATGCGATTGTTGGTACAACATTTTCAATTTCAATTTTTATTCTATCATATCTTATGTTTGGAGAAGTTATTGCTTTGCGAGGGTATTTCGGTGGTATCTTAGTAATAAGCGGTATTGTTATTGCAACGGTAGAAATACCCAAAAACAAAAGTAGAAAGGATATAACTCAGGGAATAATCTTTGGACTTATTGCTCAGGTTCTTACAGCCTTTTCTGTATTAATGATCAAGCCAGTGATGGCAGTGCATCCAGTGGTTCCAATCGCCTTGATTCGATTTGGCATTGGAGCCCTATTAGGAGTCCTTTTTCTGTATTATATGGAAGGGACTAATAACTTAATTAAGACGTATAAAAAAGGATTTAGTCATGCTCCTTTGGTTCTTGGAGCTTTTTTTGGGACTTTTCTTTCCGTTATCTTTTGGCTTGCTGGTTATAAATATACTTTGGCAGGTCGTGCAGCTATTTACAATCAATTATCAACAATATTAATTATTTTAATGGCTGCTTTATTTTTGAAAGAGAAGATGAATAAAAGAAAGTGGTTTGCCGTTTGTTGTGCATTGTCTGGCGCTATTTTAGTAAGTACTGCATAATAACGTATCCCTAATCTTCTTCCCAGGCAGGACATAAGAAATATCTATAGTCACAATGTTGGCAATTGAAGTCCCCAGGCTTAGTTGGGAATTCATTTTTTCTTATTCCTTGGGCTACTTTAGAAACTTTTTCTAATTCTTTACTTAGGTCATCAGATGTAAATGTATAACTTTCAATAGGATCTTCATAATGACGCAAAAAATGAAGAATTGTGGTACCCGGTTTACCTTTCACATCTTCAACAGCATCTCTTTTTAGGGCTTCGGTATATAGTGCAAGCTGGAGATTGCCTTTTGCCTTTTCTTTATTTTTACTAGTCTTATAATCAATAACAGATAAAGAATTTCCTTCTTGATCAATTCGATCTATTTTACCAGATATTACCACTTGCAAGTCATCAATAGTAAAATTGAACATTTTTTCCCGAGCGATAACTGTAGAAGGATGTTCTTTGCTATAACTGTAATATGCTTCAACCAGTTCTATAGCTTGTTTTTTAAACTCTTCTTCCCGTAATAAATATTCAAATGCATCTTTTCTCCAATGTTTATCTAATAAATCCATCATTATTTCAAGACTTTGATCAGTCTTGCAGTGAAATTCATCTAATACGTTATGGATAATTATTCCAAATTCCATTGTGGCACGTGTTTTTCTCTCAGGAACTTTATCAATATGTTTGAGACGATATTTATAGGGACAAGTTTCATAATCATTAATACTACTTGCTGATAATTTTAATAGATATCTTGAATCTAATTTATTTGAGTCTTCTATTGTTGGGCTCTCATTTAAATTTTTCATTTTTGATAAGATTTCACTAGCGTTATCATAATGATTAGCAGCTATTTCGTGACTAAGATCAACAAGCAGTCGTTGTTTTTCTGAATTTAACTCAGGCTGTGTTACAGCTTCATTGTTCATTTTCATAATAGAACTCTCCATTATTTTTGGTTCTAAATTTTCTAATTCTTTTGTAAAAATAGATTGAGCTTTGGATGGGCCAAATAAATACAATTCATCTTTTGCTCTGGTGCAAGCTACATGAAAAATTCTCCGTTCCTCTTGAAGATGGAACTCTTCTACAGGTATAGGATTTTCCGCAAACCAATGTTTCCATGATATAGGTAACTCATCTATAATTTTTGGTTTGTTAAAACGAATAGGAAAGCTTCCAGATCTTAAAAAAGGGATGATTACTATTGGATATTCTGACCCTTTTGATTGATGTACTGTTAAGATTTGAACTGCAGCATTTTTATTATATTCTTTTGGTTGGGCCGCTTCAATATTCATATTTCTTTGTAGAATATTCATATATTGAAGCCAGCTTTTTAAGGTAGAGTTTTCTTCTATTGCATTAAATCGCTCAGCGATTAACATTAATTTCGCCATATTTGCCAAGTTTAGACGTTGCTTGTATCGATAACGCTTCCGCAAATATTGTATTTCATCAGAATCTTTTAAATGCGTTAATATATCCCAAACTATTTCATCAGCACGTTGTTTCTTCTTATAAGATGTTAAGATTTTTTCTCTTGTTGATAAAACCCATACAACATCTGGAAATTTTATTGATAATTTATCTAATGCTTCTAATCGATCCTGAATAGATGATTGATTAGACTCACTATAGAATTTTGATGTCCATTCATATCCCATTCTTTCTTTTAAAATTCGAAATAAAGCGGCTTCAGATCTTTCATCAGAAATAACTAAATGACCCCAAGCCAATACATCTTTTACAATAGGTACGTTAAAAAATTTCTCAATATGAATATCTACAGGTATTGCTGATTCTTGTAAAACAGAAGCGAGGTTTTTTATATGCCCCCATGATCTACATATAATAGCTATATCTCCAAATACACGATTGTTTGTTTCTACCATATCATGTACTAATTGAGGAATATGTTTCATGCTTTCTTTAGATTCAGAAACATACCATTTTGGTGTTGGTCCAGTTTTTGGAAGTTCTTTCGGTCTAATAAGTGTTTTTTTTTCTCTTTGTGTATTCTGTTCTATTGATCCATTTGCTAAATCTAGTATTTCACTGGATGAACGATAGTTTTCAACTAGTTTTACCATTTTATAATCAGAGGAATAAGAGTACCTTTTTTCAAAATCTTTTATATTATAATAATTAGCTCCCCGAAAGCTATAAATACATTGGTCTTCATCTCCAACAACAGTTATACTTGGTTTATCACCTGCGATAAAATTGATTATTTTATTTAGTGCATAGTTATTATCCTGATACTCATCAATAAAAATGTGTTTATACTTTTTTCTGGTATTATTTAATACGGTAGAATTGGAATTAAGCATATTCCAACAATCAAGAATCATATCACCATAATCTACAACGCCCATCTTGTTTTTTTCTCTTTGAAAATGGTCAAAAACCTTTAACAAGTCAGAAAGTTGATTCATGCAGTCATCGTAATCACAATCCTTATGCAAATTTGGAAAAATTTGATGGAAATTTTCCTCAAAAATATTTGTTGACTGATAAAGTTCATTAAGTTGATCTGGTGTAAGAAGCTCATCACGCACTCGATCAATAAAGGGTATGAAAGATTTTGTAATAGCTGTATAGGGAGAAGCTAAAAATGAAGAGGAGCTTATAAATTTTAATTTATCAAAATGATTTATAAAATAATATATGATATCATCTTTTTGCCAAAGTATTTTTTCAGCATTGGGACTACTATTTTGATCACGTACTAATGCATTACAAAATCCATGGAACGTACTAATGGTAATTTTATCTGCAGTACTACCAATTATTTTTTTAATTCTAGTTGATATTTCTAATGTAGTTTTATCCGTGAAAGTAAGAAGTAGTATATTTTCTGGAGGGATATTTTCATTGTGGATTAAATGGCTTATACGATTAAGCAATGTGGTTGTTTTTCCAGTTCCAGCTCCAGCAAGAATCATTAACGGAGCAGGTTTATGTAAAATGGCTTCTTTTTGAGCAATATTTGGATTAAATGTAGTAGCGCTTGATTCCATATATAAAATTAGACATTAATCAGGTTAATATCAGTGAACAAGTTTCGTATTTTAATATTTAACCTTTTATGGTTTTAAGCGTCTAAAATGGTGAGAATGAATGAAAAAAGATCAAGAACTCATACAAGACTTTCAAAATGGAAATGAAGAGGCATTTAATGAACTGGTTCGAAGATATTTGGATTTGGTCCATGGATTCTTTCAAAAACTTACGAATGATGAGATGGAGGCAGAAGATTTGGCGCAAACTGTATTTATTAAATTGTTTAAGTCTCTTAAGAAGTTTCGTTTTGAATCAGAATTCAATACTTATTTATACCGTGTGAATGCAAATACTGCAAATACTTACTTTAAAAGGAATAAATGGCGAAATATTCTTCATTTGGACCAAATGGTTGAGCCGTCATTTGATGATAATCAACAGGATAGAGAATGGAAAAAAGAGGAACTTTGGAGCGCTATTAGCAGATTACCAAAGAAGCAACGATCAGTCGTTATGATGAGAATTTCAGAAATGCTTCCTTTTAAAGATATAGGAAATATTCTTGACATGTCAGAGGGTACAGCCAAAGTCAACTTTCACCATGGTATCAAGCGTATTAAAGTATTATTAGGAATAATTGAATGAATTTTGAATCAAAAATCAGACAAATACTATCTGATTCAGATAGAACCATTGATAAAGAACAATTCATTAATAATCTAACTAAAGTCAGATACAAGCATCAATTAAAGCGTAGTCAGTCTATTTCAAGTGTTTTAGCTATATGTTTGATTATGGCTGTTAGCCTAACAAGTTATTTCGAATTAGATCAAGGAATTATTCATTCGAGCGGTAATTATTATTTTAGTGATGGCAATATGTTTCATTCAGAATTTGATCAAGATAATTTTATTGATAATGATTATTTATTAGATGATCTTGTTATTTATATTATGGAAGAGGAAGATGATATTTGGACAGCATTTACCTTTTTAGATGAAATAGAATTTGATAATTTTATTAACTATATGGAGGAAGAGTCATGAGAATAACTCATTTTTTTATGATAAATTGTATATTAGGCGCTACTTTAATTGCACAGTCTGATCCTTGGGATGATGCGAAAGATGAGGGTCGTGGTAGAATGGAAATGTATGCAATCTGGAAGCTTACAGAAACTCTTAATCTCACTGAAAAGCAAGCTGAGGTATTTTTTCCAAAACTAAACACACATAAAGATAAAATGAAAGGCATCCAAAGAGATAGAAAAGGAAATTGGAAAGATATTGTGGATAAGGCTAAAAAAGGAGGCGCAATTACTGATAAAGAATTACAAGAAGTCTTAAATAAGGATCGATCCTTTGATAAGAAAATTATTGCTGAAAAAGAGAAATTTTCTAATGGGTTAAGTGACGTCCTTAATAATGATCAGATTGTTCTATATCATGTTTTTGGAAGAGAAATGTTAGGAGAAGCTAAAGAAAGGATGCGAGATCAGCGTAAGAGAGGAAAGAATATGGGCGGATTTAAAGGGAAACGTAAACGCTGGTAGAGATTTGAATAACAGTAATTATTCAATGCCCGATTATTATCGGGCATTTTTGTTGTTTGTCGTAAACAATTATTTATAGATAACTTCGTCCTAATCAATAATTAATAAAAGTATGAAAAGAATATATAATTTTAGTGCAGGGCCTGGTATCTTGCCTCAAGATGCGCTTGATGCTGCTTCAGAGGCAGTTATAGATTATAATAATAATGGTATAAGCATTCTTGAAATGAGTCACCGCTCTCAGCCTGTTATTGATTTAATGAATAAGACTTCTTCTTTAGCTAGGGAATTACTATTAATACCAGATAATTTTCATATCCTGTGGTTACAAGGAGGAGCTTCAACGCAATTTTCCATGATTCCTATGAATCTACTTCCAGATGAAGAAACTGCAGACTACACTGATACAGGTTTATGGGCTGCAAAGGCAATTGATGAAGCAAAAGCATTTGGCAATATAAATATAGTTTCCTCATCTAAAGATTCAATGTATAATTTAATAAATAAGGACTTAAGGCAAACACCTAAAGCTATCTATTTACATATAACGAGTAATAATACTATATATGGGACACAATGGAAGAGGTTTCCAAAGGTCTTAAATCCTAATGGATTTATTATTTCAGATATGTCGTCAGATATATTCAGTCGAAAAATTGATTTTAATTCTTTTGGATTAATTTATGCAGGGGCGCAAAAAAACATGGGACCTGCCGGAGTCACTATGGTAATTATTCGCGATGATATTTTAGGTAAAATGAAAAGACATATTCCTACTATGTTTAACTATAGCACGCATATCAATAAAAGTTCAGCATATAATACGCCTCCAGTTTCAGCAATATTTGTTGTTTATAAAACTCTAGAATGGTTACATAAAATTGGTGGTGTAGCTGTCATTGAGGAAAAAAATAAAATTAAATCAGATAAACTCTATGGTGAGATAGAAAGAAGCTCTGTTTTTACTTCTCCAATTAGAAAAGAGGATAGATCTCAAATGAATGTTCCATTTATTTTTATCGAAGAAAGAGATGAAAATGAATTTTTGAAATTTTGTTCGAATAGAGGTTTAATAACTTTGAAGGGACACAGATCCGTCGGTGGTTTTCGTGCTTCTATTTACAATGCAATGCCTGTTGAAGGAGTAGATGCATTGATTTCTGCGATGCAAGACTATGAGTCTATGCTATCTTAATATTATTTAAATAGTTTATCTAGTTTTGGTTTAATTACGATCCTACAATATGGTTGATCCATATTGTTAATGTAGTAATTGTTATGATAATCTTCTGCAGGCCAAAACTTATCTAGCTTAGTTATTTCCGTAACGATAGGATTTAAAAATATATTTGAATTATCCACCTTAATTTTAGAATTTTCAGCTTCTATTCTTTGTTCATTATTATGGTAAAAAATAGCAGATCTATACTGTGTTCCAACATCGTTACCTTGGCGATTTCTAGTAGTTGGATCATGCGATTTCCAAAACATATTTAATAGATCATTAAACCCAATTATTTTTGGGTCAAAGGTTATCTGGGTAACTTCAGCGTGCCCGGTTGTTCCAGTGCAGATTTCTCTGTATGTAGGATTCTTTTTATGACCACCAGAGTAGCCGGGAATAACGTCAATTACACCATCTAGTCGCTCAAAGACTGCCTCTACACACCAAAAACATCCAGAGCCAAATGTTGCTTTTTGCGTTTCTTTCATTGATTTTTCTCCGAATAGGATTGAAAGGAATAAACCAAATATTAATAATATACTATTTTTCACTTATAACGATATTACAAATAGTAAATATAGCAATTAATATAATTATTCAATTGATATAGGTTTTTTGAAATTGTATTGTAATTTCGCGAACTATAAAACAGTATGTTTGATATAAAATGTTGACAATAAGTGTTTTAAAAGAATCTGTTGATGGTGAGAAGAGAGTTGCTTTAGTACCAGAGAGTGTTAAACGACTAGCTAAACAGGGTATTTCGATACTTGTCCAAGAGGGAGCAGGTGTTGAGGCTGGTTTCAGACCAAGTGATTATGAAGCAGCAGGTGCTGCCATAGTGTCAAATTATGATGAATTACTTAATGATGGGAATGTATTTTTAAAAGTACAGGTTGTTTGTCTTCAAGATGGCATGTTGGATCTAGTAGATCCACTTAAAAAAGGGTCTATTATAATCGGATTCATGAGTCCCTTTAAATATATTCAGAACATACAATCTCTTGCTGATAGAGAGATTACTACTTTCTCCATGGAGTTAGTTCCCCGAATCTCTCGCGCTCAACGCATGGATGCATTAAGTGCCATGAGTTCAGCTGCTGGTTATAAGGCAGTGCTATTAGCTGGAAGTACTTTAAATAAGTTTTTTCCATTAATGATGACTGCTGCAGGAACAATCTCTCCTGCAAATGTACTTGTGATAGGTGCGGGTGTAGCGGGTTTACAAGCAATTGCTACCGCAAAAAGGCTGGGAGCTCGAGTGAAGGCTTTTGATACAAGACCAATTGTGAAAGAACAGGTTGAGAGTTTAGGTGCAGAATTTATTTCTCTAGAAACAAGTGATGAAGCTCAAACTAGCAGTGGGTATGCTGAAGAAATGTCTGAAGATTTTTATCAGCATGAGCATGCAATTATTGGAGAGCATCTTTCTACAACTGATGCTGTTATTACAACTGCACAAATTTTTGGTAAGAGAGCGCCATTACTCATCACTGAAGAAATGGTTCAATCCATGCGATTTGGATCCGTAATTGTTGATCTTGCAGCTGAACAAGGTGGGAATTGTGAACTTACTGTTCCTGGAAAGAATGTAGAGAGACATGGTGTTAATATTTTGTCACCCCTCGATTTACCATCTAGTTTATCTTATCATACAAGTGAAATGTTTAGTCGCAATGTCACAGCGCTATTGATAGAAATGCTAGATGCTGGTGAACTTAATATTGATCTCGATGATGAAGTTGTATCAGGGACCATTTTAACTCATGAAGGTAAGGTTTTAAATCAACATGTAATTGATTTACTCGATAGGGAGAAGGAGGAGAATTGATGTCAGGACAATTATTAATAGAAATTTATGTATTTGTTTTAGCTGTATTTGTTGGTTTCGAAGTGATTTCTAAAGTTCCACCAACACTACATACCCCCCTTATGTCTGGATCAAATGCTATATCAGGTATTACAATTGTAGGTGCTATTTTAGCAACTGGATCAATGCCTGGAACCATAAGTGCAACTCTAGGTATGATAGCAATTATTTTAGCTATGATAAATGTAGTTGGCGGGTTTATGGTAACTGGAAGAATGTTAAAGATGTTTAAAAAATAGTATTATTTTGCAAGATTTAGTCATACCAATAATTTATCTTCTTTCTGCAGTATTCTTTATTCTTGGTTTAAGGCAGCTTTCACATCCAAGAACAGCGCTTAAGGGTAACAAAACAGCGTCTATTGGGATGCTCCTTGCAATTATTGCCACCTTATTAAATAACCAAATACTTGATTTTCAATCAATATTTATTGCTATTCTAATTGGAAGCGCAATAGGTGCTCTTTTAGCGAAGAAAGTAGAAATGACCTCCATGCCTCAATTAGTTGCACTATTTAATGGTTTTGGTGGTGCTGCATCATTATTAGTTGCTGCAGCAGAGTTTTATCGTGGAGGTGCGTTCCCAACATTTATTTTTTTTATAATCACGCTTAGTGTGTTAATTGGTTCGGTAACATTCTCTGGTAGTTTTATTGCATTTTTAAAATTGCAAGGTATCATGCGAGGTTCGCCTGTACAGTTTAAAGGTCAGCATGTATTTAATGGATTGTTAGTTGTACTTGTAATATTATCGTCATTGTATGGAATATTAAATTCTTCACAACTGAGTTCAATGTTTTTGATAATTATTGGGGCTTCATTGTTGTTAGGGATTCTTTTTGTACTACCAATTGGTGGTGCAGATATGCCTGTTGTCATTTCTTTGTTAAACTCCTTTTCAGGACTTGCTGCTTGCGCAACTGGATTTGTTATTCAAAATGATGCGCTCATTATAAGTGGATCCCTTGTTGGTGCAAGTGGAATTATTTTAACCGATATAATGTGTAAAGGAATGAATCGTACAATTTGGAATGTGCTATTTGCTGGTGTTGGTGCTACTGATACAAATACAGATAACCTACAGGTCGATCCAATGAAATCTATAAAATCATATGAACCTGAGGATACAGTGGTAATTTTTGAAAATGCAAAGCAAGTTGTTATTGTACCAGGTTACGGGCTTGCTGTTGCACAAGCTCAGCATATGGTCCATGAATTACAAAAACTATTAGAAGGGAAAGGTGTGGTTGTAAAATATGCAATTCATCCTGTTGCTGGTCGAATGCCTGGACATATGAATGTACTGCTTGCAGAAGCGAATGTACCTTACGATAGTCTATATGATCTTGATCAAATTAATCCAGAATTTGAAGAAACAGACGTAACCTTGGTTATTGGTGCAAATGATGTTGTAAACCCTGCTGCTCGACATGATACAAATAGTCCAATTTTTGGTATGCCCATTCTTGATGTGGATA
The DNA here is from genome assembly GCA_004321715.1 of bacterium. Lineage (GTDB taxonomy): Bacteria > Fidelibacterota > Marinisomatia > Marinisomatales > TCS55. The sequence goes on along the minus strand of SGYN01000001.1, from coordinate 94,823 downwards.
AAAGTCAAACGGTATTTGTATTAAAACGTAGTATGAATCCTGGTTTTGCAGGTATTGAAAATGAGTTATTTTATAAAGATAATACTATTATGATTTTTGGTGATGCAAAAGATACTGTTTCAAAGCTTGTGTCTGAGCTTAAATAGCAATCCAAAATTTTCAAATTATTCTCATTTTTTTTGTAAGTAATATCCCTCAATAAAACGTTTTTTTTATATAAAGCATAAATGCTTTGGGTAATAATTTAATTAAAAGACTAGTTTTCCATCGTATCACATTGGTTTTACAGAGGAAGATTTGGTAAAGATCAATTTCACTATATAAATAATTAATGGAGAGATTATTCATGAATCGAAACAAGATAAAAAGAGAATCATCTGGTTTTACAATGATTGAAATCATGGTTGTAGTAGTTATAGTTGCTATTCTAGCTGCAATTGCTGTTCCTACATACGTACGATATGTTGAGAGTGCAAGGGCATCTGAAGCTAAAAGTGTTATTGGAAATATTGATAATGCAGCAAAAATGTATTATCAGACTTACGGGGAGTGGCCCACTGATGTAGAAGAGCTTGAGAATTCAGGCCAACTTGAAGTTGATAGGTCAACAAAACGTAAATGGATTTTTGAGCTCCAATTATCAGACCAGGGTGGTAGAATTATTGCAACAAGTACAGGCGATATGAATGGTGGTGAAGGACGCGTGGTTGAATTTGATAGAGAGGCCGGATCATATAGAGGCTATGGGACTGCTGAAAGAGAAAGTTAATGGATATAAATAAACTACTATCATATTCACTTGAATCAGGTGCTTCGGATTTGCATTTAAGTTCAGGATCTATACCAATGGTCAGAATAAATGGCGTTATGAAGCCATTAAATATGTCATCTTCAACAAATGATGATATGAAATCAATTATGCCTCAAGTAATGAATGAAGATCAGATAGAAAGCTTTCATGAAAACAAAGAAATTGATTTTAGTAGTCGTTTAGAAGGAAAGGGAAGATTTAGAGTAAACTTTTTTCATCAGATTCGAGGGCTTGCAGCAGTTTTTCGGGCAATTCCTGAAATACCTAAGGGTTTTGATGAACTTTCTTTACCACCAGTTTTAGAAAATTTATCAATGCTTGATAGAGGTTTAGTGTTGTTAACAGGCCCTACAGGTTCTGGTAAGAGTACAACCCTTGCTGCAATGGTTGACCATATTAATCAAAATAGAGAATGTCATATTATAACTGTTGAGGATCCAGTTGAATATTTTCATTCATCCAATCAATGTATGATTAATCAACGTGAATTAGGCGCCTCAACACACAGTTTTGCAAATGCCCTCCGCTCAGCACTTCGCGAAGATCCAGATGTGATCCTTGTTGGCGAAATGAGAGATTTAGAAACAATCTCATTAGCGCTTACGGCTGCTGAAACAGGTCATTTAGTACTATCAACCTTACATACTTCAAGTGCTGTCAAAGCTGTTGATAGGATTATTGATATTTTTCCTTCAAGTCAAAAGGGACAAATACGTTCAATGATGTCAGAAAGTTTGGAGGCGGTCATTGCACAAAAACTACTTCAAACTAAAGATAAGAAAACTAGAATACCTGCTCTTGAGATTATGATTGCAACTACAGCGATTAGAAACTTGATCCGCGAGGATCGTATTTATCAAATACCATCAGTGATGCAAGCAGGTGGTGTAGAAGGGATGCAAACCTTGGATCAAGATTTACAGCGTTTAGTCTCTCAAGGAAAGATTCAACGAAGCGCGGCGGCCCATATTGCAGAAAATCCAAAATTATTTGGAAGCAATGTCCTCTAAAAATTATAAAAAGAAATATCAATCTGGTTTTTCATTTATTGAAGTAATGATTGGGGTTCTTATTGTAAGTATTGCTGCGTATGGAATGGTGGTTGGTGCAACACATGCTCGTGGTGAATTGCGGGCGATTGCTGTAAAAGAACGAGCTACACAAGAATTATTGAGTTTTGTTGAAAGTATGAAAGGGAGAATAGCAGATGGAAAATTATCAATAACAGAAAGATCGGGTAATTTGCAGGGTGAAACAATATATCTTTTTGGTAATCAACATAGCCAAACAAAACTTGCTGCGAAGATATTTTATGATCCAGTGACAAGATTAATAACTGATTCTACAAGCAATGTTGATCGTTATTTATTGAAATCATGGATAGAGTGGGAAGACTTTTCCACGCCCTCTCGAAATGTTGTCAAAAGAGAGGAAGTTGAAATGGTTATGATGGAATTTCCACTATGAAAAAAATAGAAAATGTTACAAGGTGGTCTTCTGGATTAACATTAATTGAGTTGGTTTCTACAATAGTTATCTTGGGGATAATAATGATTGGTTTGGGCCTCAGTTTGCGAACAGTTACATATCATTATCAAGATGATAGTGTCTTGCTTGAAGTTCATAATTATGGAAATACTGTCATGCGTGAAATAATGAAAGAAATCAGTTTAGCTAGAATAATCAATAAAGAACAGATTAATGGCTATTCAAGAATATCTTTAAAAAAATATGATACTTTTGGGAATGAAACTTCGACCGTAATTACAGCAAATGCATCGGAAGGTATATTGTTCAATTATCAAAATCCATTGGATGGGAATTTACGTTTTCCAACAAAAGGAAGATTCAGAAATAATAATCAAAGAAATATTACATTAAAAGAATTTTATGCTGAAGAAGTTGAATTTATAAGGCCCAATTTGGCAAGATATGCTAATTCAACTTGGGAAATAAATTTAGATATTGAGGTTGAGTCCTTTGTATCATCGGTAGGGTCAATAAAAGAATTAGTGCAATTTGAACGAATAGCTTTTATGCCTAATCGTTATATAAGTCCTAGATCTCTTGTAGGTAATCAGGCAGGTAGCTTATGATGAGGTCCTCTAGAGGGATGGCTACACCAACAGCGGTAATTTTTACTATGGTAAGTATGCTAATTACTGCCGGTTATTTGAAATATGCAATGTCAGCATCTGTAACTCAAAAGTACCGTTTTGAAGAGGCAAAAGCATTACTTATGGCTGAGACAGGCTTAAATACAGAGGCTTTACCAGTTCTACCAAAGTTGGTTGATCAGTCGGTTGTTCTTGCTGCAGATGGAGTGCTATTAGAAGGAATGGGCTTTTATCGTAATATAATTTGTTCAACATTTGTTAATCAAGAAGATGGTAGAACCATTTTTTATGCTAGAGGATCAGGGGTTAGTGAATTTCGCAATACTCTTGGCAAGCCAGTTCGAATAGAACGTATGGCTGAGATGAACCTTGTTGCAGAAGATTTTTCAAAATTTATGTATTTTACGAACTCAGAAGAGCCAGGAGGAGGTCCTCAGCTAGGTAGCTATGTTTCATTTGGTGGGAGCGATATTCTTGAGGGAGTGGTCCATACAAACGGTCAGATGACTATGAGTCAATTTGGATGTCCAGATTTTACTCAGGCTAGCGTTTCAGCATCCCAAGGAATAAATTTAAATAACTGTAATGACCAAAACTGGGCCTCTGTAGATGATTCAGCTGAAGTAAGAGTTTATCCACCATATGATGCGACACAACGAGCGAAAGAAAATGCTAATTATGTTTTTACAGCAGATGATATGTTATGGCGTAGTACTGGTAAAGATACTTTAATTATGACTGAGATTGAATTTATTAATGGTGGTTTTATTGCTTCGCAGTGGACTTATCTAATTCCTCCTGTTGGAGAGTCTGGACCCCCACCAACAAACTTCCAATGGGATATTGATTTTAATTTTGAAGAATTAAGTAATGAAAGTATTGCTTTTGATGGTCCCTTTGATTCCACTTTACAAATATATTTGATGGATACGTTATTTATTGATTCAGAGGATATAGAAGGTAATGATGCCATCAATACATTAGAAATGTATGATATTGGAGATACTGTTTTAGTGCGATCTGCTGATCCTGATTCAAATAAAGGTTGGATAGGGGTAATGAACTCAACAGATCAGATTAATGGAGTATTTGTTTTTGGCGTTCAAAATTTAGGTCAATTTTTTGAAAATCCTTTTAGATCTGGAGAAGAAGTCACGTTAGCTTTTCAAGGAGGTCTAGATAATACTGTTCCATTTAATAATTTTGCAAATTATCATAATCATCCAAACGATGGATCAAGCGTTTGTCAATCGAGTGGCTTTCATCACTTTGATTTTGAACCTATAAATAATACGCCAGATATTCTTCCTCCTACGACTTTTTTCACTGATTTTGCCGTTATATACATTAAAGGAGGTCAGGTTAGAGTTCGAGGTACAGTCGATGGAAAATATAGCATTGTAACAGATAATTATACTGAATATAGAAGGCATGATGATATTTCTATTGTTGATAGAGTCTGGGGAAATATTTGGTTGATGGATGATATTTTATATGATGATTCTAATACTTTAACTGGAGAAATTGTTTATGGTACAAGAAATAGGTTAGGGCTTATATCTGGTGCAAATATTATTATTGCTAATACTGCAGAAAATGGTGCAAAAAACCAGTCAAATGGATCCGATATAATTATTAATGGAGCTCTTTTAGCCATGAATGATTCTTTTGTGGCGCATTATTGGCAAAACTCAATTAACAATAATTCTCTAAATGGACCAGAATTCTCTAGTCCAGTAAATTCAAAAGCAGATGGTAGAGGTCCATTTCGAAACCCTACCTCTGCATTTCCACAGGTAACTGGGAATAGCGATATTAGAGGACAAATGATACTTTGGGGATCAGTGACTCAAAATAAAAGGGGCTATATGAAAAGAAATGCTCCTGGTCCGTATCCTGTTTCTCCAGGAATTGGTTACGATAAAGACTATCATTACGATTATAATTTTAGCGATTTTGGTCCACCTCCAATGTATCCTACAAGTAGTAGTTCATCAGGTGGGGCAATTTTAATTATAAAATCATATGGAGAATTAGATCACATAGCTTATAAGGAATCAAAATGAATCTTGGATTAGATATTGGAAGACAATTTGTTAAAGCGGTTCTTTTAGAAAAAAATCGTGGTGGAACTAAAATCGTTAATACAGGGATTAGGCTTATTCCAGATCAAAATAAAACTTACGACCCAGAATCTATAACAAAGCCCATGTGGGTAATGGCAATTCGTGAGTTAATGCGTGAAATGAGCATAAATCCAAAGAGAGTCAAAAGTTTGGTTAGTAGCTTGAATGGAACAAGCGTAAGCGTGAAACAGATTACAACAATGGATATGCCGGAAGATGAACTTTTTTCATCTATGACATTTGAAGCAAGGAAACATATTCCAATGGATGGGTCAGATGCGGTTATTGATTTTCAGGTTTTTGGACCAAATCCCAAGGAAGTAGATAAAATAGATATTGGATTAGTTGCCTGTACAAAAAAAGTATCAAACTCTCATCTTGAATTACTTAAAGAGATTGGATTCTCTCCAGGCATTATTGATGCAGACCCAATAGCTCTTTCTAATGCATTTGCAAATTTAAGTGAATTTCCAGAAGAAGGGGCTGTGGTTTTGCTTGATATTGGTTCTGTTTCTTCATCTTTAGTTGTATGGGGCAGAAAAGATCAGTTTTTTACAAGAGATATTCCTATTGGTGGGTATCATTTTGTTTCATCTCTCGCAGAGAAATTAGATATAGATTATGTTTCGGCTGAAGATAAAATGATGAAAGATGGTATAAATAGTTTTCAAAATAATATTGATAGTGATTTAGATAATATTTCTGTTGCAGAAAAAAATGTTTTTGATAACCTTGTTGAAGATGTTAGAAGATCTCTTCGGTATTATGCAAAAACTACGAATCAAAGTTTTTTTACAAAAATAATGATAAGTGGTGGAGGAGCAAGTACTCAAGGGTTAAAAGAAATGATAGAGCAAAAGCTTAGTCTCAATACGGAATTATTTAATCCGTTCCAATCGTTGGCTGGATTTGAAAATATTGATATTTCTAACCCAGAGCAATATGCTGTTTCTACAGGGTTAGCAGTAAGAGGATTATTAGAAGAATGAACAGCTTTATAAAAATTAATTTAAATAAAACTGACAGTAAAGAAGTTAGAACTCAACGTTGGAAAGAACGAGGGCGTTGGGCCATATTTTCAGTTATTATACTCTTTTTGTTCACTGCAAATAGTATAATCTTTTTGATTGGTTCAGGTTACAATGATTTAATAGAGCAGAAAAAAAATGAGATTTCTAATGTAAAAAAACAAATATTTGATCTACAGGCAAAGGGAAAGAATTTATCTAAACAAGATATAATGTCATTTGCTGATTTGGAATCAGGTAGAACGTTATGGGCAAAGAATTTTGAATTGCTTGGTAAAATGACTCCAGATGACATGGCCTTGACTGGTTTGAAATTTAATAAAAGGAACAAAAAGCTATATATTGAAGGAATTTCTGTTGTTTATAAGGACGAAGAGGAATACGAAGTAGTTCATGATTATATCAAAAGGATGAAACGTAATTCTGATTTCTCAAAAAAATTTCCAAAGATAAAATTTCGCCAGGGTTCATTGAAAAAGGTGCGTGGTCAAGAAATAGTTCATTTTGAAGTAGAAGCATCTTTAAAACCTAGCGCTAAAAGAAAAAGGAAGAAATAATCATGATGGCTAAACGAAATGCAATTCTTGCTTTATTAACTATGTTATTTAGTGTAGGGTTTTGGGTGAATAATACATGGATGATTAGTGATAAGCCTACATATCTTCTTGATTTAGAGGATGAGTTGATTGAATTAAATGAGCAATTAATTAGTGCTCAGATATTAGCAAGTAGAGTAGAAGAGGTGTATACACTATTTGAAGAAAACCTTGCTCTTTCAAAACAAGATTCATTAGCGGATGATGCTAGTTTACCTTTTATGAAAAATTTGATGGAGATGGTAAATCTTCATGGTATAACACTGTTAAATATCAAACCTAAGCCAAGAGTGGAAAAGTCAAAATACATTGCGGCACCATATGAAGTTATTATGCAGTGTACCTATGAACAATTAGGGAAATTTATGTCTGATTTGGAAAAGTCTCCTAGATTAGTTACGGTTGATGAGTTCAATGTAAAAAATGGTATTGAAAGGATTAAAAGTAATGCAAGTGAAATGGATCTACGTGAACAAATAATAGAAATACATTTATCAACATTAACGATGGTCAAATCCAGTATAAAGGTTTCTGTATGAATTCCAGACAAAATACAATTTGGGTTTTATTAATTTTGTTTTCCTTGGTTTCAATTATTGCAGCAGGAATTAAGCTTTTACCTGCAAACAAAGAGTGGTCTAAGGCCAAAGAACGTGCAAAGAATATCCAATTTGGAACTGATAAAGAATTAGAAGGCGTCATCGAATATCTTGAAATTCGTATTAAGGATCGTGATAATTATCAATTTATTCTGGAGGAAGAGCCGATGCGTTTAACGAACGTCCTTTATCTTACGGATTCTAAGGGTCGTTCTCTTCGTTATCGTAATCGAGGAAAACTTAGAGTAACTCATATTATTGATGGCATCCAAAAGTATGCTGGAATTAACTATAAGGATAAAAATTATACAGTTGTAATTGGAGATTCAATTGCAGGGGGAAAGGTTGTTTTAATTGATCCCACAGAAATTGTTATCGCAAAGGAAGATAAAGAATTTCATTATCCCGTAGCTGGGCTAGAAATCGAAGACGATATGTCTGCTAACGATAATGGAAGAAGGAGAGAGAATTAAAGATGAGAAATATAATAGTTTTCATTTTTTCTATATTTATTTTGAACCAGATAGCTATATCACAAGGGTCTGATAATCTAAATGTAGGTAATATAAATGATGAAAAACTTGTCACTATTCATGCTGAAGATGCTTACTTACCAAGCATCCTATCAATCTTGGCTAGGGAAAGTGGATACAATATTGTAACTGATCCAAATGTTAACCGACAAGAGCAATTGACAATTCATTTGGATGATGTCCCAATTCAGCAAGCTATAAACTTAGTCGTTCGAGCTGTAGGATTAAGTTATGAGATTGTAGGGAATTCTTTTCTAATTGCTGAGCCAAAGAAGCTTGCAGAAGAGGTTGGAATAACATCGCATGTTGTTGAATTAAAATATGCGGATGCTGCGGAATTAAAAGATCTATTACAGGATTTAACGGATAAGATTCAAGTTGATGTCTCAGGAAATAAACTATTAATCAATGCTTCTCCAAAAAGAATTGCTGAAATAGAAGATGCGATTAAAGAAATAGATGTCCCTGCTTTACAGATACTTTTAGAAGTACGATTAATAGAAGTTGCTGTAGATGCTGAGGAAAAATTAGGTATTGATTGGTCTAAGCTGGCGCACTATACAAATATTTTTGCAGAAAATGGTAATGCTCCGTCCGGATTAGTAGGTGCTGGTAGTTCTGTTCCAGGTCTTACGCAAAATGCAAATGAAGCAGGAGATGGTGTAGTGGAAACTTATGCGGGTCTCCCTTTTGAGGAAAACCCAACTGAAATGATTTTTAATCGTTTAAGCGGAAGTAATATAATTCCAAATAAATTTAGTAGGCAGATGACAGCATTTGATTTTACGGTTGATTTGCTTTTGAAAGATAATCAAGCTGAAATATTAGCTGATTCTAAGCTAGTAACTTTGAATGGAAGAGATGCCTATATTGAAATGGTTGATGTAGTTCCATACATATTGAGTTCAGGTGGAGTTGGTGGCCAAGTACAAGTCCAGAAAGAGGAGGTCGGGATAAAAATGCGTGTACAGCCCTCTGTTAATATGGACGGAGATATTACAGTTAAAGTAGAACCTGAGGTTTCTTCAATCTTTGAGTTTATCGGTCCGGATAAAAATATTCCAAGAGTAAAAAGAAGATCATCTTCAACAGTTATTAGAGTTAAGGATAGTGAAACAATTGTAATAGGTGGATTAATCAGTAGAGATAGAAAAAATACAGAATATAAATTTCCACTATTGCATAAAATTCCAGTTTTGGGTGAGAAATTATTTACAAGTAAAGATATTTTAGAAAAGAAAATGGATTTGATTATCCAAATCACACCTTCAGTGGTTAAAAATGAAGTCGCAGGTATAACAAAAACAAAAGCAATGTATGATTTAGAAAAGACTATCATCGATGATAACAAAGAAGAAGCTGAAGAAGAAACTCAAGAAGAAATGGAAGGAGAGAACAATGATAATTAATCTCTTATTTAAGAAAAAGTTATTATTAACAATTAGTTTAACATTGCTTTTACTTGGGTGCGATGATCGAACTCCAACGAAATCAGATACAGGTTCTACTTCGAGTTCCAATTATACCTTAGAAATTGCAGCCCAACCATTTGCAACAGATATTGGAGGAAATGATGTCATTGTAGGCGAAGATATTATTGGTGATTTTGTAAAAACTAGAATTGATGTCATCTTAAAAGACTCAACAGGCAATGTGTTATCTAATAAATTAATTGAGTTTACAGCAACTGTCGGTGGAGAAAATTTTGGGAAATTTAATTTAAGTTCCTCTTATACAAACGCAGATGGACTTGCCACCGTTAAATTTTCAGATGAAGATCAATCTGCTTATGATAATGCGGCTACACCAACATATGAGGGAGTTACTATAGAAGCAAAACATGTCGTTAGCAGTCAAGATTTTTCAACTACGATACGATTCAATGTCTTTGATACAACTGCAGTTCAATTATGGCCATATCAATTTAATTTAAGTTCAAATACAAGTTCTATAAAAGTAGATGATGGTGCAACAAGTGCGGAGTTATCTACAAAAATCTCTTCGAGACAATATGGTCAAGCAATACAAGATCTTGAAGTATATTTTGAGAGTACGAATGGCAGTCTTAGTGAATTAAGTAAGTATACAGATTCATTAGGTATTGCATTGGTTAATTTCAAAGATACGGGTGATCCAAATGAAGCTGGTGTTTCTACTATCGTTGCGCGCTACTTGCACCCTGTATTTGGTACGCTTATAGATTCTGTGCAAATTACTATATTAGATACCTCATATTCAGGTACGCCAGCATATGTAGAAATCCCCTCTTCTTATCCAGGCGAAATTATGGTAGTTAGTGGAGGTGGGTTAGAGGCCACCCAGATTTGCGCTAGAGTATATGACGAAAATGGTGTTCTTGTGAATGAACCCGTAAATGTTACTTTTACTCTTGGGCCAAATATTCCATCAGGCGCTAATCTTAGTAATGCAGGTGTTGTTGATTCAGCATTTACAGCAAATGGTGAAGCATGCGTGTCCATTAATAGTGGTACTGGTCCAGGTCCGGTACGGGTTACAGCATCAGTTGTTACTGATTCTGGTGAAGTTATTAGTGCAACGTCTACCCCTGTGATTATTGCAACTGGTCCTCCGTATTTTATTGAGCCAGATTATAACCCACAGGAAAGTCAACCAATCGGTGGAGGATTTTATCAGACAGAAGCGGCCGCAATTGTTTATGATCGTTGGTATAATCCTGTTTCAGATAGTACCTATGTATACTGGTCCATGGAACCACAGTTTCCCGATACGTTAATTGATGCTTTTGTAGAAGGCGTTAGCTTTACTGGTAATGAAAATTTAAATGGAGATAATTTCCCTGGAGTAGCATATACAACGATAACTTACTCCACAGATGCAATAGGTAGCTTAGGCCAAATTTCAGCACTTACCTTTGGAACAAATGGCGATACGATAACGCAACGAATAAATGAAGACGAAGGTGAGGCAATCATGTTTTTTGTTCCTGGGCAACTTACGCTTGGTTCGCCAACACAATATTGGGATTTTTCTACAATGGGGGCAACTGCTCAGCTAGAGGTAACAGGTACTTTGATAGATTTTTATGGTAATGCTGTTGCTGAAGCGCCTATAATGATTACTGCAACAGGAGCCCAGAATATTTATTGGCCTGTAGCGCCTGTAGTGGCAAATCAAGGAGTAACAAATACTGATGGTCAAGTAACTTTTGTTATAGAATATGCACAAGGAATATGTGCACCAATACCAAATTCAGATCCACAAGTTTATGAAGACTTCACATCAAGCATCACTGCATTTTTATTGATTCCACAACAAGTTACAAGTGATCCATTAGAAGTATTATTTGTTCGAACCTATCAAGGACCATAAAACATGACGCAAGAATTCAATCCACAATTTCAAAAGATCGGGGATATTTTAGTCCACGAAGGTAAAATAAGTGAAAGCCAGTTGAACTCCGCGCTTGCAGAACAAAAGGTTCGTAAGGATAAATTAGGAGTAGTTCTGCTAGATCAAGGAATAATCTCTGAGGATGACCTTATAAAAGTGTATTCAATGCAATTAGGTTATGATTTAGCTACTGATGAAGATTTATTTTCTGCAGAACCAGATGTGGTAGAGTCTATACCAGAAGATTTCGCAAGACAAAATATGATGCTTGCTTTACGTAAATCGTCAAGTACTATAGTAGTTGCAATGGAAGATCCTGAAGACCTAGTGGCTATTGATTCTCTAAAACGCTTAACAAATTTAAATCCAGAAGTACTTGTAGCTGGCCCATCCGCATTAAATCGTGCATTAGATCAGATTTATGGAAAAATACGTCAAGCAGGGGAAGTAGAAGAAGCGGTTGAAAGTATAAAGGTTATATCAGGAGATGATGATAATCAAGAAGAAGTAGATCTTTCACCAGATAAGGTTTCTAGTGAAGATGCTCCAATTGTTAAACTCGTAAATTTAATTTTACAGGAAGCTATTAAGGAAAGAGCAACGGATATTCATCTAGAGCCTCAGCAAAATGTAGTGATAGTTCGTATCAGAATTGATGGTGTCTTGCAGACAATTATGACGCCACCTACTTCATCGTTGAGTGGCTTGGTAACCAGAATTAAGATTTTATCAAATCTAAATATTGCTGAAAGAAGGCTTCCGCAGGATGGTAGGTTCACTATAAAGGCTTCCAATAAAGAAATTGATGTTCGTGTTTCAATACTTCCAACTGTTCATGGTGAAAAAACTGTTCTCAGGCTACTTGATAAATCAGGATTTGGTTTTAATCTAAAAAGCCTAGGATTTGAAGAAAAAATGCATTCTATTTTTCGAAGAGTTATCTCTCAACCTTATGGTATGGTTGTAGTGTCAGGTCCAACGGGTTCTGGAAAATCAACTTCCTTATATGCTTCGTTAAAAGAAATAAAAAATGAATCTACAAATATTACTACGGTAGAAGATCCTGTTGAATACCAGCTTGAGGGAATTAATCAAGTTCAGGTTCATGATAAAATAGGCTTATCATTTGGTTCTTCGCTCAGATCAATATTAAGACAAGACCCAGATATTTTATTAATTGGTGAGATTAGAGACGAAGAAACTGCAGATATCGCAGTAAAGTTTTCATTAACGGGACATCTTGTTTTTTCTACGGTTCATGCCAATGATGCTGCATCAACTATAACAAGATTATTAGACATAGGTATAAAACCATTTCTAGTTGGATCATGTCTAAACCTAGTAATGGCTCAGAGATTAGTAAGGACTATTTGCGATAATTGCAAAGAAGAGTACACACCCACCAATGAGGAATTAAGTAGAATTAATCTTGAAGAATCTAAAGTGAAGGGCAAAAAGCTTTTTCAAGGAAAAGGATGTAGCCAGTGCCGTAATACAGGATATCATGGTAGAACAGGTATATTCGAACTTATTCCAATGTCACGTGATATTAGGGGAATGGTTTTTGATAATTCAAATGAGGATGAAATTCGACAAAAAGCTTTAGATGAAGGTATGATTACTCTTCGAGAGAGTGGCATTGATAAAGTGTTAAAAGGATCGACAACCATAGCTGAAGTATTGCGTTCAACAGTTGAGGATTATTAATGCCTGCATATACCTATTTAATTAAAGATGATTCCGGCGGAAGAAGTGAAGGGCAGATAAAAGCTGATAATCTAGATATTGCCATGCAAAAACTATCGGCTGATAATCAAATTATAGTCAAATTAGAAGAGATAGATACTACGTGGGATTTCATTGGTCCATTTATTGATGAAATAAACTTATCAATCGAGCGTTTCAAAAATAGAATACCTTTAAGTAATTTAGTTTTTTTCACTAGACAATTGGCTACAATGTATTCTGCGGGTTTGACTCTCGAGCGCGCTATTCAAGGACTTGCTAGTGAAGAACGTCATCCTAAACTAAAGAAAGTTTTAACAAATGTAGGAGAAAATATTCGAAAAGGATTGTCTTTATCTGAGGCATTGCAAAGACATCCAGGAGTATTTTCAACTTTATTTGTATCTTTAACTAAAGCTGGAGAGGTTAGTGGGAATTTGGACGAAATTTTGGATGAATTAGCAACATACCTGGAGAACTTAGATGATGTAAGAAGAAAAGTAAGATCAGCTATGACTTATCCAATATTTATGGTCTTATTCCTTTTTGCAATGATGAGTGCAATGTTTATGTGGATTATTCCAATGTTTTCTGATGTGTACGTGCAATTAGGTGCAAATTTGCCTGCAGCAACAAGGCAACTTGTATCACTAAGTGAGTGGATAAGTATTAATTTCAATACGGTGATTTTTTCATTATTTGGATTTATAGCTGGACTTTGGCTTATTTCAAAGACACAAAGAGGTGGATATGTTCTTGATTCAATTAAGTTAAAGGTGCCTGTTTTTGGATCATTACTGAATCAATCAATACTAAATAAATTTGCTAAAACTGCTGGTATTTTATTGAATGCTGGTGTTCCTGTCATTGAATCAATGAATCTGATAGGAAGAATAGTAAGCAATCGTGTATACGAGGTTGCTATTGGAGATGCAACGGAATATATTAGAGATGGCTTTAATATTACATCTGCTTTGCGGAGGACTGAGATTTTCCCTCCAATATTATTACAGTTGACTGCAACGGGTGAAGAAACAGGTGAGCTAGACTCTCTTTTAGATAGAACTGCCGATTATTATTATAAGCAAGTCAATGCATTAGTTGAGCGGATGACAACTTTAATTGAGCCAATTTTAATTCTTTTGGTTGGAATTATTATTGCTGTAATGGTTGTAATAACATATTTACCTGTATTTTACTTAGGTGCAGCTTTACAGTCAGGTCTATAATGGATTTTGTTATTTTTTTTATAATAGGGGCTTTTATTGGCAGTTTCTTTAATGTGGTTATTTATCGTCTTCCAAGAGATGAATCGGTAATTAAACCAAGATCGCACTGTCCTAATTGTAAGAAGCCTATTCCATTTTATAGAAATGTGCCTATTATCTCATTTATTATTCAGCTGGGTAGATGTGCGAATTGTAAGCAGCGTATTTCAATACAATATCCAACTGTTGAATTAATAAATGGCCTATTATGGGGTTGGGCCTTTAAAAATTTATTATTTCCTGAGGCCATAACTGTTTCGCTGCTATTTTCTATACTTATAGCTATTGCTTGGATAGACTATAGAATTTATATGATTCCATTAGATTTAATAATAGTTGGGGTGATAATAATAAGTTTTTCTATAATTTTTGGAGTATTGTCCTTACATCAGGCTTTGTTAGGTATTGTAGCTGGAGTCTTTTTTCCTGGAGCAATGATGGGATTAACTTGGATCTTTACAAGGCGACAAGGTATGGGATTTGGAGATCTGCAGTTAGGATTTATTCTTGGTGCATGGCTAGGACCAATATTGATGATCTTAACTCTGTTTTTTGCTTCACTATTAGGGTTAATAGTATGGATATTAATTTCTATGTTCCAAGGTATGGATAGAAATAGACCATTACCATTTGCTCCTTATCTTGCATTTAGTGCAATTAGTATTTTTATTCTTAGCAATTATTCCACTACATTAATTGATCGTTTAATAATGGTATAAAGAGATTATAAGAGAAAAATGGGAACTATTAATAAAATAATATTATCACTACTAACAACTTCATCTTTATTATTTAGTCAAGATGAAATAAGAAAGTCTCCAAGTGGATTTTCTATTTTGGATGATGATAGAATACATTTTTCTTTAGATAGTTATGAAATAAAAGATGTAACTATTGATGGGCAAATATTTAAAGAGCCAGTCATTCCATTTGGTGGATTAAAATCAGAGGAAGGTGATCCAACCCTTCCAACTATAACAACATTTTATCAGGTAGCTCCGAATAAGTCTTATGCTATTAATGTAAATGTTGTTTCTTCAGAGTGGATTAATAATATAGATATATTGCCACATCAAACTTGGGATAGACCATCGGATGAGACGAACGCCTTATTCAAAAGAAATATAGAATTATATACTTCAGATATGAAATATCCTGAAAATCAAGGAGAAGTATCCAATACATTTGTTTTTAGAGATATACCAGTAGTTAAAGCTTCTATTACTCCATTTAAATATTATCCATTATCTCGTAGACTAGAGATTATAACATCAGCAGATATTGAATTAATAGAGGTTGATGAAATTGAACCCGTTCAAACCCCAGATAGAATCTCTCGAGTTTTTGAGCCGTTATACGAAGCTTTAGTTGTGAATTATAGCCGATCAACAAATGATGATGATTATCAGAAACCATCAATACTATATATTTTACCAAGTAATTCATCAAATTTGATGGCGAATCTTGAAATTTTATTCGATTGGCGACATCGAACTGGATATGTAGTCAATCATGTTTCAACAAGTACAACTGGAAATAGTACTAGTTCCATTAAAAACTATATTAGTAATGCATATAGTACTTGGGACAATCCTCCAGAATATATTGCCTTAGTGGGAGATGCTAATGGAAGCTATTCAATACCAACATATTTTGAGAGTTTAAGTAGCTATAATGGAGAAGGAGATCACCCGTATTCTCAATTAGTTGGTAATGATATATTACCTGAGGTTATTATTGGTAGATTATCGTTTAGTTCAACAACAGAACTTGCTACAATCATAAATAAAACTGTTCAATATGAAAGTAATCCATATTTAAGTCAAAATTGGTTTCATAGTGCATCGCTCGTAGGGGATGCGTCAACATCAGGAGTGTCTTGTGTTATAACGAGTGAAAATATTAAAGAGTTAATGGAATACCATGGGTACGATGATGTGCGAACAATTTATAATTCACCATTTCCCTCGCAGATGGTTGCGGATTTAAATGCAGGCTTAACTTTTTTCAATTATCGCGGATATTATGGAGTCAGTGGTTTTAATTCTGGTAATATAAATAGTCTTTCAAATGGATTTAAATTACCAATTGCTACTGTTATTACTTGCGGGACTGGTTCTTTTTCTTCTGGTACCGCTTTATCAGAAACTTTTGTTAGAGCAGGAACCCCAACTCAGCCTAAGGGTGCAGTGGCTTCCATTGGTACTGCAACAATTGGCACACATACGATGTTTAATAATGCTGTTGATATGGGTTTTTATTATGGTGTTTTCGTTGATAAAATGGAAACTGCAGGAGCTGCTTTAGCAAGAGGTAAATTAAATTTGTATCTTAATTATCCAGATAATCCAAATGATTGGGTAACTATTTTTACTCATTGGAATAACCTTATAGGTGACCCTGCTTTGCAGATGTGGACAGATACCCCACAATCTTTTACAGTATCTCATGAAAACGTGATTTCATCAGGGACTAATTATTACGATGTGGAAGTGATGGATTATTTTAATGAACCAGTAGAAGATGCCTACGTTACGATCTTAAAAGGAAATGATATTATATTTGAATCTGGTTATACTGATAATAATGGTCATGTTACGTTACCGGTAGGCTCTACTTTATTAGGTGGCGTTAATCTGACAGTTATAAAAAGAAACTTTGTTCCGTATCAAGGGCAATTTCAGATCAACGAACAAAGTGTAAATGTAAATTCTATTGAAGGTGGATATACCATTGATGATGACATGAATGATTTATCCGCAGGAAATTCCAATGGCATGATCGATGGTGGAGAGACTATTGAGTTAACTATTCCTATATATAATTATGGTATAGATGATGCTGAAGGTGTCTATTGTAAGCTAATTGGTGGTGATGGATTCATCAATTATAGTATTGATAGCATATATATTGGAACTTTGATAAGTGGAATGACGGGAAATGAAGGACAGTCATTTGTCTTTGAAGTAGAATCAGGAATATTGGAAAATGAAGATTTCCCACTACGATTATTAATTAAAGATATAAATGGTTCCTCTTGGTTAAGTCAAATTCAACTTTCTATTTCAGGAACTAGATTACTTGCAGATAAAGTATATGTACATGATGATCCAGTTTTTGGTAATGATCATCTTGATCCTGGTGAAACTGCTGAAATTTCAATAGAGATTTCAAATATTGGCTCAATGATGGCAAACAATGTAAATGGTCGTTTATATTCAAATTATGCTGGTTTAGAAATTATAGATGACCAAGGATTTTGGCCATTAATTGTACAAAATAATTTTTCAATTAATACTAATGATAAATTTGAAGTTATTGCTGCAGAAGATGTAATTCCAGGAACTGTAATTGAATTATTTATAGATCTGGAATCTTCTGATGGTGCAGTACAGAGTACAAATATTCCATTACGGATTGGTGTTAAAGAGGTAGATGACCCACTTGGCCCAGATTCATATGGATATTATGCATATGATAGTGGAGATATACTATATTCAAATGCACCCTATTTTAATTGGATAGAAATTGACCCATTGTATGATGGACCTGGTACTCAGTTATCATTGAGTGATTATGGAGATAATCAAGATGATGTAACTACAGTGAACCTACCATTTACATTTAAATTTTATGGTATAGATTATGACCAAATTAGTGTTTCCAGTAATGGGTGGGTATCTATGGGTTCTACAGATATGAAATCATTTAGGAATTATCCTATACCTGGTCCAGGTGGGCCATCGCCGATGATAGCTGTATTTTGGGATGACCTAAATACAACAACTAGTGGGGGACGTGTTTATAAATGGTATGATGAATTGAACCATCAGTTTGTCATTCAGTGGTCGCATCTTAGAACATATGATAATAATAGTCTGGAAAATTTCCAGTTGATTCTTAAGGATTCTCAACATTATTTCACGCCCACAGGTGATGGAGAGATAGTGATGCAATATGCAGATTTTAATAATACTTCAACCGGTAATTATGGTTGGGGTCAAGTACATGGAAACTACTGTACCATAGGTCTGGAAGATCAAAGTGAGACAATTGGGCTTGAATATACTTTTAATAATACTTATCCTATCTCAGCCATGCCTCTTCAAGATTCTACTGCAATACTATTTACTACGAGAGGAGCAAATATTCTCCAGCGTGGAGATATAAATCAGGATGGATTATTAAATATTACAGATGTACTTACCCTCGTTGATTTTGTCCAATCAAGTGATACAGGAGGATTAAATCCTTATCTTGCAGACGTGAATGCTGACGAAATCATAAATTTTCTGGACATGATAAGTATTGTTCGGGAAATAATGGGTTATTAGGAAATTCTCATGATCATATCGCCCCCTTTTTTTCTTGGAACTATTGTTTTAATTTTAATTCTAATAGGATATTTAGAAAGAGTGAATCATCAGCGTGCAATTTCTAGTATCCCATTAAGAGTGCATGTGAATGGGACTCGAGGTAAATCAAGTGTAACTCGTCTAATTGCTGCTGGATTGCGTGCAGGCGGTATTCGAACCTTTGCTAAAACAACAGGTACTGCACCAAGAATTATTGATTCCAAAGGTAGAGACAGAGTTATTCATAGATTGCGATCTGCATCAATAGGGGAGCAAATCAAACTAATGCAATTATTTTCTAAGGAAAAACCTGATGCTGTTGTAATGGAATGCATGGCAGTTCAGCCAGAATATCAATGGATATCAGAACACCAAATGATACAATCACATATTGGGGTTATCACAAATGCGAGACCTGATCATCTTGAAGAAATGGGACCAACTATAGATGATGTTAAGAAATCATTAGGAAATACTATTCCATACAATGGTAAGGTAGTGTTTGGAGAAAAAAATATAGTTAGTGCAGTTTCCCATATTTCTGAGGTTAGAGACACTGAATATATTATTGCAGATGAAAACACAGTTAAAAGTACTCATTTAGAAGGGTTTCCGTACATTGAGCATCCTCAAAATATTGCTGTAGCACTAAAGGTGTGCAATGAATTAGGCATAAATAAAAAGACTGCTCTAGAGGGTATGCAGAACTCACAGCCTGATCCTGGTGCTTTAGTTGTTAATAATATTGATTTCGGTAAAGGTAAAATCTATTTTATTAATTCTATGGCAGCTAATGATCCAGTTTCTACTTTACAAATTTGGAATATTATCAAAAGTATGTTTTCATCAAAAAACTATTTTACTATTTATTTAAACTGTCGACAGGATCGTCGAAGTAGAACACATCAATTATTGGAACTAATTTATAAGGAAATCAAACCTCAAAAAGCAATAATTAGAGGGAAAAAAATAGAAGCTCTTGTAAATAAAATTATTAGTTTTTCGCCCAATACAATTACGGAATTAGTCCAAGAAGATGAACCAATAGACTCATCTATTGATAAGTTTAGAGAGCTTCCTTCTGAATCGCTTATATTTGCAATTGGAAATCAAGTAGGGTTTGGTCAAGGTTTAATTAATACACTTATGGAGCTCAAATCAAATGATTGAGATTACAGTTGGTCTAGGAATTGCATTAAGCTTAATACTTACTGAGACACTTGGAGTGACTGCAGGAGGTGTAATTGTACCTGGATACATTGCTTTACATTTGCAAAATCCAGATCAAATAATAATGACATTTATTGCTTCGATAATTGTCATTATTATAATTAGAGCATTAGGAAATTTTATATTTATATATGGCAAAAGACGATTAGTATTAACTTTATTGCTTGGTTTTATAATAGGATATTTATCCCGAAACTATTTTTTTTCACCAATCGACACCTTTTCATATGAAGTTATTGGTAATATTATTCCTGGTTTAATAGCTAGTTGGATGGATAGACAAGGTATCATAAGAACAATATCGGCTATTATGATTACTTCAGTTTTAGTAAAATTAACTATTATGGTAATATCGGGAGGTGTAATTGAAACCTGATAAACCATTTAAACCTGTAATTCAGAAAACAACAACTCTTGTATTACTTGCAGTTATTTCTATTACTGCATACGCATTTGCTTATTTTTCTAGAAAAGAATTTGTTTCAAATACATATGAGACAAAAATAAATGCTGCAATAAAAATGCGAGAATCAATGAATATGCTAAAAGATTTTAGAATGGAAAAAGGTGTATTTATTGATCAAGAGAATGATCCAAATGAAACTGGTCTTGTTGGTTCTCAATTTAGTTTAATAACCACAGACGAAGGCGATGTGGATGCAAAATTAACTACTTTGGATCCAAATTTTGCTGCTGCAATGGTAGAATTATTAGATCGAGCAAATCTTAATAGTGGAGATACAATTGCGGTAATGGTAACTGGCTCTATGCCCGGTGCTAATATGGCAATGTTGATTGCTTGTAATGCTATGAATATTCATCCTTTTATTATTTCTTCAATAGGAGCTTCACAGTGGGGCGCAAATGATCCCAATATGACCTGGTTAGATATGGAAACAATTTTGTTTAATAGCGGTTATATATCGACTAGGTCTATTGCAGCTTCTATAGGAGGAAGGAATGATCAGGGTAGATTATTAAGTCCTAGAGGTAGAGAATTAATTCGAGAAAATATTAATAAGAATAAATTACCTTTGATATCTGGTGAGGGATTAGAAAATAATATTGATCAGAGAATGAAATATTTTGGTAATAATAATTATAAGGCGGTGGTAAATATTGGAGGAGGAGTTGCTAGTCTAGGAACAAGTTTTAACTTACGATTATTACAGCCAGGAATTGTATATAGAAAAGATATTGAGCAGATAACGAGAGGGGATGGAATCAATGGAGCCGTTGTAAGATTTTCTAAAAAAGATATTCCCCTTATTCATATTCTAAATATTCAAAAATTAACAGATGATTTAGGTATGATATATGCACCAATACCATTACCAGATATAGGGGTAGGACCTTTATATGCTATTGAAAAATTTGATCTAAAGATAACAATCTTGAGTTTATTAATTGTATTATTATCTGTGGTATTTGCTGGATGGAAAAGCAAGCAACAAATTAAAGAAATAATGACAAATCATGATCCCGAAAGTATTATTTAAAATATTTTTCTTTATTTTTCTTTATTCAACAGCGTATGCTGAGCTTTTAAAGCCTAGTCACGGTGGAGAGAAAAAAGAAATACTCAAAATTTCAGATAAGAGAAGAGCCTATACGGTACTATCAGAAGATTCATTGGTTTATGAAATTTATGGACCTGCTAGATTAGAATTGATTGCTAGATACCCATCAAACAAAAAAACAAAAAAGAGTCAGAAGTTTTCATATTTATTATTAATAGATGATGAAGATCCTATAGTGATAAACCATAGATATAAAATTCAAAAGTCCATTCGTTCAGTGCAACATCCAAATCATTATTATACTTATTCGGGTAACTATTTTTTCAATATCTCAGAAGGTAATCATAGGATATTATTAAAGTCCTTAGAAAGTAATGATTATCCAGTATTGGTGCGTTTTCTCAAAAAAGATTTTGAAAGACCAAACAAGAATAGGAGTGAATTGAAACCCATGGTGTTTCAATCAAATCATAAAGTGATAGTTGGTGAAAAGCCTGTTTCTTATTATGAGTTAAAAAACAATCGACCTTTACAACTGGATTTAAAAGGACCCAAGAAATTACGGATTCTTTCCCGTCTGATTTTTGATGAATATATGGGTTCGAATGATAGTTATAGATTGCGTGTAAAGAGTGGAATAAAAGTTCTAGGTACATTTATTCTTTCATCGGAAAGATCCTCAACCTCTTATATTGAAGATATTAAAGATAAAGTTCCAGGAAAATGGCGGACCTGTGAAATAGATATCCCTCATGGAAATCAGGTGATTACAGTAGAAGTTGTTGATAAGAATAAAAACGTTCTAACCAGGTTTCAAGAGTATAAATGAAAATCATTATAATCCTGCTTATTTCATTTTTAAATGGTCAGAATCTTTTAGATTATCTAAGTGGTCCTATAACATTTAGAATAGGATTAATCAATGGTTATGATGATAATGTATTGCGCTTATCTGAAACAGAAAAAAGTCAAGCGTCCACAAATAAAAACATTATGGGAGGCACAAATACTTTTGACTCTCATTTTTCAAGGTTCTTCATCATTGGACAAAAACAATTCCAATTAGCGCGAAGTGGACGATACATTCAAATTTACTCAAGAACTAATTTCTCTAATTATTCAAATAATAAGAACCGCCAGCATTGGAGTGGGAATATCAAAGGTGTATATAGATGGGGTTCATATAAAAGAATATCCCTTTCATTACGACACCTAAATAAATATTATATACGACACTATATTGATCGAGATATATCAAATGATAGTTTAATGCCTTGTAGCTTTAGCGATAGAGAGCAGCTATTAGAATTAACACATCCATTTAAAAAAGGACAATGGTTGACTATGCAGCTTAGTTATAATCAGAGATATTTTGATATACCATTCACAGAATTTGATCTTGATATTGTATCATCGTATTTTAAAATAAGTAGAAAATTAAGTGATTTTGGAACTATTGCATTTGCTTTAACATACGGTGATGCGAAGAACATAACATATGGAAATACGGCCAAAGCAAGTTCGTTAGATCGTTCCTATAAAAATTTTGAGTGGTATATACCACTTATTTATAATGAAGATATTGGTATAATCAATAAACTTGGTTTTTCCATTAGACAAGATCATAGATATTATGTTGCGGAGTTGATGGGAGACCCTCTTCATAGTGGCCGAAGCCATAGAGATAAAAAAATAGATTTTTGGGCAGAATATAATTTTAGTGAGCAATTTCTTATTAAGTCTTCACTACGATATCGTGTCCGTGAAACAGAATCTCAATTTGATTGGGTTTCAGAATTAAAGACCTTTAATCAGTGGCAAGCTTGGATATCTATTGAGTGGAAGATAGTTTATGATCGTTATTAATATTATAATGAAAAATTATATTTATATATTATCTCTTGTTCTATTTTGTAGTTGTATGGAACCAAATGATGAGGGTTTGTGGAATCTAAATAGAATAGTAGAGATTGATACTGAGGGATATTGTAGAGATGTTTATGTTGTGGGTGACTCTGTTTTTGTGGCAGCAGGACAAGCTGGTATTCAGCTTTGGGATATTTCTACTATTACATCTCCAAGATTGGTGTGGAAAAAATCATTATCAGATCTTGGTGTAAGTAAAGAGATATCCCAGGTAGAATTTAAATCATCGATTGGTCAACTATTTGCACTTGAAAGTAATGAGCGCCCCATTCATATTGATTTATCTACACCTGATTCAGTAAATATTTTAGGTCAATTTTCAAGTGAGAAGACAAAAGAAATTCGTGTTGTTACAAGCGGTATCAATTCATTTACTGTCTATGCAGCGGATAATGATGATGGCCTCAAACTAAGTACATTTGAATTTGATTCGCTTTATAACCTTTGGTTTAATACCTCTGGAATAGAAATTTCCACTATAGGTAATCCTAATGGAATAGATATTCTTTCAAATCTAATTGTAGTAACTATAGATCAACTTGGGATACAAGTTTTTGAAAATAATGATAACATTATAAGTAGCTTATATCATGAAGACCTTCCAGGGAATTCCAGAGCAATTACTATTTTTAAGGACAATGAATATTATGTGGCATGCGAAGAAGAAGGTGCCTATAAATTAGAAATACATTACCCTGATCATCCTCCGGAAAAAGTGCAGTTTGGAAAAGATCTTTTTGTGACACATGTAACAGTATCAGGTAATCAAATAGTCTTATCTTGTGCAGCAAATGGCTTGTCCTTATATAATAGAATAAGTAATGGGAAAATTGAATCGAAAGGGATCCATAATATTGGATATGTTTATCATGCGGAGTTTTATAATAATTATCTATTTGCGGCAACTAGAGAAGGGCTTCAAATCTTTCAAATTGATTAATTAAAGGACGGATATGAGAATATTTTATATATTATTTGTTATTTCATCATTAATGATTGCTCAGGAAATGATATGGCAGGAAAATGGTATACCAATACGACAGGGAGACCATATTGAATGGCAACGTACTTTATGTCCAGGTGAGGCAGGAAGCATGATATTTGTTTGGTCTGATACACGATATGGAAGTAGAAATGTTTTTGCCCAAAAAGTAGACTCCACTGGATCATTATTATGGGGTACAGAAGGGGCTGCTGTGACAAATTTACCGGGTAGGCAGGAAGATCCTGTTGCTATAACGGATGGGAATGGGGGTGCTTTTATTGCATGGGTTGATTATCGTTTTGATGAAGAAGGAGATATCTTTATTCAGCATATTAATAATCAAGGTAACGTAATGATGGACGATAATGGAGAGGCGCTAGCTAGAATAGATGGAAGGCATTTGACAATCAATATGTGCACAGATAGCCTTGGAGGTGTATTTGTTACTTGGCAAGATAAGAGAAACTTTCTTGATGATGATATTTACGGTACACACGTATCTTCAAGTTATGAAATTATTGCTCCCTCTAGTGGTGTTTCAATAATTCAAATGAACGGAAATCAAGGAGCAAAGAGCTTAGAGTATGCTGGAAATAATGAAGCAACCATAATATGGTCTGATACAAGAAGTGGAAGCGGGAATGATATATATTGTCAAAAAATAAATATGAATATGGAAAAAATATTTGCAGAGGAAGGACTTGAGGTTTCTGCTACTTCTGAGCTTGAAACGACACCAAGAACTACTTATATGAATAATGATACCTCATTCATTATTTGGCAGTCAGGAACTGAAAACACAGATATATACTTTAATTTTTTAACTAGCGAAGGATTGGTTTTTACAGAACCAGTACAATTATGTACATATAATTCTTCCAAGTCATCTCCAAGAGTAAAAAGAAATCAGTTAGGGCAAGTATTTATTCAATGGACTGATTACAGAAACAACCTAACTGAAGGTAATCATTTTTATCAAAAAATTTCTACCAGTGGAAATATTTTATGGGATCAAAATGGGATTCAACTTGATCTTAACGGTGACGATCGTAACGCAAGGTTTTCGGCAGGGGTGAACGGAGAGTTATTTATTTATTGGGAGCGTGGTACTTTTCCTAATGTAGATATTATGTATCAGGCGATTCAGACTGAGGGATCATTGCTTCTTGATAGTGCTCAATATGTATCTAATGCAAGCGGATATCAATCAATGCCAAACTCAATAAGTGATAACAGTAATGGCTCATTTGTTGTCTTTGCAGATGAATCAAATGGTAGTATAGATTTAAAAGTTCAGCGAACAAGTTCAGATGCAATATCTTTTGAGTATAATGGTCTTATTGCTATGAATGGGCTTGATGGTGATGTAGAATATCCAAAAGCGCATTATGTAAATGAAAATGTAGTAATGAGTTGGGTCGATGCTAGAAATGGTAAAAAAGTTTTTGGCTTAAATATTGAAGAGGATGGTTTGAACGCATCACTAGTAAATGGTCAAGAATTAACTCAATTTGATAGTTATACGTTTCAGTTAGAGAATGAACCAGTATCTATTATAGCAGATAACAATCTTTTTACGGCAGCATTTGATGCCCAAAGCGGAGCAAAATTGATTAGGATCAATAAGTTTAATTTAGATTTTGAATCACAATGGCCTAATGAAGGTATTGTAGTCTACCAAAGCACAGCTGATCAAAGAAAAGTTAATTTATTTAATGCTCATAATGGTATAGGTATTGTATGGTCAGAGATACGGGATGAGGTGGATTTTGATTTATTTTATCAGAAATTTGATTTGGAAGGTCAGATACAATTTGATAGTTCTGGTATAACTCTTTTAGATGGAGTCTGGACAGATAATTATGTTGAAGGGATCTATTCTACACCAGATAGTAATTTTATATTGGTTTGGGTAGATGATATTTGGGGCGCTGGTTCTTTAAAATTTCAAAAATATAATTTAAATGGAGAGATTGCAACTGGTTGGCCTAATGAAGGCTACACACTATCATCGATTGGTGATCCAGAAAAATTAAAGGGTCAAGTTATTAATTCAGATAATGGGATTTTAGTAGCATGGGAGGAATCATACAATTTTAATAAAAATATTAAAGCAAATATTATTCACTGGGATGGGACATTAGAGTGGACAAACGGATTGTTATTGACATCAGCTGAAAATGATCAGATTAATTTAGAATTGGCTATTGATGAATCGAGTCAGACTAGTTTAGTTATATGGGAGGATTTTCAAAATGGTAGTGATTTAAATATTGTTGGTCAATTTATTGATTTATCAAATAACACTCTTCTAAATGAAAATGTAATTATTTGTAATAATGAATTATATCAGCAATCTCCTACATTAAAGGATGTCAATGGCGGGCATTATTTAGTTGCATGGGAGGATGAGAGAGGCTTTTCAAGTGATAACCCCGTACTTTCAGGTGGATTAGATATCTATGCGCAAGTTATTCATTATGAGGATGGGATTATCTATTCAGAAAATGGTATTTTATTATGTCAGGAATATCACGATCAGAAAGATCCAAAGATTTCTCTGATAAAAGAGAGTCAAGATAATTTACAGAATTTATGGTTTGTACACTGGATAGATATGCGTAGTTCAGGAAAAGCTGATCTTGCAAATCTATATGGTCAGGCAATACGTCTTTCTGAGCCAATGAGTATAGAGAGATCAAATTTTCAGCCAACATCATTTGTTATTAGTGAGGCTTTTCCGAATCCTTTTAATAATTCTATTAGTATCGAAATCGAAGTTAAAAATCTTGAACCTATTAATTTTTCAGTGTTCAATATCAAGGGTGAAATGGTATATAGTGAGAAAATCATGCCCTATGGTAATGGGATTCATTCATTTGCGTGGATGGCTAAAAACAATTATGGCCAGGATTTATCAAGTGGAATCTATTTTCTTCAATTCAATTCATTGAACCACCAAGCAAATAGAAAAATTACTTATCTCAAATAAACTAATATTTATAAAATTGTTATGAGATTTCCATTAAGGAACCTGTTGTTAATTAATTTTTTAATTATTTTTATTAACGCTCAATCTCTGGATCCCCGTTATCATTCGTATTTTGAAATAGAAAGTTTTCTTGATTCATTAACTCAGGTAAATGATTTTGATTCAGAGTTTAGAGTTTATCAGATTGGGTATAGTGAAATGGAAGAGTTGCCAATTTATGCAGTCAAGATTTCAGATAATGTAGAATTTAAGGAAGATGAGCCTAGGGTACTTTTTGTTGGTCAGTTACATGCAGAAGAAATATTAGGAGTAGAAGCAGTTTTAGAATTGATACTACTTATGCTTGATCCACCACCTGAGCAAATCCAACATATGAACATAATTAAACAAAATATTGAAACTTGGATCATTCCCACTCTAAATCCTGAGGGTCTCAATGTAGTGCATAATGGTTTAGATATAAGTTTTAGAAAAAATAAAAAGGACTTTTCCCCTCTAGGTCCATGGCCAAACAATTATTTTGATTATGATTCTGCAGTTGGAGAAGATATTGATGGGGTTGATTTAAATAGAAATTTTGACTTTAATTGGGTATTTGGGGATACCTTTATGGAGCCTGATCCAAGTGATTATGCTGCGCACTATGATTATTACAGAGGATTAAATCCTTGGTCTGAAGCTGAGACTCGAGTCTTAAGAGACCTTGCAATAGAAAATAATTTCCTTTTTTCCATTATTTGGCATAGTGCACGTTCAGGAAGGTTCTCTGAAAAAGTATTTAGTCCTTGGAATTGGAATGGGGATAAGAAGACTCCTGATGATGCATCAATCAAACTTATTGGTAATCAAGTTGCAGAAAGGATAATTAAAGAAAATAGTTCTGAAAGTTATCAATCTAGTTATAGTACATCCAGAAGAGGAAACGCTCATGATTGGTTTTATCAAGCAACAGGGACGTTTCAATATCTTATCGAATGCGGAACAGCCAACCTGCAACCAGATAGCGCATTAGTTGAAGATACGATTGACCGTTTAATCCCTGGGATGCTTTATCTATTGGATAGAGCAATTGGTTATAATACAGTTGCGTGTCAAATAACTGGTATAATATCTAATGCAGAGACTGGATCTCCCTTAGATAATGTAGTTATAACTATAGATGAACTTCATAGTGGGGTTCAAAAGCCACGTAAAAGCGATGAATTTGGAAGATATCGTAGAATTGTTGAGCCAGGTACCTATAGCTTGCATTTTAGAAAAAAAGGGTATTTTCCCTTAAATTTTACAGTTACAGCTAATTCAAGTTCACCCGTAATACAAAATGCAACCATGACTCCAATACCTACACATAATATTGAAATAAATATTTCTTCTTTTCAATATCCTGTGGTTCTAGAAGAAAACCCTTTTTTGGTAATAGAAAATGCACAAATGTCAGATACGATTCAAATGGACTTTTCCCACAATCATGTTCTTCAAATCCCCCAAGGAGACTGGCAATTCACATTATATTGGGACTTTCTTATCCCATGGATGCAAAATATAACTATTAATACAGACATTCAATTAAGTATAAATATGCAAGAGCCTTTATGGGTTCAAACTTTATTTGGTTTTCCCATAACAGATAATTCTTCATTCAACATCATTGAGGGACCGTGGGTATTTGATAATAACATGATTCGATCTCAAAATGAATTATTCTATGCTAATGCAGATTCTCTTGATTCTATTTTTGTATTAGAATCGGAAATGTATTCTTTACCTGAGCCAATGGATATGATAGTTTTAAGAATAGATCAGCAGTGGGAATTAGAATGGGATAATGATTCAATTAAAGTTTCAATTATGGACTCAACAAAAATTATCAATCAAATGTTTTTTACTGGACACCAATGGGATCAAAGCGCTAGACACAGATTAGTAGCTGTCGATACAAATGGGATTAGCAATATTAAAGTAAAACTTGAATTAAAAAGAGATAAAACGATAAATTATAGAGGTTATAATATATATAATATTAAATTATTTGCTGGAAATAACGTTACATTGAGTTCTATTAATGAACAATCTCCTTTTAATCAAAATAATTCAACAGTTTCTGTGAGTGAAATTTATCCAAACCCTTCGAACGGGATGATACATATTGATTTTATAAATAATCTTCAGTCATCTTCCATTGTGGTGTATAATTTACTTGGGCAGGAAGTATATGCTGGTGAAATTCCAGCGCAATATAACCAAAAGAAAATTTGGCGTTTCAACTTTTTAGATGATTATCAACGAAACCCTGTATCTGGCGTTTATTTTATTAAAATTGTTTCTCAGAATAAAACTTTTTATAGAAAATGTATATTATTAAAGCCATAATATTATTTCTCTCAATTTTGCTCGCAAACGAAGGCTCTTTTAGGGGAAAAGATTTAAACCACATCCTTAGCGGACCAATACCGATTGCATATTCCACTTTTATATCAGATTGGTATAATATTCCAATCAGTCAACTAAACTCTCAACGTGGATCATATTTAATTGTTAGTCCTGATAATATGATGGATCACCTTGGTGATCTGGTATCGTTTAAAAGATCACAAGGCTTTGATGTGTATCTTAAACCACTTTCTGCTGTAGGATCAACTGCTGAAGAAATTAAGGAGTTAATAGAAAATACGCTATTAGACGATCCTATGTTGGAATATGTATTGCTGATTGGAGATGTAGATGGCGTTGCAGCCATGCCTTCTTTTTATTATGGTCCTGAGAATGATGTTACAGATCAAAAATATACTCATATTTTAGGAGAAGACTTTTTTCCAGATGTATTTATTGGACGTTTCTCGATTGACTCAATTTCTGAACTAATTGTTATGATTCGAAAAACAATCAATTATCATCGTCAACCCTTATCTACAAATAGTAGTTGGTTGGATAAAGCGCTTGTTGTTGCTGGTAACTATAGTAATACTGTGCCAATACCAATAACTCCGAAGTGGACATCGTATTGGGTCCGAGACCTCTTATACGATAATGGTTATACTTCAGTTGATACAGTATTTTATCCTCCAATTCAACAGGGTGCATCATTGATTCAAAATTATATCAATAATGGAGTAGGTATTGTTAACTACCGTGGTTGGGGTGATGCTAATGGTTGGCATTATCCTGAATTCCATGTCGGAGATGTTGTTGCGCTAAATAATGGATGGATGACTCCAATCTTTACCAGTTTTGTTTGCAATTCTAATGATTTTGCAAACAATGTAGATCCTTGTCTTGGCGAAGCGTTAGTGCGAGCAGGAACCCCATCGAATCCAAAAGGTGGAATCGCTATAGTTGG
Source organism: bacterium (assembly GCA_004321715.1). Classification (GTDB taxonomy): domain Bacteria; phylum Fidelibacterota; class Marinisomatia; order Marinisomatales; family TCS55. The sequence continues at coordinate 64,303 of SGYN01000001.1, read as the reverse complement.
CCCCTCTGACTTGCATACCAGTACAAAATACAATAATGTAATTAACGCATATATGTTTGATGCAATGTTTGATGATAATATAGTAGAATTAGGTCCGGCTATGAATGCAGGTCTAATGGGATTAACTCGCGAGTTTCCAAATCTAAATGGCGTTGGAGAAGCACAAGAGTTCTATTTCCATGTTTATAATATTGTTGGAGATCCTTCGGTATCAATGTACTTAACAAGACCAAATGAATTTTCAATAATTGCTGAACCATGTTCTAATAATGATGGCTATATAGAATTGTCAGTATTTAATTTAGAAGGAGATCCTGTACAAGATGCAATCATATCCTTGATGGTTGATGATAGTATTGTATTTAAGGGTAATTCTGATGTAGAAGGAAAGTTTTATGCTTCAGTTAACTTGCATGAAATTATAATGATAGATGTATATGCTAATAAAAATGGTTTTGTGCAGGGTAAAATAGAATTAGAAGTGACGGATGATCAATCGGATTTAGTGTTAATTGGGTATGAATTACAAACTGTAAATGAAAATATGCTAGATATTGGAGAAATAACTCATATTTACCCAATATTTAAGAATCAAGGAACTTCCACAATTATATCAAATAATGGAAATGTTAATATTTCATTAGTGCAAAATTGTCAAATCATTTCATCGAATTTTGTGATCCCTGATCTTAATCCTGAAGAAACTAGTTCTAGCCTTACACCAATAGTGGTACGACCTAATTCAAATAATAAAGATAATATTTTTTTGAATATAGAAATTGATGATCAAGATTGGAATTATGATTTTACAATCCCCATTCGATCATTAGTGCTGACAACAGAATTGAACAGTAATGAAATAATCAATAATACAATTAGTGATTTGTCCTTATTAGTGAATAATTTTTCAGGTACAGGTTTAGACAGCGTATTTGTTGAAATAACTTCACTAGATGATTCGCTATCTATCTTAATCAATAATAGAGAATATTTTTCTATTAATCCTTATTCTAATATTCAAATAAATAATATAAATCATGAATTTATAATAGGAAATATTTCTCATGGAAGTTCTCTTTCCTATCAATTATCTTTGAAAAAGGATACAATAATAGTTTACTCAGAACAAAAAGATTTTAGACCCACATTTAATGATAATCAGCCAATTATGCCAACTTGGTATGGTTATTGGGCATACGATAATACAGACACAAGCTATTTACAATCACCATTATTTGATTGGGTTGAATTAGACCCAATGTACGGTGGAAGTGGTGCTTCTGAATTTAGGTTGGATGATGATGATCATGTAACAGTGCAATTACCATTTCAATTTAAATATTTTAATCAGACATATGATGAGCTAACAATTAATTCCAATGGATGGGCTTCATTTGTACCTTGCGATATTGATTATTTTTATAACTATACTATACCTATGGCCTTGGGTCCTAAAGCAGTTTTGGCTCCATTTTGGGATGATTTAGAAGTAATAAATGATGATTCAATTAGAGTATTTACAAAATATGAACAAAATAATGGAAGATATATTATTGAATGGTCGAGAGCATTAAATGGTTTTGATGAAGTTACGGAAGAGACTTTCGCTATTTATTTATATAATCAAGATGCTAAACCTACTGAAAGTGGAGATGGAGTAATAGAATTTCATTATCTAGATATTGCAGATATAGATGCAGATAAAAACTATTCAACTATTGGGATAGAGGATCATACGAAAAATGAAGGGATTCAATATGCATTTAATAATATATATGCACCAGGAGCTGCTCAACTACAGAATCAACGTTCAATTCGTTTTACTACTGAACCACCAACAAATTATGTTTCCTCTTTATCAATAAATGAAGAAGGTAATCTTCCTATTGGATTTCAAATATTTCCAGCATATCCGAACCCATTTAATCCATCAACAACTATTAGTTACCAATTACCCAATATTTCTGATGTAAAAATTTCTATTTTTGATCTACTTGGTAATGAAGTAGTTGTGTTATCAAACGAGAAAAAACGTTCTGGAAAATATAATATTCAATGGTTGGGAATAGATAGATTTGGAAAATCAGTATCATCTGGAACATATTTTGTAGTTCTAGAAGCATTAAATACTAGAAAAGTTCAAAAGATATTATTTATTAAATGAATATAATTATTTACTCAACGGGATGGTGTGTCCCATGCAAAAATGCAAAAAAACTTCTTGATGATAAGAAGGTCACCTATAAAGAAATTGATATTGAGCAAAATGAAATCTCGAGAGAAGATCTTTATGATATTACCGGGGGTCGAACAGTCCCGCAAATTCTTATCAACAATATAGTTGTGGGAGGGTATCGTGAATTATTTTACTTAAATCAATCTGGCGAATTAGATCAATTATTAGAGATTAGTTGAGTTGATTATAAATAAAATGAATCGCAAATTAAGAAAGTCCCTATTAATGGGACTTTTGTTTTTTCATATAAGCTGTTCTGGAACCAATCCTCTAATAAATTTTATGAATATTATTTCTTCAAAAACGGGCTCGTCTAGTGTAGCAAAAAAAATAGGAAAACTTTTACCATCAGGCTCTAAAGAATTCATAGATATTTATGCAATGGAATCTCAAGTAAGAAATCATCGCGCATGGGTTCAAGAAAAATCAAAAGAAATAAAGTCAACAAAAAATGCATTACGCCCCTTAATGAACTCTTCAAGGCAAAATGATTTCCAACTATACGAATTTTTAGATGCAAATATATCTGTAATGGTGGCAGCTCATGAAAATATCCTTTCTAATGCAAAAAAGGAAAAAAAACTTATCATGAGAGTGCAGAAGAGTAGAAAAATCAATATAGATACAAAAATATCTGGAAAAGAAAATTCATATCTAGAACAATTTATTATTTTAGATAATGCCATTGATCTAAGAAAAACTGGTTATCAAGAATCAATTATTAAAATTAGGAAGGCTTTAACAAAAAGAGATATGGATTTGGTTTTCATTCAAAAGCAAAAAAATGAATGGTTTTTCATAACGGAAAATTTATCTGATAAAAGAAAAAATTTTCAGCCATCAATTGATAGATTAACATCATCACTAGTTGACGCTATTAGTGATGATGCTAATCATGTTAAAAAATTAAGTAATCAATTGAATAAGGTTGAAATCATCAATAAAAATCTCGATAAATTAGATAAACTATTTTTGAATATTGATAAAGTTGCCGAAAAGGAAAAAGGCGGACGTGTATACTTAAAAAAAAGTCCTGAGTTCAAAGAAAAATATGAAATTCGTTTTGAAAAATCTGTTAATGCTTATGAAGAATATCTAGAGGATCTTAGTCAACTTTTTATTAACTAAATTATTTTAATAATGTTGCGTTTATCCAGCGCTGAAAACCAATTCCTTTAACCACTATAAAATACTGTCCTGAAGAAGCTAGTTCCCCATATTTAGTTTTCCCATCCCAATGGAATGTTATAATACCTTGTTCATGTATATTATTTGTTATTTTTTTAATATGTTTTCCATTAATAGATATTATATCGATACTTAAGCGTTGCCGATGGGGAATATTTACATTGAAAGAAGTAGAAGGGTTAAAAGGGTTTGGATAGTTTTGAGAAACAGAAACAGCAGTAGGTACATACTCACCTTCTAATGATAATTCGCCATCTGAAATATCTATTTGATAATCCCAATTATTTCCGCTTGTATCCTGACTTACTATTGCCAGATAAACAGAACTAGCATCCGTCGGATCAATATTTATTTGATTACCAGAATACACTGTCCATGAATTATCTCCATAAGAAATAATAGCGTGCATATTTAGATCTGAATTTGGTCCAGAAGTATTTGTTAAAGATGCAACGACTGGGTCACTACTAATTAAACGAGTATACTGGCTTGCAAAGCGATTTAGATTTGTACTGGTAATTGTCTGTGGGTTACCAGCAATATATGTAATTTCTGTAAATGTTGCAGGGCCATTAACAGGGTATGCTTCAGCCTCTTCATATGCAAATACTCCAGCATTATTATTTGAAGACATGATACGATTTGCAACTACCATTTTATTTAACACATCCGAGAAAGAAGATCCTTCATTAGATAATGCTAAAGAAATTGCTCTATGACTATAATCTCCATAATAACTATCGTTTAAAATACTTTTTTGCCATATCTTTCTTAAAGTTAGATATCCGCCTAAATGTTCAAAAATATATTGGGCATAAATAAATGATCCATACCAATGATCACTTTGATGATCTAAAGCTTTATGAGGCTCATTAAACCAAGATGGTAAATATTGATAACAATCATTAATTTCGTCATAAACTTGTTCTTCCATAGCTACAGCAGTTGCTTCCATAAGCCATTGGGCTTCAAAGCCATCATAGCCTGATTGAATTGCATGATGAAATTCATGCGCTGCAGTAACTTTAATACTCTCTTCTTGCGTACCAGGGAAGCCATTATAGTTATTCCGAAGAGCCATATAACTAGTTAATGCATTTAATTCAGTTACTGAACTATTTTCATTGTCTCCAAAATTTCCAGCTTGAGCAAAATTTTCAGGAGCAACATATCCATAAACATTGGATTCTAGACTGCGAATATAAATGTCATAATGATTAGACCCACCGTTATCCTCATTAGTAGGATACCAGCTATCAGAAGGTGGTTCTGAATATGAAAAACTGTCTAATTGAGTTGAAGCAACGTGTGCAAAAATATCAACTATATTATCGATATAATCTGGAATGCTATTATTATTTGTATCTGAACTTGCAACAGCATGGGTTCCTGTGGTAGCATAATGAAAACGGAAATATCCATTATCAAGAGATTGATCCAAACCCGCAGCTTCTGCTCGATTTTGGGATGAACGGCTAATAACAGGACGGTCAAATTGAAATCCTATTTGTTCTAAGCTTGACTGCTGATCTTCATTTAATTGATTTCCATATAACGCAACATTTCTAAGATGAGGTGATATACATCTTTCATGATTATTTCCAGAAAATGATTGTATTATTATTTCAACAGATTGATCAATATTGCTCGGAAGTTTTGCAAAAGATATTTCCAAAAGAATAATTAGTAAAAATACAGATTTTTTCATGGTTTCCTCTTTTGTGGTTTTTTAGGAAGTGGACGAATCCACTGACGAATAATTTTTTGACTATCTGGTGTTAATGTGTGAAACGCACGTTTGACTTCTATGATTACTGGTGTTCCATCTTTAGGTCCAACAGTCCCTTGATAATTTAGAGGTAAAGATTGTGGGGAAAATATTGCATAAGTTAAAAATAAATAATAATCATCATTAGATATATCTTTATTACGATGATCATTACGAAGTAATTCAATAGTATTTATTGCATTTTGAGGATTTGATGAATCTATCTTAGGCTTTAAAGAGCAAGATTGAACTACAATCATTCCTGCAATAATGAAACAAATAGTTATATTATTTATTCTTATAAAGTCTATTAATTTCATTCTGTTTTTTCTTACCCCAAAATAATCTTATAAATAAAGCCATTAACAAAAGACCAAGAACATAAAAAAGTGCATAGTAAGGTAAAAGTTCACCCATTACTTATTTAATTGAATGTAGCGGTCGTACAGATAAGTAGCAATTAGTAATCCCAATCCAGTAAATAACTCCCATCTTTTTATATCCTGCCCATCCCTACTAATAATGCCTGCCACGGATAATGATGTGCCCACTAAAAGTAATGAATTGCGAATTTGATTATAATTCAATGCAGTTTGCATATCTATATTTGATTTATATGCTGATTGTGCCTCTGCTAAAATAGGATCTATTGATGAAAGGGGAAATCGTAGGGCAATCATAAGTTCATTAGGGTTATCTGATTCAAAAAAATCATGTATTTCTATAGGAGGAACTTTTAAGGATATTTGAACTGATTCGCTAGTGTTATGTAAGGAAACTTTTTTTACTATAGTAGGAGTATTTATTGATTCTACAAGATTGGTATCAATTTGAGCATCCATTATAGTGGTATAAAACCAACCATTCTCAGAATACCATCCGGTTGCCGTTTCCCTAGGAAGAGGTTGATTAGAACGAATTGTTAAGAAAATTCCGTTTTTCTTACTATTTATTTTTATATCAGTAATCTTGATATTTACAGCAAAAGTTTGTGATATAAATAATGCTGAAAAAAAGTAATATTTAAATGGATTCATTTGCTATATAAAATGTATGTAATTTTCTGGCCCTCAACTTGAGATCTTAATGTACAATAAATATTTACTGAATTTAATCATATTTGTTTCCGTATCAGCACAACAAGTGGATATTGAAAATATTAGGCCAATCGTAAATGTCGATCTAGGGACATGTAATGATGTGTGGGGGTATACAGATCCAAATGGGCATGAGTTCGCATTGGTAGGTCATCGTTCTGGAACTTATATATATGATGTGTCATCCAATCCTCATAACCCTATCGAAGTAGGCTTTATTCCAGGAGCGACATCTACCTGGAGAGATATTAAAACGCATAGCTATTATTGTTATGTTACCAATGAAACTGGAGGCGGAATGGATATCATTAGTCTTGAGGATCCATTTAACCCATTCAAAGTTGGAGAGTATACTGATACATTTAGCACTGCTCATAATTTGTTTATTTCCGATGGCTACGCCTATATTTTTGGCTCTAATAATGATGAAGGAGGATGTAGAATTCTTAACCTTGATAATCCAATTGATCCCATTGAGGTTGGATCTTGGGAAAATGCATATTTTCATGATGGGTTTGTTAAGAACGACACATTATACGGATGTGGAATCTATGATGGTACATTATATATTATTGATGTGTCAATCAAATCAAATCCTATAAATCTTGTTGAGCATAATTATAGCAATTATGGTTGTCATGCAGTTTGGGTGACTGATGATTCAAAATATGTTGTAACTGCTGATGAAGAAGCTGGGGGCTATGTTTATATATTTGATATACAAGACTTTAACAATATTAATTTAGTTTCATTATGGTATCCAGATGAAACTGATGCAGAAAATAAATCTGTACATAATGTATTGATAAAAGGCGATTTATTATATATTTCATATTATGTATATGGAACTAGAATTCTGAATATTTCTGATCCGTATAATCCCATTGAAGTAGGTTACTATGATTGGTATCCGGGTCAAAGTGGTCTTTATAGTGGAAATTGGGGGACATATCCTTTAACAGAAAATGGTTTGATTTATTCCACTGACTATTCTGGAAATGGATTTTTTATTATGAGTTATCCTTTTATGGGCGAAATAAATTTTGAAGAATTAAATGATACAGAGAATAATATTGATCCCATAAGTTTTAACATAACTATTGATGAAAGTCCGAATTATAGTATTGATTATTCAAGCTTAAAGCTGTTTTGGTGGCTAGATGGAGCATCAATTGATTCAACCTTATTAAATTCATCTGGCACAAATTTTGTTGGCAGTATTGTTCCTGCTGCAGAAAATGGAATAATGCACTACTATGTAGCCTATAATACTCAAAATGGTGAACGAGTTACCAAACCTTATGATGCTCCATTTTCATCTTATAAATTTAATATAGGAGTAGATAATATTGCTCCTGAAGTTGAATTGATCACTCAAGTAGAAGATCAGTTTTACCCATCTGGATCGTATGAAATTATTTCGATGGCATCAGATAATATTGGTATATATAGTGTGGAACTTTTTTGGCAAGCAGGAGATAATCAGATACAATCAATTATTTGTGATGAAACTTCTAACCAAGAATTTGGCACCACATATATAGGTTCAATATCCTATGATAGTATTAGTCCAGGTACAGAAATTCGTTATTGGGTAGTTGCTACTGATGCGTCTTCGCAATCGAATGAATCTGAGCCAGATGAAAAATATTTTTATATTTCTGACCATTATCCTTTGGGGAATTTTGAAGATGAGTCTTCAATGAATCTCTGGGATTTAGGAGAATGGGGTAGGCAATATGTTAATCATACAATAAAATGGGCGATAAATGATAGCCCAAATGGTTTGTATGCTCCGAATGCATATAACGCATGTTACTTAGTAGAACCAATTAATTTGACCTATTTTAGTAAAGCTTACATAAAATTTAAATCAGGAGAATTATTAAGACCGGGTGATTATGGATATGTTCAAGTGAAAAGAGGAAACAATCCTAATTGGACAAATATATTGACTGTTAGCGCATGGAATAATCAAGAATTATTTGAAAGATATATCAACTTGAGCTCCTTTATGAATGAAGATGAGTTATACTTAAGGTTATTAATGGTTTCGGATTCTGAAGATGAAAGTCAGGGCTGGTATGTGGATGATATTAATTTGGTTTTAAACCAAGATATGCCACCAAATGTAAGTACAGATTCATTCATAAATAATATCCCAAACCAGATAACGCTATACCCAAGCTATCCTAACCCATTTAACCCAAATACAAAAATTTCATTTAGTCTTTCTAAATTATCTAATGTGCATATGCAAGTTCTTGATATTAATGGACGAAAAATAAGAAATCTATTTAATAAAACATTAGGATCTGGAAGTCACACTATTAGTTGGGATGGCTCCAATGATAAGGGAGTTAATATGAGTTCAGGGATATACTTTATTATCCTAAATGTTGATGGAGTTATCCTAAGTCAAAAGCTATCTTTAATTAGATAATTTTTCACTATTTGTTTTTTTAATTCCTTTTTCAATAGAATCAAGTAAGGTGTTCATAACAGTATCACTCTGAATTTTGTTGATGATAGTTAGAACAAAAATAGGAAACTCTTCACGCTGCAATAAAGGTTCAATCACTTCAAAAGGATCTTCCTCATCTAATATATCATCTATTGTTATACCTGAATCCAATTTTTGATGTAAATAATCCTGTAGAGAAAGAATATAGTCCTTAATCTCACTACGAGATAAAGTTAGGATATCATCCAATTCATATTTTTTAATATTAATCATATTGAAACTTACTTAATTAATCATTGAATAGGGAATAGGCAAACGGTAATTTTGTTAAAGGATTATTAATGATGATTTTCCGTTCCACTACCGTTTTAACTAGCATATTGACACTATGCTTATGCTTTGCTCAAGATGGGCGCTCAATGCAAGGTGCATTTGGTGCTGTAACAATTGATGGTAAAGTTTGGAATCAAATAGCCCTTAGACCCATTGTACCTTTTGGTAAATTTGCTGTTGCATTAGATCTAGTATTTTATTTTGATCAGGATGGTAATGTTCATCAAGATGAATGGGACTTCTCAAGTACAGAAAATATAAAAAATACGATCATTGATAAAATATACTATGTACGTTATGGCTTCAAAAGCGATCCTTTATATTTTAAAATTGGTTCTTTAGATCGTGTTGATCTTGGATACGGAATTTTAGTTAATTCATACTCAAATGCTATCCAATATCCTCAGGTTCGAAAAGTTGGATTAGATTATAAGATAAAAACAAAACTAGGAACAATAGAGGGATTTGTTAATGATTTTAAAGAAAATATTGGACTAACTGGATTAAGAGTAAAATCTCCATTTATTAGTTCCCTACCTTTTGCGGTTTCAATTGTGATTGATCGGAATCAGTATTTAGGATTACGTGATGGAGATAGTGATGGTGTGCCAGATATTGTTGATGCATTTCCGAGTAATTCTGCTTTCTCAATGGACTCTGACAATGATGGTCTAGCAGATTTAGATCCAAATGAATTAGACAGAGATGGCGATGGGTACTTAGATGCAGGCAATTTAGATGACATTCATGATTGGTGGGATAATTTGGGAAATACAGTTGGTGTAGACTTCAGTAATGAAACGTACTATGATTCGTTACCAGATGGAAATATTGTATTGGATTCAGATCCTTTGAATATTAATAAAAATTCAGACCCTGTTGGTGCAATTGCGGTAGACTTTGGATATCCCTTAATAACCCAAGAAAAATTATCTGTTAACATTTATTCTCAAGCTGCAAAGATGTTTGGTAAAACTAAATTAAGACAGGAAGAATTATCACTAGGTACAGGTTTAGTACCAATTGGAGTATCAACTGTTTTTGGTCCTGCTAAACTGAATATTGAGTATAGAATGATACCCAAAGGACGATTCGAGTTTGGTTATTGGAATAGATCGTATCAAATCGAAAGAGCATCTTTTTCATCAGTTGATAATATTGGTATGCAAGTTATTACAAAGGAAAGTCGTTTAGGGCGATATGGAAGACAAAATGGATTTTATGCTAGTCTAAATCTTAGATTAGGAAGTTTACTTCGAACAGGTGCAGCATACCAAGATCTTACTGGACAGATATGGAATAATTCAATTGATGATTTTGAAGAAAATAAGAATAAAAATTTTGTTGCTTCTATTAGTTTGACAAAATCAATAAGCAAAATAAAATATGCCCGCTGGTTTTATCAACAGCAAAATGTTCCAAACCCTTTTAAATTTGAACCATCGGAAAGCACAGTTATGGGCTATCGTATCGGAGTAGATCTTGGATCGGGAATGATTTTAAATTATTCTTTTCAAAGAACATATCGCGATTTAAATGGAGATGGAAAACTTAATGGACCAGATGAAATGATTAATATTACTTCAATAGAAACTAGTTTTAATTTTTAAAGATTATGGATGCAAAAAAAATAAGAAATGATTTTATAAAATTCTTTCAGGATAGAGATCATCGTTTTGTAAGAAGTTCTTCTGTCGTTCCATTTGATGATCAGACTCTTCTATTTACAAACGCAGGCATGAATCAATTTAAACCTATTTTTCTTGGGTCAAATAAAGCAGATTATCAAAGAGCGGTCAATACTCAAAAATGTATTCGAGTTAGTGGAAAGCATAATGATCTTGAAGAGGTTGGCGTTGATGTATTTCATCATACTTTTTTTGAAATGCTCGGGAATTGGTCTTTTGGTGATTACTATAAAAAAGATGCTATTAAATGGTCATGGGAATTATTTACAGATCTATGGAGACTAGATAAATCGAGACTGTGGGTAACAGTGTACAAGGATGATGATGAGGCATACGATCTTTGGTTGGAACAGACAGATATTCAAAAAGATAGAGTGTTACGTTTTGGAAATAAAGAAAATTTTTGGGAAATGGGAGACACCGGTCCTTGTGGTCCTTGTTCAGAGATTCATTACTATGTTGGAGAAGAAGTAGAAGATCAAGATCGAAATGGGGTCAATAATACAGATGAATATTGGGAATTATGGAACCTTGTATTTATTCAACATGATCGTCAAGCTGATGGAACATTAATTGATTTACCTGAAAAGCATATTGATACTGGTGCTGGTCTTGAACGAATTGTTACAGTATTGCAAGATAAAAAATCGAATTATGAAACAGATTTATTTCAACCAATTATTAAAGGTATCGAAGCTGTTGCTGGATCAAACTATCTTAAGCAAAAAGTTCCTCACCACGTTATTGCTGATCATATTCGTATGTTAAGTTTTGCAATTGCTGATGGAGCTATGCCATCAAATGAGGGAAGAGGATACGTGCTAAGACGTATACTTCGTCGTGCTGCTAGATTTGGTAGGATGATAGGTAAAAAAGATCCATTTTTATTTGAACTTGTTGATATTGTTATAGATGTTATGGGTGAGAGTTTTCCAGAATTAATGGATAAAAAAATACATGTTAAAAATGTTATTGAATCAGAAGAAAAATCATTTAACACTACTTTGGAGCGGGGTTTGATCCATTTTGAAAAATATATAAGTAAACATAATGGAGATATTATTCCTGGAAAAGAAGCATTTAAATTATATGATACATATGGATTCCCATTAGACTTAACACAACTCATGGCTCGAGAAAAAGGATTAGAAGTAGATGAAGTGGGCTTTCATAAAAGTATGAAAAAACAGAGAGAACGGGCTAAAGCTGCTGGGAAATTTAAACAAATTTCTCAGAATTTGTCATGGGTAATTGTTTCGGATAAAGAAGATTCAACGTTTCTTGGTTATGAACAATTTGAATCACATGCTTATATACGTAAATATTCTAAAACAGATGATTACACGATCTTAGTCCTAGACCAAACCCCATTTTATGCAGAATCAGGTGGGCAAATAAGTGATACAGGTTTGATTACAATTGGGGATGACAGCTTAACTGTTTTAGACTGCCAAAAAAGTGGGAATGAAATACATCATATATGCTCAGGTGACTTTAATAATGATATTTTATCAGATCCAGTTCTTTGTAAAATAGATTTTGATCGTAGACAAAGGATTCGAAAAAATCACACAGCAACTCATCTCCTACATGCAGCATTGAAAAAAACATTAGGTGAGCATGTGCATCAAGCTGGTTCATTAGTGCATCCCCAATATCTTCGTTTTGATCTAACTCATTCTGAAAAAATATCTAATCAAGAAATTTTAGAAATTGAAAATTTAGTAAATGATGAAATCCAAAAAAATGTACTACTTGATATAGATATTAAAGACTTTGATGTTGCTAAGTCAGAGGGAGCAGAAGCATTATTTGGAGAGAAATATGGAGATGTAGTACGTGTGATATCCATTGGCGATTTTTCAATGGAATTATGTGGGGGAACGCACGTGAGTAGAACCGGTGACATTGGTTTACTTAAAGTAACAGAAGAGTCTAGTCTTGCTGCAGGTGTAAGGAGACTTGTAGCTGTTACGGGTCCTGAAGCGATAAACTATATTCAAAAAAATGTAAGTATTGTACATGAATTACAGGGAGTCTTAGGTACAAAAGCAGATGAAATTAGTAATAGAGTCAATCATCTAATTGATGAGAGAAAAGAACTAGAGAAGAAATTAAAGCATAGTAGGACCAGTTCTACTTTTAGTACAAAAACATTAATGGAAGGATGTATAAAATTTAATGGTTACAATATCTTAGTTTCTAATGTTGCATCGGAATCGATGGATGAATTGAAAGAGTATGGAGATAAAATATTAAATGCTTTAGAAAGTGGGGTAGCTGTTATTGGAAGTGATAAAGGTAACAAGCCATCTGTTGTTATTGTTGTGACTGATGATATTATTAATCAAGGCGTTAATGCTGCAAATTTTGCCAAAATTATTGGAAATGAAATGGGTGGTGGAGGCGGAGGAAAACCTAACTTGGCTACGGCTGGAGGAAAAGACACTAAAACCTATACGATAGCAATGAAAAAGAGTATTGATTTAATTAAATCTGAATTAAAGAAAGTTGAGGGTTAATATGCAGTTTGAACAGGATGGTGATACATTTATTATTTATTTAGAGAAAGATGATTGTATTATGGAAAGTCTAACCAAATTTTGTAAAGATCAAAATATTGATAATGGAAAAATTTCAGGTATTGGAGCGATTAAAGAAATTGAATTAGGTGCATACGATTTAAGTAATAAAGAATATATTACTCAGAGTTTCGAAGAAGTATGGGAGTTGACTTCATTTCAAGGGAATATTCAGTTAAAAGAGGGTAACCCCTTTATTCATGCGCATATAAATATCAGCAATCATGATTTAAAAGTTAAAGGCGGTCACTTGTTTGAAGCAACTGTAGCAGCAGTTGGTGAGTTCGTTTTAAATAAAATTAATACAAAAGGAAAAAGGGTTTTAAATCCAGATATTGGTTTGGCCTGTATGGTATTAAGTAGATAGGGAAATATATGAAAAATCAAATAATTAATACTTCTAATGCGCCAAAGCCAATTGGAGCTTATAATCAAGCCGTTATAAGAAATGGTTTTATATTTACTTCAGGACAAGTCCCTATTGATCCAAGTACTGGTAACTTAATAGATGGTAGTTTTAAAGAACGAGTTAGAAGGGTTATGAAAAACTTAAAATCTATATTAGAAGAGTCTGAAGCAAATTTTTCAAACGTAACAAAATTCTCTGTTTTTCTTACGGATATATCAAATTATACTGAAGTAAATGAAGTCTTTAATGAATTTATTAAAGATAGTGATGCGCCTGCTCGTGTATTAATTGAAGTTTCTTCATTACCTGCAGGTGCAGATATAGAGATTGATTGTATAGCAGCAGTTTGATAGTTTTATTTTTTAGATCTTTATTTATTATTAGTTGGTTTTTATCTTTATTATACTGTCAGAATCAAGAAAATGATAGTCTGTCTTTAAATAAATCGCCAAAAAAAGCAGCACTTTCTGCTTTAATATTTCCAGGGGGAGGACAGTTATATAACGGAAAAAAAATAAAGGCAGGTCTAATTATTTCTATGGAGTTATATTCAATAATTAATTGGTATTCTAGTGCAGACCTTTATAAGAATTATGATGAGGGTGATAATTCAAAATATCCTCTTCCAAAATATCGTTATTTGGAAAAACGAAACAAGTATGTTTGGTGGATAGCTATTATATATATATATGGGTTGATAGATGCAGTAGTTGATGCGCATTTGCATCCATTTGATGATATTATGAATGATGATATATATAGATCAAGTATTAATAAAAAGGAAAGAAAATAAATGAGCATACCTAGAGAAAAGTGGGGAACAAAATTAGGCTTTATATTGGCTGCTTCAGGTTCAGCTGTTGGTATAGGAAATATCTGGAAATATCCACATATGGCAGGTCAAAATGGAGGTGCAGCATTTACTCTAATATATCTTATATGCATTTTTGTTGTTGGTCTCTCCATTGTTATTGGGGAATTTGCTTTAGGTAGGAAAACACAGTTAAGTCCAGTCGGTGCTTATTTGACTATAGCACCCAAATCTTTATGGAAGTGGGTTGGGTTTCTAGGCGTTGCATCAGCATATGTAATATTGTCTTTTTATGGTGTTGTGGGTGGTTGGATAATGAATTATGCCTTTCTTTCTATGAAAGGCGATTTTGAATTGCTTTCTGGTAACCCAGAAGCTTCGAGTCAGTTATTTAATGCTTTTATTACTAGTACCTGGTCGCCTCTTTTTTGGCAACTATTATTTATGTTTATTTGTATATATGTAATAGTTAATGGTGTTAAAGGGGGTATTGAAAAATGGTCCAAGATTATGATGCCAACTATTATTATTATTCTTATAGTCTTAGCAGTTAGAGGACTATCTCTTCCAAATGGATTATCTGCTTTAACTTTTTTATTTAAACCTAAATTTGCAGATCTTTCTGCATCTGCAATTGTTCTAGCACTAGGGCATTCTTTTTTTACTCTTAGTCTTGGTATGGGTACTATGATAACATATGGTAGCTATTTGAAAAAGAACGAAAACCTTTTAAGCTCTGCATTATGGGTAATTGGTTTAGATACTTTAATAGCCCTAATCGCTGGTGTTGCAATATTTTCAACAGTTTTTGCCTTAGGAGCGGATCCAGCTGAAGGAGCAGGTCTTATTTTTGTAGTTTTACCTTCCGTCTTTCCTGAAATACCAGGAGGACAAATTTGGGGTACATTATTTTTCTTAATTTTATTTATGGCTGCATTAACATCTGCAATTTCAATTTTGGAAGTTGTTACCGCATATTTTATTGATCAGAAAGGATGGAGTCGTTCCCGAGCGACCATAGTTTTTGGCGGAACGATTACTATAGTTGGAGTTTTTTGTTCTTTATCATTAGGCGATAATTTGAATATTACCTGGTTTCTTGGAATGTCATTTTTTGATTTTATGGATTATTTATCTTCAAAGTATATGTTACCAATTGGAGGTATGTTGATGGCAATATTTATTTTAAAAACTTGGAGTGTTGAAGAATTTTTACGTGAAGTTTATGTAGGTATGGATTCTAAAAAAATATCTTCTCAATTGGTTACTATCCTTTTGAGTATTGGTGCATTAGTGATAGCGTTTATTATTTTAAATGAAATAGTTGAAAAACTTTTTGGTTCACCAATTATAGGTTAAAATTATTAATGCTAATTAATAGAATAATAAAACCAGATAGTAATTTTTATAAACAACTATCAAATAAATCTAAGGAATTTGATTATTTCATGAATTGGAATCCTTTACACTGGTTTGGACTATGGTGTATGGTTTTGAGTGGTTTTAATATTATAAAAGGAAGTGAAGACAGATATATTTTTTGGGATTGGAGTTCTGGGACTATTTTTATTTATCTAGCATTAATCATTGTTACAATTTGGATTGTGGTTACTTCAAATAACTCTAAAATTCCAAAAATAATCAATGGTCCAAAATCGATCTTATATTTCTTTATCCTGGGTCTCAGTTGTTTAATTTTTGGTTCCATGACTGAAAGTATCCACATTTATGTATTTAATTATTTTCCTTACCTAATGTATTATTTTGGAATATTATTTGTTTTTTCTATTCAGTTCAAATCTGATATTGATCATTCATTATCTATTTTAAATAAAAATAAAAGACTATTATATTTATTTATTGCTAGTGTTTTAATAATAATGAGTTCTGTGTTAGGATATAAACTTGATGACCCTATCATAAGTACGATTTCAACTGTATATCTTCCATTCTTAATAGTTTCAATTATAATGCCTATACATATTAGACATTTGCAACGCGCTAGAATGTATGGCTTGTTTATCCCAGCAATTTTTCTTTCCATTCGATATCCGTGGTTTTTGATTCCATTATGTTCTCTATTTTTTATTTTAAGAACTTATCATTATTTCCGTTATAACACTGTTTTTCCAACATTCGCCGTTGATATCGAATAAACACCGATTTCTTTTTTATTTTTTAAATCAATATTCTCATATTTATTTATATGCCTTTTGATAAAAAATATGATGTTGCAATTATTGGTGGAGGTCCTGCAGGCACATCTGCGGCTCTTTATGCAAACCGAGTTGGTTTAAAGGCAATTCTTATAGATAAATCAATTTGGCCAAGAGATAAAATTTGTGGTGATGCTTTATCTGGAAAAGTTGTTGATATTTTGAAGGATCTAGATATCTTAAATGATATTAAACAGTTAGATGGATCAACAATAAATCGAATAATGTTTGGTAGCCCAAAAAATAAAATTTGTGAAATAGATTTGTCAAAATCTTTAAATGATAGACATATAAGAGAGGGGTATGTTATCCCAAGAAAAATTTTTGATTATTTTCTATTTGATAAAGCTAAGGAAGTTGTAGATGTTATAGAGGGGTTTAACGTTCAAGATATTCTTATTGATAATCATACTGTAGTAGGTGTAAAAGGGTTAAATCAAAAAGGAGAGACACAAGAAATTTTATCATCAGTTGTATTTGGTTGTGACGGATTTAATTCAACTGTAGCAAAAAAATTAAATTTATATAAAATGAATATGAAACATACTGCTTTAGGAATACGCTGTTATTTTAAAGATGTACAAGGTTTAACGGATCAGATTGAATTGCATTTTATAAAGGAAATTAATCCTGGATATTTTTGGATATTTCCAGCGGGAGATGGTATAGCAAATATTGGTTTAGGTTTATCAAAAAAATATATTAAAAATAATAAAAAAGATTTAGTTGAAATACTTAATGTAGTAACTCAATTAGATTATTTTAAAGAAAGATTTAGAAATGCAATGCCATTAGAGAAACCAAGAGGATGGAATCTACCGATGGGGAGTATTCATAGAAAAAACCATGGGAATGGTTTTATGCTTTTAGGTGATGCTGCTGGTTTAATTGACCCATTTACTGGTGAAGGTATAGGAAATGCGATGTTATCAGCTAAATATGCAATAAAAGTTTTAAAAAATGCGATTGATGCAAATGATATAAGTGCGAGTAGCTTGTCAGCATATGATAAAATGTTATGGGAAGAAATTGGACCAGAATTAAAAATAAGTACAAATCTTCAAAAACTTGCTAGATCAAAATTCCTATTGAACTTTGTTATAAATAGAGCTTCAAGAAATGAAAAATTAAAGGATGTTATTGGTGGTATGCTTGCAAATGAAGTAGCAAGGGGTGACTTAACTAATCCTTTATTTTATTATAAGATTCTATTTTCTTAAATATTAATGGAAATAAAAAAACTACTTAATCAATTAGATCTATCTAAATATATCGCATTTGATTTTGAGACTACTGGACTTAGTTCAGATGATGATAGAATTATAGAAATAGCAGCTATTAAATTTATTGATGGGAATCCTATTGATCGATTTGTTTCTCTAGTGAATCCTCAAAAACCAATTGATCCATTTATTACAGATATAACGGGTATATCGGATAAAATGGTAAAAGATAAACCGATTGAATTAGATATCTTAGATGATTTTCTTGATTTTTTATCTGACCTACCATTGGTTGCACATAATATCTCTTTTGATAAGAAATTTTTAGATGCGTTATGTGATAGATACAATAAAACAAAAAAAAATAATTTATTATTTGACACCCTGCAACTATCAAGAACATTTCTATTTTTTCACCCAGTTCATAACCTAGGTAGTATATCAGAATATTTTGGATTGTCATCGGATGGTTCTCATCGTGCAGAAAAAGACACTGAGAATTGTGGAATGATATTTCAGGAATTAGTACATGAAGTATGTAGTTACCCATTAGAAATAATATCAAAAATTTTAGATATAACATCATCAATCAATGCACCAAATAATAATTTGTTTTTGCATCTTGCTGAAGAATTAAAAGTTATGGGAAATATTAATTCATGTATAACTAAATCAAATATAGAAAAAACTAATTATAATAATATTTATAATAATAAAGGGATCAATGATATTAGCAAAGTAAGTATAAGCGATGTTTTTAAGGATAAAGGTTTATTATCAGATTCAATTAACAATTATGAATACAGAGCTAGTCAAGAAAAGTACAGTTCTGAAATACAAAAGATAATACATGGTGAAAAGAATATTGGCGTTCTAGAAGCTGGAACAGGTTTGGGTAAGTCTATTGGTTATTTGTTTCCTGCGATTAAACAGTCGAAAGAAAGAAGGAAATGTGTTTTAATTTCTTGTCATACTAAAAATTTACAAGATCAGTTATTCTATAAGGATTTACCTATTTTATCTAATTCGTTGGGAATAAATATAAATGCTGCTTTATTAAAAGGTAGAAGTAATTATCTATGTAAAACTCGATTAAAATGGTTAATTAATGAGAAGAATAAAATCCTATCTACAAACGATATTGAAAGTATTCTTCCATTAATTATTTGGTTATCACATACAAAAACTGGCGATTTATCCGAATGTTCTGGATTTTGGAACTCAAGGCCTAATAAAACTCCTTCCTTAATTAAATCAGAAAAAGGGTATTGCACTACAGCCATATGTGGACAGAATGATGGCTGTTATTTTGGAAAGATAAGACGGGTAGCTCAAGACACAGAATTGCTTGTAATAAACCATGCGTTATTATTTGCTGAAATTAAATCAGAAGGGATTTTACCTGAACATGATACAATAATAATTGATGAAGCTCATAACTTAGTTGACACAGCTTACAATCAATTACAGAAATCTATTAATGCAAAACCAATAATATCAGCTATTGAGAGAATAGATCCAGAAAATAAATCTGTTACTTATTGGAAAAAGCAATTGGATTATGTTTCAAGTAAGAAAAAATCATTATCAGATTTAGTCATTGATTTACACGAATCAATTAAACGTTGCAAACTAAAAACAAATACATTATTTGATGAAATTGTTTTCAATGTTAATAGTAGGTTTAATCCTTCATCAAAATATGCAGAAAAATATATTATTTATGATTTAAAAGAAGAATACGGAATATTTAATAATGAGTTCCGTTTATTAAAATCTGATATTTATTCTATATTAGATATTTTAAAAAGTTTAAATGTCCAAATTAAGAGCATAGATGAAACAAATAATGAGTTTTCTGAAATATTGACTCAAATTGAAAGTCATGTAGATAACTTAAATATTATTTTAGAATTAATTGATGATTTGACTCAAGATCAGAACCCAGATTGGGTATATTGGCAAGAAGGTACTTATCGCAATGGAAAAGATTTGGAATTAATCCTCTATGGATCTCCAATAGATATATCTAAAAATTTGGTTAAAGAGTTCTTTAATAAAATTTACTATTGCATTTTAACATCTGCTACATTGCGAGTAGATGATTCATTTGATTATTATTTTACAAGGACGGGACTAAATTATTTGGGTGTTGAAAATGTTACATCAGGAGTATTTCAAAGTCCATTTTACTATGAAGATCAAGTTTCTTACTTTCAATATGTAGGTAGAAACGGTCAAGACCCTGTTTTACATGCGAATCTTATTTACGATTTACATAAGAGATATAATAAAAGAACTCTAGTCTTATTTACATCAAAGTTTGCGTTGACTAATGCATATCAAGAACTTCGAAAGAAACCAGATAGTAAAAATATACCGATTTTTGCGCAAATTAGAGGAAGTTCAAGGCATTCTATCATAAAAGGAATGCATGCTACGAAAAATGCAATTGTCCTTGGTACTAATAGTTTTTGGGAAGGAATTGATCTACCTGGTGAATTATTAGAAATTCTAATTCTAGCTAAGCTTCCATTTGGTGTTCCCACTGAACCAACCACGAAAGCGTTTAGTAGTTTCCTAGAAAATCAAAACAGGAACCCATTTCTTGAATTTAATGTTCCAGAAAGTGTTATCAAGTTTCGTCAAGGTTTTGGAAGACTAATTAGGACTACTCAAGATAATGGGGTGTTTATTGTCATGGATGAAAGAGTAGCAAAAAAACGATATGGAGAATCGTTTAGCGATGCAATACCATCGGAAATGTTGCCATTTTCAAATATCAATGAGATTCTTATATAATCATGCCTTAGTATTGATTGGAATAGGTTTGTAAACTTAAATTAATTTATGTCAACCCTATCTATTACTAGTAAAAACTGTTCATTAGATTATTTTGCACCCTGTCTTAATGGACCGATAAAAGTACGACTAGATTCTGATTCTAGAAAATCGATACAAAAATCTCATAAAATATTTTTGGAGTTATTAAATAATGGTAAAAAAATATATGGTGTAACTACTGGTTTTGGGGATTTAAGCTCAATCACTATTGATACTAATGATCAGAAGAAACTACAGTTAAATCTTATAAGGTCGCATGCAACTGGAGTAGGTAAATCATTTGATTCTGGTGTAACAAGAGTAATAATGTTATTAAAATTATTAAACTGGTCTAAAGGTGTTAGTGGAGTGAGGATAGAATTAGTTTTGCTGCTTCAAGATTTATTAAATCATGATATTCTACCTGTTATTCCCAGACAAGGGTCAGTAGGCGCTAGTGGAGATCTTGCCCCGCTTGCTCATATGGCGCTACCTTTAATTGGTGAAGGATTAGTTAGTTTTCAAGATCGTATTATGCCTGCTATGTTAGCTATGAAAGAAGTTGGCCTTGAGCCAATTATTCTAGAGCCTAAAGAGGGGCTAAGTTTAATCAACGGCACACAAGTTTCAACTGCAATTGCTATAAAAGCATGTTTAGATGCTGAAAATATTTTGAAAGTCGCTGATTTATCAGGGGCTATATCTGTTGAGTCATCATTATCTTCTAGGAGTGTATTCAAATCAGAGATCCATAAATTAAAGAATCATTCTGGCCAAAGAATTGTTGCTGCAAATATTTGGAAATTACTTGATAAGAGTGAAATCGTCTTATCGCATAAAAACTGCGATAGGATGCAGGACCCTTATAGCTTCCGTTGCATTCCTCAGGTGCATGGTATAAGTAGAGAAAATTATAAATGTGCAAAAAAAATAGTGGAAAACGAAGCTAATAGTGTTAGTGATAATCCATTAATTATGCCTAATCAAAAAATATTAAACTCAGGACACTTTCATGCAGAATCTATTGCTCAGGCAATGGATAATTTAGCGATTGCTATATCAGAGATTGGTTCAATTTCGGAAAGAAGGGTTCATTATTTTATGAAAGGAGTTGGAGATAGGGTTCCTCCATTTATTGCCTCAAACCCAGGCTTAGAGTCTGGTTTTATGATAGCTCATGTGACTGCGGCAAGTCTTGTATCTGAAAATAAAGTATTGACACATCCAGCAAGTGTTGATACCATACCTACTTCAGGTGGTCAAGAAGATTTTGTAAGTATGGCTCCTTGGGCTGGAAGAAAATGTCTTCGTGTTATTGACAATGTGCGCAATATTTTGTCCATAGAATTACTTGCTTCTACAACAATTAATGAGTTATTTCATGCCCCTTTAAAAATGGCCAATGCTTTTTTACCTGTATTAAAATTATTAAAGAAACATGTACACTATTCAAGAACAGATAGACCACTGCACTCTGATATTAAATTGGTAAATGATCTTATTAAATCTAATCAGATCATAAAATGTGTTAAAAAATATAATATTGATTAGTTATGCCAAATAAACCTCCGTTTATATACAAATACACTTTCGATGATGTTCTCTTGGTTCCTCAATCTTCTCGGGTGTTGCCTAGAGATGTGGATCTCACTTCTAAAATATCTAATAATCTAAAAATAAATATTCCTTTATTAAGTGCGGCAATGGATACTGTTACAGAAAGTAAAATGGCTGTTGCATTAGCAAGGGAAGGTGGTATGGGAGTTATTCATAAGAATCTATCTATTTCTGATCAAGTTAACATGGTAGATAAAGTAAAAAGATCTGAAAGTGGTATGATACTGAATCCTTTAATCATGGATCCAAATAAGACTATTCGAAAAGCGAAAGAAATGATGGATTATTATCATATCAGTGGATTACCTGTTGTTAAAGATGGGAAACTAATTGGTATTATTACTAATCGAGATATTCGTTTTGAGACAAATTTAGATCTTATGGTGAGGGATCGTATGACTACAGATAATTTAGTAACAGTACCTGTAGGAACAACTTTAGATAAAGCAAAAGAAATACTACAAGAACACCGTATAGAAAAACTATTAGTAGTTGATAATGATGGTTCTCTTGCGGGTCTAATAACCGTAAAAGACATTCAAAAGAAAGAGCAATTTCCAAATGCATGTAAAGATGAAAATGGTCGCTTAAGAGTTGCTGCAGCTATAGGGGTTAATGAAGAAGCTATTGAACGTGCACAAGCATTAAAGGATACAGGCTTAGATGCTTTAGTTGTTGATACTGCGCATGGTCATTCTTCTGGAGTATTAAAGCTAATTGAAAAATTAAAGATAAATACAGGTTCTATGACCATTATAGCTGGGAATGTTGCAACAATAGAAGGTGTAAAATCTTTAATAGATGTAGGTGTTGATTGTCC
Organism: bacterium; assembly: GCA_004321715.1. Taxonomy (GTDB): domain Bacteria; phylum Fidelibacterota; class Marinisomatia; order Marinisomatales; family TCS55. The sequence continues at coordinate 41,028 of SGYN01000001.1, read as the reverse complement.
TAAAATAGGCATAGGTGCTGGTGCAAGTTGTACAACCAGAGTAGTTGCTGGCGTTGGCGTACCGCAACTATCCGCTATTATGGACTGCGCAGAAGAAGCTGAAAAGAACCATAAACCTGTTATTGCAGATGGCGGGATACGATATAGCGGTGATGTAGCAAAATCAATAGCAGCTGGAGCCAGTTCCGTAATGTTAGGGAGCTTACTTGCTGGTATGGATGAAAGCCCTGGGGAAACTATTTTATTTGAAGGTAGGCAATATAAGTCTTATCGCGGAATGGGTTCTCTTGGAGCCATGAAAGAGGGAAGCGGTGATCGATATTTTCAAGAAGGCGCTGAATCAAAAAAATTAGTTCCTGAAGGAATAGAAGGTATGGTTCCATATAGGGGTCCTGTTCGAAATACTATTCATCAATTAACTGGTGGCTTGAGAGCTTCAATGGGTTATTGTGGGGCAGATACAATTGAAAATTTTAGCAAGAATAGTAATTTTGTTCAAATATCAAGTGCAGGAGTAAAAGAAGGGCATCCACATGAAGTAAAAATTCTTAAAGAAGCGCCTAATTACCAAGTTTCTGATGAATAAGAAATAATATTCATTAGAGTGTAATTCTATTTAAGAATAGTTTACTTTAATATCGAATTTAAATGACGAGTAATACGTGATTTTCTTCTAGATGCGGTATTTTTCTTAATAAGACCCTTACTAGCAGCTTTATCAATCTGTTTAACAGTGCTTCTATATAAAGTTTCAGCTTCTTTATGATCACTCATAGAAAGTACTTTTTTAATGGAATTCTTTAACTTTGAAATACGAGCAACATTCATCAAACGACGTTTTTTATCCTGACGCTCACGTTTTATCTGTTGAGGATGTCTATCCATAATTTTTTATTATAACCTATAGCTTTTATTTAATTATTAAAAGTTGATCGGGAACTTATTTTGAAACAAGATAGGAATCAATTTCTTTTAAATAAGTTTTTCAATCCAAAATTTTGAATTATCCTTAAGAAAACGTATCTTTCATCATGGATAAATTATCTTTGTTAGAGTCGGTACCAATTTTCTCAGATTTATCTAAGTCAGATTTGAATAAAATATCTGACAGGATGACCCATAGGAAATTCACTAAAAATCAGATGATTTTGTTAGAAGATGATTTGGGCCAAACATTCTTTGTAATTGGAAAGGGCAGCGTTAAGATTACTCGACTTAGTGATGATGGTCGTGAAGTGATTCTTGCTATGCTGGGTGAAGCTGATTTTTTTGGTGAAATGTCTTTATTAGATGGAGATGGAAGATCTGCAAATGTAGTTGCATTAGAAGCTTCTGAAGTTTTAACACTAGCTAGAAATGAATTCCTAGATATTCTTGAGCAGTACCCAAAGATATCAATATGCTTATTAGAAGAACTGACTCATCGATTGCGTAAAAGTGATCAGCAAATAGAGAGTTTATCACTAAGTGACGTTGAGCAACGTATTGGAATTACACTAATTCGCTTGGCTGAAGAATTGGGTACAATAAAGCAAGGTAGTGTTAAAATAAATAATTTACCCTTCCAGCAAGATATAGCTAATATGGCTGGAACTTCTAGAGAGACTGTATCTCGAACTTTTAAGCTTCTCGAAGAGAAAGGTCTTCTATCTCGCCAAGGACGTCAGTTAGTTATTTTTAATTTCAGTCAGTTTTTAAAAACTTTTTCATAAAATAATTAAAATATTTAAAGCTTTTAATATGTAATGGATAAAGTTGTAGTCCAAAATTTAGAAGCTAATAATCAGCGTGATCTATCTCGTCTAATAACACAAGTAGAAAACGATAATGTTACAAATAATAAGACGTTAGATAAGTTATTCAAAAAAACTAACCAAGCTATACGTATTGGTATCACTGGTCCTCCTGGTGCAGGAAAAAGTTCAATAACAAATGAGCTCATTAAATATTATATAAATAGTGATCAAAAGGTAGGTGTAATAGCTATAGACCCAACGAGTCCCTTTTCCGGTGGTTCTTTGCTTGGAGATAGGGTTAGAATGAATCAATATCATAATGATGAGAGTGTTTTTATTCGTAGTATGAGTACGCATGGGCATCTAGGCGGCCTATCAAGAAAGGCCCAAGATATTGGAGATTTATTAGCGATTGCAGGAAAAGATGTGATTATTTTTGAAACTGTCGGTGTTGGGCAAGGAGAATATGAGATAGCTAATGTAGCTGATTTATCAGTTATAGTATTGGTACCAGAAGCAGGAGATGAAGTTCAATTAATGAAAGCAGGATTAATAGAAATAGGTGATATTTTTGTAGTTAATAAGTCTGATAGAAAAGGCTCAGAGCAATTAACTGAGCGACTAAAATCTTTAGTTAATATAAATAGAGAAACAAATAGATCTATTTTTAATACAATAGCAAAAGAAGGTAAGGGGATTGAAGAATTATTTAATGGAATAATAAAAAAGTTTACAGAATTAGAAGATGATGGAAATCTTTTACAAAGAAAAATAGATCGATATAAGGTGCGTGTTAAAAATATCATACAAAACAATCTATTAAGCGAGTTCTGGACAAGTAATAAAAAAGAAAAATTATTTCAAGCAACCAAGTCATTAAAAGATTTAAAAAAATCTCCCAATATTGCAGCCAAAGAAATTATGCAGGCTATTGATTTATGAATTCATACGAATCTACTCAAATGTCATTTCTCGAACACCTAGAAGAACTTCGTTGGAGATTAATAAAGAGTATTATTGCAATACTCGCGGGCGGAATAGTATCGTTTTTATTTATTGATGAGATCTTACAGTTTCTAATCTCACCCATAAAAGATTTGCGAAACCCACCAGACTTACAAGTATTAAAAGTTCAAGGAATGTTTATGATTAAGTGGGGTGTTGCATTACTGGGGGGAGTTATAATAGCAATACCAGTTTTAACTTATCAGCTAACAAAATTTATAGGTCCTGGACTTCATAATAATGAAAAAAGAATTATGTTTCCATTGGTTTTCTTTAGTTATTTTGCTTTTCTAATTGGGGTTGTATTTGCTTTTGTAGTGTTAATCCCATATTCATTGAATTTTTTTACTTCAATGGGAATGGTAGAAGTAAATAATAATTTTTCAATAAATTATTATTTTAATTTTATTACAATGTTATTATTGGGTAGCGGAGTAATTTTTGAGTTACCAATAATTGTATTTATATTAAGTAGTATGGGGATTTTAACACCTGCATTTATGCGTCATTATCGTAGACATGCGGTAATTTCTATTTTAATACTTTCTGCATTTATAACACCTCCCGACCCAATTAGTTTAATTTTTATGTCAATTCCACTTGCAATATTATATGAGATTAGTATTGGTGTATCGTGGATGGTTAAAAAAGATAAATTAGACTAGTAAAACTAATAAAAATATGAATAGCGATTTAAAAACATTAAAACAGATTACGCACCCAATTTCTGAAGATATTAAATTATTCGAATCTGAGCTCCGTAACGCCCTTAAATCTGAAGTAAGACTAGTAAATACTGTAGGTAAATATATTTTAAGACATAAAGGTAAACATATAAGGCCTATTTTAACTATTCTATCAGCAAGAGTTTGTGGAGAGCCTTGTTTAAATAGTTATAGATCTGCAGCCATGATAGAATTATTGCATATTGCGACATTGATACATGATGATGTTGTTGATGATGCTACTACGAGAAGAGGGTTTCCATCCATTAATAGAATTTGGAAGAATAAGGTAGCTGTGTTAATGGGTGATTTTATCTTAAGTAAAGCACTAATAAACTTAGTAGGTATAAAAGATTTTGAAGCACTCGATTTGATTTCCCAAACAGCAGAGAAGTTAAGTTCGGGAGAAATATTACAGATAGAAAAGAGTCTAACTAGATCTATGACAGAAAAAATTTATTATGATATGATTAATAAAAAAACAGCTAGTCTTATTTCAACTTCGTGTGAATTAGGTGCCATCACATCTTCTAAAAAAAGTAATGATCGAAATAATATGCGTCTTTTTGGTGAAAAATTAGGAATGGCATTTCAAATCAAAGACGATTTATTTGATATGCTAGGTGTAGAATCTAAAACTGGAAAGAATATTGGCGCTGATGTAAAGAAGAATATGATAACTTTACCTTTAATATATTCTTATTCTGTTCTAAAAAAACCAGAATCAAGATTGGTAAAAAAGATTTTAAATATTAAGAATAAATCAAAAGATGATATTCGTAAATTAACTCAATTAGTTGATTCTTCTGGAGGATTTGAATATGCCAGGAACAAAATAGATGAATTTAGTAATCATGCTATTGAAGCTATAAGTGAATATCCTCAATCGGTTTACAAACAATCATTAATTGACTTGGTCGCGTTTAATTCCAAAAGAAATTTTTAGCATGAAAGAATTACGGACCATTTTGGTGTTCCGGTTTAGTTCTATTGGTGATATTGTACAATTAACTTCACCGCTACAAACTTTAAAAGATCAATTCCCAAATGCTAGATTAGATATTATAACTTTAGATGAATATGCTGAAATATTGATTGGTCACCCTTTCGTAAATCGTATAATAAAAATTTCTAGAAATTATAGTTATAATCAGTTAAAAAGTATAGGAAAGAAGATTTCTTCACTTAATTACGATTTGGTAATTGATCTTCACAATGTTATCCGATCTAAAATTATTTTAAATCATATTAAAGGAAGTAAGAAAATTGTTTATAAAAAGCCGAGGTGGAAAAGATTTAAAATAATAGAATTTAAAAAAGATAATTTTGAAGATAATTTTTCGCAGAGATGGCTCTATCATCAATGCTTAGGTTCGATATTTAAGCTTCCATATGCAATACCTAATAATAAATTAGTAGTTAGAGATAGTGAAGAACGTGCGATTAAAATATTGCTTAATCAGTATGAAGTGAATGAATCTTTTGTAACAATAATACCTGGAGCCACATGGAAGCAAAAAACTTGGTTATCAGAAAGGTATAGTGAAGTTATTGATTATATCATTAATAAACTGAAATATAAAGTTGTTATGTTGGGTGGAGACAATGATAATATTTGCAATTCAATCAGTAAAATTAATAGAAATGTAATTGATCTTCATGGAAAATTAGATTTAAGAGAATCTATTGCACTAATTTCTTGTTCAAATCTGACCATTGGAAGTGATACAGGATTGATGCACGCATCTGAGGCAGTTGGTGTACCTGTAGTAATGATTATGGGACCTACCAGTACCCAAATGGGTGGTGGCGTAATGCTTGAAAATTCATTTACCGTAGAAGAAAATATTTGGTGTAGGCCATGCAGTCAAAATGGGCAAAGACCTTGTTATAGATCACAGCAATACTGTATGAATCAAATTTCTAGTTCAAATGTAATCAATGCTGTTAAAGTGGTATTAGATAGATGAAACACTTTTGGCATTTGATCTACAATTTTTTTTTATTACCAATTATGTTACTTATTGGAACAATAGGTGTTTTTTTCAATAAGAAAATAAGAGAAGGTTTTTTTGGTCGATTAAATACAAGTAGAAAATTAGATAATTTTATCAGTTCATTAAATGGAACTAAACGTACAATATATTGGTTTCATGTTTCTTCACATGGTGAATTTCTTCAGTCAAGATCTGTACTTGAAGGGTTGAAAGAAGTAGAGCCTCATATAAAGATAATTGTTAGTTATTTTTCTCCATCTGGATATAATAATGCTGATGACAAGATAATTGATTGTAAAATTTATTTACCTTTTGACTTACCTTGGTTAGTTAATAAAAGTCTCAAAGCAATCAATCCAAAGAAACTGATTTTTGCATCATATGATATTTGGCCAAATTTGATATGGAAGGCTAAAGAATTAAACATTCCAACTGTATTATTTGCAGCTAAATTTAAAGGAAGAACAAACAAATTAATACCTATAGTAAAAAGTTTTTATCATCATATATATAATAATTTTTATTCAATCTACACAATAACAAAAAATGATGATAAAAAACTTCAATTGATTTTAAGAAAACCAAACCATGTAATAACTCGAGTTTTAGGTAATCCAAGATATGATCAAGTAAATAAGGTGTTAGATCAATATTCAATCAAACATACAGAAGATCTATTAAAAAGAAAAAAATGTATTATTCTGGGGAGCATGCATAATGATGATAAGAATAATATAATAGATGGTTTGATGGAAGTTATTAATCATAACAGCGATATATCTGTTATCTGGGCTCCCCATGAACCATTACCTAAAAATATAAACTCTATTTATGATTATTTTTTAAATAAAGGGCATTCAGTTGCATTATTTAGTGAACAAAATGATTCTGTTATAAATCATGCAAGAATAATTATTATTGATACTATTGGTGTATTATCTCAAATTTATTGGGATGGTATAATTGCGTATATTGGAGGAGGGTTTTCTACTGGAATCCATAATGTAATGGAACCTGCAATTGCAAGATTACCAGTTATTTTTGGTCCACAATATGATAGTTTTCAGGAAGCAATAGAATTGATCGATTTAGAGGGAGGTTGGTCTATTAACAACAATGAGGAATTTTATAATATTGTGAATAAATTAATCAATAATGAAAAAATGTTATTAAATGCTAGTAAAGCTGCTACAGATGTTATACACAATAATATTGGAGCAGCAACAAGAGTTGTAAGAGCTATTATTCGTGACTGAATTACTCCATTAGATACTAAAATAAAAATATACTATTCAATGAATCAAAATAATTTAAAAAATAAAATAACTGATCCTTCGCGAATACTGACTTTAGCTAATTTCATTAGTTTGTTACGTGCATTACTTGCGATCCCTATAATTTATACGCTTCGGGATGAACAGTACCTAAACTTTACTTTCTGGCTTATAGTAATTGCAATATTATCCGATGCACTAGATGGATGGGTAGCAAGGAAATCTCATAATGTAACTCATTTTGGCCAGTGGTTAGATCCTATATCTGATTTTATTGTTATACTTGCTATAACTGCTTTTATGGTATATGAAGGAAGATTCCCTACTTGGTTTTTTATTTTTTACATATTTAGGTACGTTTCTATAGCGTTACCAGCTATCTATTTATTAAATCATACTAATTTTATCCTTCATTCAAATTGGTGGGGCAAGTGGGGGGCTGGTATTACCACTATGGGTGTATTTTTTCATATATTTAAAATTGAGACGATTCCTTATTTACCGTTCATATGTCTAATTGTTGCTTCTTATTTATTAATTATTAGTTGGATAAAGTATTACAGAACATTTATTCAAGAATATAAAAGCCTTCAATAATATTATGATTAGTAAGTTATTTAATTCGTTAGAAAAAACACGAAGAAGCATAGCGGAATCCTTTAATATTCTACAAAAAAATAAAGTATCTATTGAAACTTTAGATAATTTGGAGACTACTCTATTATCTGCAGATATTGGTAATGATACTACTACAGAAATAATTAATTTAATCAAAAATAGTTCAGGGGATAATTATATACAGTATGTAAAAGAATATATGTTATCAGTATTAGAATCGAATAAAATAGAGATGCAACCGTTGCCATTCATTAAATTAATAGTTGGAGTTAATGGAACAGGTAAAACAACTACAGCTGCAAAACTTGCTCATCATTATAAATTAATGGGTAATGATGTAGTCTTAGTTGCTGCGGATACCTATCGTGCCGCTGCGCTAGATCAATTAGAAGTTTGGTCGAATAGAATAGATGTTAGATTAATCAGCAACCAATCAGCAAAGGACCCATCTTCGGTCATTTATGATGGTTTGAATGCGTCCAATAGCGAAGGTTCGCAAATTGTAATCATTGATACAGCAGGAAGGCTCCATAATAATAAGAACCTTATGCTTGAGCTAGAAAAAATGAAGCGCATAATTCTAGAGAATTTTAAAAATTATTCTTTAGGGACAATAGTGACAATTGATTCTACTTTAGGTCAAAATTCATTACATCAAGCGAAGGCGTTTCTTAGCTATATAAATATTAACTCGGCTGTGCTTACTAAAATGGATGGGACCGCTAAAGGTGGAATTGTTTTTGGGTTAAGTAAAGAATTAAATATTCCTATAGAATTCCTTGGTGTTGGTGAGAATATTGAAGATCTAGAAAAATTTGATTATAACAATTATATAAATTCTTTATTTAATATCCCAGATGCATAACGATAGAAAAACATTACATCTTATAAGCCTTGGATGTGCAAAGAATCTTGTTGATTCTGAAATATTACTTGGTGGCTTAAAAAACACACAATATGATGTTACAGAAAGGCCTGATGATGCAGATACAATTATTATAAATACATGCGGGTTTTTAGATATTGCTAGAGAGGAGTCTGTTGATACGATACTTCAAGCTGCAGAGCTACGGAAGAAAGGAGTAATTGAGCAATTAGTTGTTATGGGTTGTTTGTCAGAAAGATATCATAATGATTTAAAGAAAGAGATTCCCGAAGTAGATCGATTTTTTGGTACAAATGATCATAGGCAAATAGCTTCTTTTATTACAGGAAAAGATTATGGAAAAGACGATCCTTTATTTTTTAGATCAATTCTAACTCCTTCCCATTTTGCATATTTAAAAATTGCTGAAGGTTGTGATAATGGATGCTCGTTTTGCAGTATTCCTATTATGAGGGGTCTACAAAAAAGTAGAATGATACCAGGGTTAATCTCCGAAACAAATAGATTAGTTGATAATGGTACAAAAGAAATTATGATTATTGCTCAGGATACAACATCATATGGATGGGATCTAGATAAAAAAGTATATTTAAGTGATTTAATAGCGGAAATGGATAAAATTGATAATGGACCTGAATGGATAAGAATTCACTATGCACATCCTGCTCACTTAAGTCAAAGAATTATTGATTCTATGGCAAAATCAGATAGAGTTTGTAATTATATAGATATGCCCATTCAACACGCTTCAGATAATTTATTGAAATCTATGCGAAGAGGTTTAAACCAGGATGGTATTCGTAGAAAAATTGATAGTTTACGAAAAGCTATTCCTGATATAAGTATACGAACAACAATAATTGTTGGTTATCCAGGCGAAGAGGAGAAAGATTTTTTAGAACTAACAGACTTTATTTCAGAAATAAAATTTGATCATTTAGGTGTTTTTACTTATTCTGAGGAGGAAGGAACACTTGCAGCTAATCTACAAGATGATATTTCAAGAGAAATAAAGGATGAAAGAAAATCAATAATTATGGATCTTCAAAATAATATAGATTTTGAAAGAAATAGTCGTATGGTAGGTCATTCTTATGAAGTTATTGTTGATGAAGTTAGTAATAATATTGCAGTAGGTAGAACTCAGTATGATGCTCCAGAAATTGATAAAATAGTTAGAATTAATGGTTCTGTAAAAAAAGGAGATATTTACGAGGTCAAGATTGATGATTTTAATGAATATGAATTAATTGGTTCATTAAAAAAATAATATTTTTATAATTATTTCGCTGACACACTGATTGCATTTATGTAAATTGTCTTTAGTCCACATGCATTATTCACATACCAGATGGATTATTAAATTAATAATAGTATTATTATTTATTACAATCCTTCCATTTCAATCATCAGAATTATATGCGCAACGATCAAGTAGTTCAAAATCAGTTGCTAAAAAGAAAAAAACCTCAAAAAAATCTTCTAGTAAAAAGAAAAAATCTTCTTCAAGGAAAAAAAGCAGTTCAAAGAAAAAGTCTAAAGGAAAGAAAAAGAAATCTGTAAAGGCAAGTCCACAAGCTAAAAAGTATTTAAATAGAGCAAAAAAAAGATATAAAGCAAAAAAATATAAGGCAGCATTGGGTGATTTTAAGAAAGCACATAAATTAAGTCCTTCAAAAACTACAAGTTCTTATATATCGAAAATTAATGGAATATTAAAAAAAGGATCTAGAGTTAAAATTTCTAGCATCAAGGAAAAGAAGCCAACTTTAAGTGCAATGCAATTAGCTGGTGAGCTTTATGATCTAAACAATGATCTTATTGATTCCAGAAGAAAAATGGGAAGGGCTATGAAATATATAGCTCCCCGTAAACAGAGACAAATTACAAGCTTAGAATCGAGGCCAACTTACAGTACTGTTGATTTTGAACAAGCAGCAGATAGGGCTCCTGATGATTTACGTATTCAAAGGCAACTTGCTTTGCATTATGAAGTAAATGGTAGCTGGTCCAAGGCTAAGGACGTATACCTAAGACAAGTTGCTAAGCATTATAGCAATCCAGATGCTCATTTTTACCTTGGATCTTTATATGAAAAAATGGGTGATTATCAAAAAGCAAGACAGTCTTATGAGGAAGCATTAGACCTAGATCCTAATCATAAGGGGACATTAGATGCGATGGCTATAAAAGTGAAAGGTTCACCTGCTTTAAAGATGAGCAGACAGGTTTTAGTGCGTACTGCTTCAAAAGCTCCTGATGGACCAGCCAAAAAACTAACATTAATACATGAGAAGATTAATGATAATAAATATGATGAAGCTATTTCTATGGCGAATCAGGCAATTGAAAGTTATCCTGATCAAAATGGATTTATTTATTTGCAAGCAACAGCATATACGGAATTAGGTGAAATAGATTTAGCAAAAGCTTCTTTCCAGAGATCAATAAAGATGGACCCTAAGCATAAGCAGTCTCATTTAGGTTTAGCGAATTTATACTATAATATGGGAAAATATATTTATGCAGCCTTAAGCTTTGGAGATGTGGTATATCTTGATTCGCAGCATCGTGATGCAAGGTATATGCAAGGTCTAAGCTATTTTAATGCACAAGAATGGGGGTTGGCAGCATCAGTTTGGGAAGATTTATTGCATTATCAAAATCAGCACCCGCTTGTTAGAAATCTGTTACCTCAAGCATATTATATATTAGCAGTTGAGTACAATCGATTAGGTGAGCCAGGACTAGGTAGAACTTCTTTTGAAAAAGCTCTTAGTGTAAACTCTAATTCATATGCATGGTTACCAGGCGCATTTAGATCATTAGGAAGGTTCTATCAAGATAAGACCATGTATAAAGAGTCACTTTCTGCTTTTCAAGAAGTATTGGAATTACGACCCAATGATTCAAGTGCTTATACAGGTATGGGTGTGACCTACTGGAAAATGAATGAATATCAACTTGCAAAAGCTGCTTGGAATAGAAGTTTGCAAATTAATCCAGAAGATAATGATGCAAAGGGTTGGCTTATTTTATCAAAGCGTCTTGGCTCTTAGTCTTGATATCAATCTAGTTTATTATACTATTGTAGATCTCTATTATTTTACATAGATGAAATCTAAATCCTCTTATTTGATTCTTATATATCTCGTTTGTTTTTTAAACGCACAATATTCTGGTGATGAAGTTATATGGAAAGCAGTTAGATCATTTTATAACTATGATACCGGAAAGGCTATATCGATTTTAAATGATGCAAAAATAGACTATCCTGAAAACCCTACAGTGCATTTAACTTGGGTAGCTGCAAGATGGCTTCATAGTCAAGCTCATGATCCATTAGATATTACATGGCATACGCTAAATAATGATATTGATTTTGTTATTCCAATCTATAATGAATTAATTGATAGATTTCCTGATGATCCTAATTATAAATTATATCTAGGTTCAACTATTGGCTTAAAGGCTAGAGTATCTTTAGGGAGAAAAGAATGGTTAAATACCTTATTATGGGGATATAGGGGATTTAAAATAATTTTAAATGTTGCTAAAAATAATCCAGAGATTATTGATGCACAATTACCCTTAGGAATAGTTGAATATTATTCTGGAATGTCTAATCCGCTTGTCCGTTGGGCTGCGTCGGGGATGTTTGGTCTAAATCCATCAACGGTATCTGGTGAGAAGAAAATTTTAAAAGCTGCTGAGAAAGGTCAATGGTCTTGGATTGAAGCCAAAGGAACACTTGCATTTATGCATCTTTGGATAAATCCCAAACCAAAATTTGCTCTACTTTTTAGTCACGATCTTGTTTCAAATTTTCCTAAACGTTATTATTATAGAGTGCTTTATACAGAGAGTCTCCTCAATAATTCATTAATGACAGATGCCTATCAATCATTACAAATGTTAGACTCAATGTTCTCAGATCTTACTGATATTCATAAAGATTGGTATTTAGCTTATAGAAAATATGAGTGGGCCTTATATTATTATTTAAATGATGACTATCCTTTAGCGTTATCTTCTTTAGATATTTCCATTAATAATTATGGTGCAGAATTGGATATTATATTAGGTAATGCAATGCTATTAAAAGGTAAAATACATGATCTCCTTGGAGAGAGAAGTGTTGCAATTGAATATTACCGTAGATGTGTTCAATTAGATAATTATTCTTATGCAATAAAAGAAGCTGAACAACACATTAACAAACCTTTCAGGAAATAGGATAATTGATCATGACAGTTTCTTCACAAGATTATTGTAATAGTTTAACCAGCTATTCACGTTTTAAAACTAGAGAAGTAATTGTTGGGACGATAGGTATTGGTGGTAATAATCCTATTCGAATACAATCGATGACAACAACAGATACTATGGATACTAAAAAGACTGTTGATCAGTCAATACGAATGATTAAAGCTGGATCAGAATTAGTACGTATTACAGCACCAAGCAAGCGTGAAGCAGAAAATCTAATAAATATAAAAAAAGAAATCCGTAATCGTGGATATAATGCACCATTAGTAGCAGATATACATTTTACTCCAAATGCCGCAATTATTGCAGCTGAAATTGTTGAAAAAGTTAGAATTAATCCTGGAAATTATGTGGATAAAAAGAGATTTAATATTATTGAGTATAATGATGATTCCTATGCACGAGAATTAGATAAGATTAAAAATAGATTTATTCCATTAGTGAATGTGTGTAAAGAAAATAATACTGCTATGCGCATAGGGACTAATCATGGCTCTCTTTCTGATAGGATTTTAAGTAGGTATGGAGACACTCCATTAGGAATGGTAGAATCCGCGCTAGAATTTGTTCGAATATGCGAAGAATCACATTATCATGATCTGATAATATCAATGAAAGCAAGTAATACCCAGGTAATGGTTCAGGCATACCGATTAGCTGTGGCAATGATGAAAAAAGAAAGTATGAATTATCCCTTGCACTTAGGTGTTACGGAAGCTGGTGATGGGGAAGATGGTCGTATAAAATCTGCTGTTGGAATAGGTGCTTTATTAGAAGATGGAATTGGTGATACTATTAGAGTTTCATTAACAGAAGAGCCTGAATTAGAGTTACCTGTTGCAAAACTATTAATTGATCATTATAAAGAGCGTGGTAGACATAAAAAAATACCTCCTATCATTGAGCCTTCTTTCCAACCATATAGTTATTCAAAAAGAGAATCTTTATTAATTAATAATATTGGAAAAGAACATGTACCGCGTGTGATAGTTGACATGTCAAAAGGAAATGAATTATTATTTAAAGATTTACAAGATGCTGGATATATATATTCAAAAAAATTAGATAAATGGGTAATTAGCGATCAAGCTGTGGATTATATTTATATTGGTAACAAAAAATTAAATTTTAGTTTACCAGGAACATTATCTGTTATTCAAAACGTTAAATATTGGGAAAATGATAAGCAATCATTCCCATTATTTTCTTTAGAAGAATATTTAAATTATAAAGGGAAAAAAGGAACAATAAACTTTATAAACATTTTAACAAGCGAATTCTCTTCTAATGATTTATCTAAATTACAAAATGATGATTCTGCTATATTATTAATTAGTACAAATAATGAACATTGTGTGGCTGATTTACGAAGAATATTTTTTGAACTTGAAAAGATTAATTGGAAGGTCCCTGTAATCATTAAGAAAGAATATAATAAAATGACTAAAAATGAGTTTCAACTATATAGTTCAATAGATTTTGGTTCGTTATTATTAGATGGATTTGGCGATGGAGTTTGGTTGTCTTCTGATTTTACAAATAATATAAATACAAAACAGAGTTTTGGTATTTTACAAGCAACCCGAACACGTATTTCAAAAACAGAATATATTTCGTGTCCCTCTTGTGGTAGAACCTTATTTGATCTTCAAAAAGTTACAAGTGAAATAAGATCTCGAACAAATCATCTTAAAGGGGTTAAGATTGGAATTATGGGTTGTATAGTGAATGGTCCAGGAGAAATGGCGGATGCAGATTATGGTTATGTTGGTACAGGTGTAGGGCAAATATCTTTGTATAAGGGCTATGAAGTAGTCAAAAGAAATATTCCTGCAGATATAGCTGTTGATGCGCTTATAGATCTAATAAAAGTAAATGGTGATTGGGTTGAATCAAGTTAACTATTATATACATCTTAATCCGAGATTTGACTGTTTTTAATTTGTTTTATTTGTAAAATTGTAACATCCAGCTATGAAAAAATACAACTTTTTATTTTATGTATATCTTTTTTCCTCATTTCTATTGATTAATACAATAGTTACTGCGCAGGATACTGATTGGGATTTCGAAGAGAGGAATATCATATCTATATATTGGACTACTCTTAATCAGGAAGAAAAAAAAATATATTTATTTTCTTATATGACTCAAGTGTATGAAACCTATGATGCTTTGAAAAAGGAAATTGGTTATGAAGAAATAACGCAATGGTACTATGAACATAAGGCAGAAACAGTTTTTGGTATTTTTGATCAACTTGAGGAAGTAAATCTTGTTGAGTATATAGGTTGGATTGATGAATATTATAGTCATAAAGAATTTCAGAATAACTCATTTATGGATGCCCTAGTTTTTGCTTTTCGTTTTCAGCAAGCTTCTGGAGATACTATTTGGGAAAAATACGAGAATTTGAAATTTGACAAAATTAAACTGAAAAATGAATGAAATTATTGAATCCGAAAATTATTCGTGAATGGAATGATATTCGAAAAAAAAATGGATTCATTTATCTTCTTAAAGAAAAAGGACCCATAGTTTTAGTCGTCTTATTTCTTTATTATCTTATACGAGATTCGATCTTATATATTTTGATACCATTTATGATCGCTAAGGAAATAATTACTTGCTTTTAAATGTTGACTAAAGTTGTTAACACTATAATACTATCATTTACATTATCTTTATTTTGCTGTGCCCCAAAAACTCAAATTTTAGATATATATGATAATGGAAAAAAGAAACTCATTCGCGAATACAAGGTAACGAAGAATGGAGTGAGGCCTGATTCAGTTACTACTAAACTACTTAAATATCATCGTAACGGTATGAGGTTTTACTTTCAAGACATTTTAGGTGGCGATCCAAATGGTAATTACCGTTCTTGGTTTGATTCAGGAAGGAAATATGCTAAAGGAAATTATATCAATGGCCAGCTAGCTGGAAAGTGGACTTGGTATGGCAATGATGGTCTTCTTGATTCAGTTAGATCATTTCATCAAGACGTTCTTAATGGTGTTTATATTAATTATTTTAATAATGGTAAGCCTCAATTAATTATTGATTATGTTGATAATAAAAAGGATGGTTCCTATAAGGAATACAATAGAATTGGCCAAAAAGTATCTATAGGACAATATCGTAAAAATATTCCACACGGTAGGTGGATCTGGTGGAACAATAAACTAAAAACCAGAGAACTTAATTATAATAATGGGTTAAAAAATGGTACGATGGAAGTTTTTAATAATAAAGGAAAGATAAAAATAAAAGGTTCTTACTTTGAGGATCAAAAGGATGGAATATGGAAATGGTATAGTGAACAGAAAGGACTGGATTCATTAATATCCTATATGGAAAATAATTATAATGGTGAATATAAAGTTTGGTATAATAATGGTGAATTATTTGTGTCTGGTCATTATGCGCTAGGCAAAAGAATTGGAGAATGGAAATGGTTTAATCGAGAAAAGAAAAGAGATTCAACAAAAGTTTACAACGATGGACAATTAAATGGACTAACTACTATTTATTATGATGGGAAAAAAGAATATAAATTAATGGATTATATTAACGACAAGTTACATGGAGAAATGAAAACATTTTATAATAATGGAAAGATGCAATCTCTTCTTACTTTTGAGGACGGTAGGCGTTCAGGCGCTTATAAATATTGGGATGATAACGGAATAAAGGAAGAAGAAGGGTTCTATCTAAACGATAAACTTCATGGTTTAGTTTCACGGTGGTATGATGAACAACAAATGTCAAGCATCGCAATGTTTGCGGATGGAAACCTACAAGGGTTAATGCGCATTTTTAGCCCAACTGGCTCAATAATGAAAGAAGGATATTATTACAATGGAAATCCTATCACAATATTTGAGTATTATGAAAATGGAAGATTCAAGCGTATTAATATTTATAGAGAAAATGAAATAATTAATGAAAAATTGTGGGCTGAATCAGGTGTAAATATTACAAATAATGCTCTCGGATTAAGGACAAAATCAAATGTTCATATAAATGGAAATCCAAAATATGAATGCACATTTATGAACAATGATAAGCATGGAGTCGAGTGGTATTGGGGTGAATATTTTGATTTACAATCATTAAATGTATACGATCAAGGTGAGTTAGTATTAACTAGGACTTGGACATCTATTGGCCAGCCAAATATTGATGTGCTTTTTCCCGGAGAAAATAGGGAAGTGATTATAGGACCGTATTCAAGTGCAGATTTGGATTAATGATTGTAATTTAAATTGTATATGTTAGATACAATACTTGATCAAATTATTGTGTGGGGTAATCCGATTTTAGTCATTTTTATTGGAATCTTTTCAGGCTGGATAACCAAAAGATATATCCATAAACGACTTTCTTCATTAGCAGGAAAAACAAAATGGCGAGGCGATGATATAATTTTAAATTCTCTTGAACCACATATTGTGTTGTGGTTTTTTCTTGCTTTTTTTTCTATCGCAATTGATAATATTATTTTGCCTGAATTCTTTGATTCGTACAAACAATATTTATCAACTATTATTCTTGTTATCCTAATACTATCTATAACTCTATCTATAAGTAAAATGTTAGTTGGTCTTTTTAATCTTTGGGCGGAGAAACAAGGTCAAGGTTTTCCATCAACAACTATGTTTACAAATTTTGTTTATATAATTGTATGGGGTATTGGAGTAATGATTATACTTGATTCTTTAAAAATTGCCATTACTCCAATTTTAACAGCTCTTGGTATTGGTGGTTTAGCTATTTCGTTAGCATTGAAAGAAACACTAAGTGATATTTTTAGTGGGTTGCACATATTATTAAGTGGAAAAGTGCAGCCGGGTGATTTTGCTGAACTTGATTCAGGTGAGAGAGGTTATATTACAAATATTACTTGGCGAAATACTACAATGTTAGAACGTACTAATAATGTTATAAATATACCCAATTCAAGATTATCAAGTGCTATAATCAAAAATTATGATACAAGGGAATCTTCTTTTTCTGTACGAATACCAGTTGGTGTTTCATATGATTCTGATCTTGAAAAAGTTGCTCAGGTAACGCAAGAGGTAGCAGATAATGTAGCTAAGAATTTAGATATATGTAGTAAAAATCAAGATCCAGTAGTCCGTTTCTTTGAATTTGGAGATTCAAGTGTTAATCTTAAAGTGTACTTTAAAGCTGAGAAATACGGTGACCAGCATAGCATTATTGATGTTTTTATAAGAAGATTACATAAGCGTTATGATGAAGAAGGTATTGATATACCATATCCGATACGTACTCTAATTCATAAAAACGCAGCAAAATGAAAATATTTATAGTTACTGGTTCTTTATTAATGGCTCTTACAGTTTTAGTTGGAGCTTTTGGAGCTCATAGTTTAAAAAATAGTTTATCTATGGAGAGTATAAAAGTTTTTGAAAAAGGAGTTCAATATCAAGCATATCATTCATTGGGATTAGTAATTATTGGATTATTAGGTTTTAATTTCCCTCATCATCTTTTATTATTACCAGGCTTGCTTTTTATTTTTGGTATAATTCTTTTTTCTGGTTCCCTTTATATTTTGGTGTTGAGCAATATTAAATGGTTTGGTATAGTGACTCCATTAGGAGGTATATCGTTTGTTCTTGGTTGGATATTTTTAAGTTGGATTATTTTTCACAACTAATATCATGCATTTAAAGATAAAAACTTTATCTGCAAGTGCTCAGGAACTATATGAAAATCATGGGCATTTTCACGAAGGCGATGCTGGCCTCGATTTATTTATAATTAATCAGTTAACTATACAACCCGGTGAAACCGTCTTAATTAAATCTAATATTGCTTGTGAGAATACTGATGGAAAGCCATATTTATTGATGCCTCGATCTAGTATATCTAAAACACCATTAAGACAATGTAATTCGGTTGGTTTAATAGATGCTGGATATAGGGGAGAAATTATGGCTGCAGTAGATAATATTAAGAAAACCTCTTTTACCATTAATCCAGGACAAAGATTTTTTCAATTAGTATCCATGGATGGTGGTCCAATAAGTTTTGAGATAGTACCCGAATTATCTGAAACTGCTCGAGGACAAGGCGGATTTGGAAGTACCGGAAAATAATGATCTTTTAGCACTCTATTAAAAAGAGTGCTAAAAATATTTGTATATAAGCTATTTAGAAATATAAATTCGGCGCTGCTATTAATGCAGATAACATAAAATATTAATATAATTAATTAATAAAAATAGGAGAGATAAGAAAATGGCTCTTAAACTAAAACCTCTAGGAGATCGTGTGGTTGTTGAAGCTGCTCCAGCAGAGGAAATGTCATCAGGCGGAATTATACTTCCTGATACAGCTCAAGAAAAACCACAACAAGGAACTGTTGCTGCAGTTGGACCTGGAAAAACAAATGATTCGGGAAAAGAAGTAGCAATGAGTGTAAAGAAAGGTGATAAGATTCTATATGGTAAATATAGTGGAACAGAATTCGCCTTCGAAGGAACTGAATATTTAATTATGCGCGAGAGCGATATTCTCGCTATCCTTTAAGGAGGAAAATAATGGCAAAAGAAATATCATATAATTTAGAGGCAAGGAATGCTTTAAAAGCAGGTGTAGATAAACTTGCAAATGCTGTAAAAGTTACTCTTGGACCAAAAGGTCGTAATGTAGTAATCGAAAAGAAATTTGGAGCACCAACTGTAACAAAAGATGGGGTAACTGTCGCTAAAGAAGTAGAATTAGAGGATAAATTAGAAGATGTTGGAGCTCAAATGGTGAAAGAAGTTGCATCCAAAACTTCAGATGTTGCAGGTGACGGAACAACTACTGCTACAGTTTTAGCTCAATCTTTGGTTGCTGAAGGGTTAAAAAATGTTACAGCCGGCGCAAACCCAATGTCTATCAAACGTGGCCTTGATGCGGCTGCTTTGGTAGTTGTTGATGCTTTGCAGAAGCAGAGTAAAGATTTGCCTGATGCAGAACAAATAGCAAATGTTGGATCAATTTCAGCAAATAATGATCGTGAGATAGGTGAGAAAATTGCTGAAGCAATGGACAAGGTTGGGAAAGATGGCGTAATAACGGTTGAAGAGAGTAAAACAGCAGAAACATTTCTAGAAACCGTTGAAGGTATGCAGTTTGATAGGGGATATTTATCACCTTATTTTGTAACAAATTCAGATAATATGGAAGCGGAAATGGATGATGCGTATTTATTGATTTATGACAAAAAAATATCCAACATGAAGGATCTGCTACCACTATTAGAGAAGATAGTACAAACTGGCAAATCTGTTGTTATAATAGCTGAAGATATTGAAGGTGAAGCTCTTGCTACATTAGTGGTGAATAAATTACGAGGTACATTTAAAGTTTTAGCTGTTAAAGCTCCTGGATTTGGAGATAGAAGAAAAGCTATGCTAGAAGATATAGCTATCCTTACTGGTGCAACAGTGATTTCTGAAGATGCTGGTTATAAACTAGATAATGCAACATTGGATTATTTAGGAACTTGTAAACGCGTTGTTTCTGATAAGGATAATACTACTATTGTTGGCGGTAATGGATCTGCGGATAGCATTAAAGCACGGATTAATGAAATTAAGGTGCAAATAGATAAAACAAGTTCAGATTATGATCGTGAAAAGCTACAAGAGCGTTTGGCTAAATTATCTGGTGGTGTGGCTGTTATTAATGTAGGAGCCGCTACTGAGGTGGAAATGAAAGAAAAGAAAGCGCGCGTTGAAGATGCTTTACATGCAACTCGTGCTGCAGTTGAAGAAGGGATTATTCCAGGGGGTGGTGTTGCATTATTACGTTCAGTACCTGCCTTAGATAAAGTAAAAGTGGATGATGAAGAAATTGTAGGTGTTGATATTATGCGTAGAGCTCTTGAAGAACCGATTCGTCAAATATGCGAAAACGCAGGGGTTGAGTCCTCAATTGTTGCACAAGCGGTTAGAGAAGGTAAAAATGATTATGGTTATGATGCTCGGAATGGGGAGTATGTAAATATGTTAAAAGCTGGAATCATTGATCCTACAAAAGTTGCTAGAGTAGCAGTTCAAAATGCTACATCAATTGCAGGTATGATTCTTACTACAGAAGCTGCAGTAACTGAAATTCCTGAAAAAGAAGCGCCAGCAATGCCTCCAATGGACCCTGGCATGGGTGGCATGGGCGGCATGATGTAAACAGGGCTTATGCTTATTATAAAAAGCCTCCTATTTAGGAGGCTTTTTTTTTCATCAATTGACTAGCCAGAAATCATTTAAGTAAATTCAAAAGCTCATGGGAATAATTCGGTTAAATAATATGAACTTTTATGGATATCATGGAGTTTATGAATTTGAAAAAGAGCAAGGAACTAACTTTGAGATTGATCTTGAATTATTCACAGATCTTACCAAGTCTTCAGCATCTGATAATATTGAAGATACTATTAACTACGAAGATGTATACGAGTTAGTAAAGAAAGTATTTGGTTCAAAAAGTTATTTTCTTTTAGAAAAATTAGCCAATTCAATATGTAGATCAATATTTAAAGAGTATAAAATTGAAAAATTAATCATCCGTGTAAGAAAGATAGATGCCCCTATTGATGGTAAATTAGATAGTGTAGAAATACAGTTATCAAGGAAGAAATCAGACTATGTATGAACTAGTAATATTGAGCTTGGGATCTAACTTAGGTGATCGTGAGGAAAATTTAGCATCGGCAATTACATCGTTAGGAACATTTCATCAAATAACCGATATTAAAGCGGCATCATTTTATGAATCCGAACCTCTATACAATACAGATCAGCCAAAATTTTTAAATACAATTATATCTTGTAATTCATCTTTAAACCCATTCGAGTTTCTTGATATAGTTAAAAAAATTGAATCATCTATGGGCCGACCAAAAAAAAGAAATAAAAATGAGCCAAGAATAATTGATATTGATATAATTTGTTATGGAAATTCATACCTTGAAACGGATGAATTAATTATTCCACATCCACAATTGATGTTTAGAAAATTTGTTTTATTACCTTTTTATGAATTAATGCCTAAATACAAAATAGAAAAAATTGGTTCAACAATATCTGAACTTTTGAGCGTTTGTCAAGATAAAACAAATGTAATTAAACACATTATGGAAAAAAAAGCATGAGGAATCTCAACTATATTGCTATTGAAGGTCCGATAGGTGTTGGAAAAACTAGTTTAGCCAAGCTATTGTCTAAACGATTAAGTGCAAAGCTCGTTCTCGAGAAGTTTGAGGACAATCCATTTTTATCTGAATTTTATGATGATCCAGCGAGATTTGCCTTTCAAACTCAATTATTTTTTCTTTTACAAAGATATCAGCAACAACAGGATATTCGGCAAGTAGATATGTTTCATAATCTTCTTATATCTGATTATATGTTTATTAAGGATCGTTTGTTTGCATCGTTAAACCTAGATGATAAAGAAATGAATTTATATGATAGTATAGCTAATATGATGGAAAGGAATGTTATAAACCCTGATCTAATTATTTATCTTCAAGCAGATACTTCTATTTTAATGAAAAATATTGATAAAAGAGCTCGAGATTTTGAGAATAATATTTCTTATGATTACATCAATGCCCTTAATGAAATTTATACAGAATACTTTTTTCGGTATAATGATACTCCATTAGTAATAATAAATACAAATAATATAGATTTTGTTAATAACGCTGATGATCTTAATCAAGTTATTGAATATATTGGGCAGCCAGTTTCTGGTACAAAGTTTTTTAATCCTAGTGCAAGTTTATAGATATAATGCAAATAATTTTAAGCGCTCTATTTATTTATTTAGTAATTCAATGTGTAAGATTTATATCCAAAATAAGCATTAAAAGATCAAGCACTCAATCCCATCAAAATATAAAAAATTCTTACAAAAATTTAGATATTCAAGATGCGGATTATGAAGACATCAATAAAAATGATGAATAGATTGCAAGCTATGACAAGGTATTTATACCCAAAAAAACAATATATACCCTATTGTCTATTAATTTTACGAATTGTTCCTAGTGTAATGATGGTGTATAAGCATGGATGGAATAAAATTGCAGCTGGGCACGAAAAATGGGCCCGTCTTGGTTCGGCTTTAACTGACTTTATTGGATTAGAATTTATGAATGTATTTTTTGGTTTTATGGCAGCATTATCTGAATCGATAGGGATGATCTTTGTGTTGCTTGGTCTATTTATGCGACCTGCAGCTTTTTTGTTATTATTTACTATGTTCGTTGCTTCTATTAATCATTTAGTAGATGGAACATTTCCCGAATTAGCTATTATGTATTTTATTGTTATGCTTGTATTATTTATTTGTGGTCCAGGAAAACTAAGTTTGGATTATTATTATTTTTCAAAAAAGGATTAATTCTTTATTTAATTAGAATTAGGATAATATTTAATGAAGGCAGTTAGAATTCATAAACATGGGAATAAAGACGTTTTAGTTTGGGAAGAAGTTCCATTACCAGTTGTGAAAGATGGCCAAGTATTAGTTGAAATAAAAGCAGCAGCAATTAATCATCTTGATATTTGGGTTCGTAAAGGCATCCCTGGCATAAATTTACCTATGATTATTGGAAGCGATGGTGCGGGTATGGTCTCTAAAATTGGAAAGGGAGTTGATAAATTCGACGTTGGAGATGAAGTAATTATAAACCCCTTATTATTTTGTGGTACTTGTTCATCCTGTTTAAATCAACAAGAAAATCAATGCTATTCGATTGGAATACTTGGTGAAACAACAAATGGAACTAATTGTGAGTTCATATCCTTAAGCCAGAGGAACTTAATTAAAAAACCTTCGAATATCAGTTTTGAATCTGCGGCTTCTTTTTCTCTTGCTGGCCAAACTTCTTATCAAATGCTTATAAATCGTGCAAAGTTAAAAAAAGATGATATTGTATTTATTTGGGGTGCAAGTTCAGGCGTTGGTTCTTTTGGTTTGCAAATTGCTAAAGCATATGGTTGTAAAGTCATTGCTACAGCGGGATCTAAGAAAAAATGTAAATATGCTTCGGAGCTTGGCGCAGACTTATCTTTAAATCACTATAAAGATGATATAACTTCTTTAGTAAAAGACTATACAAAAGGCAAGGGAGTTAATGTTGTTTTTGAACATCCAGGATTAGAGACATGGAAAACTTCTATGAAGATATTAAGCAGATATGGCAGATTAGTTACTTGTGGATCAACTACGGGTCCAAAAGTTTCTATTGATTTACGTTACATCTTTTTTAAACAACAGTCGATTTTAGGATCGACAATGGGAACACTGTCCGCTTTGAATGGAATAATAAATTTTATTGAACATGGAAAAGTTATCCCAGTTGTAGATAAGATCTTTCCAATGAGAAATATAGCTGAAGCACATAAATATGTTGAAAATAGTAATCAATTTGGCAAAGTAGTACTTGTTCCGTGAAAAAGTATAATAAACATATTTTTATCTGTGTAAATGATAGGGGTTCGGATAACCAACGTCAAAGTTGCGCTAAATGTGGAGGAATGGATATAAGAATGAAGTTTGTAAAACTAATAAATAAACATGGGTTAAAAGGGACTGTACGTGCAAATAAAAGTGGTTGTTTAGATGTATGTGAATTAGGTCCAGCTATAGTGATTTATCCCGATGAGATCTGGTATACAAATGTGCAATTAGATGATGTAGATGAAATTTTTCAATCAAATATAATTAACCATAAACCTGTAAAAAGACTAGTAGCTAATGATATTACTTGGAATAAACTTCAATTATTAAAGGAATTAAAAAATTGAAATATATAATTACTATAATATCTTTCATCAGTTGTCTACTTGCACAAGAATACTCATCATTAAAATATAGTGGTTTTGGATTAGATGTTGGTGAAAGTGGATCGGGATTATCCTATAACCAAACGTGGTTTAAGAATAAGAAATTATATTTTATTGGTGAGATAAGAATTTTTGATGCTAAACATCCTGATGAAATAATTATGCAAGACTATTATACTGGTAGAGCATATAAGTTTAACAACATAAATTTACTACTACTGCCTTTGTTTTCTGGCGTTAAATACTATCCGTTTGTTGGTAAGATTGCAAATAATTTTTCACCATTTCTTAGTTTAAAATTTGGTCCGATTTTAATCTTTGACGGAGCAGAGAGTGGCTCTTTTAAACAAAAGTGGTATGAGAACATTCAGTATTATCGTTCATGGGGTGGTTTTTTTGGCCTAGGAGCTGATGTTATTACTTCTAATAATACTATTTTGACAGTAAGAGTTGGCTATGATGAACTACCGATGCCTCAAGAAATAGATGGTAGAACAAAATATAGCGGAGCATTAGTACGTTTCGGTTTTAATTGGAAGAAATAGTCTTTGTCTAATTTTCGTTCTTTTTTTGTAAACCCAAATAATATTGATAATAAGTATTTTTATTTAGACAAAACTGAATCTCATCATATCTCAAGTGTGCTAAGATTAAAAATTAATGAAAATATCTATTTAATTGATGGGAATGGTACTGCGTATCATGCTACTATTGAGCAAATAACAAAAGATAAGGTTTCTGGTAAAATAACTGATGTATTGCCAGGATTTGGTGAGCCCGTATGTAAAATTAATCTTGCTTTTGGAATTATTAAACCATCAAGAATGCAATGGGCAGTTGAAAAGTCAACTGAGTTTGGTGTTTCTAATATTTTTCCACTTCAGATGGATAGGTCTGTTAAACGTTCATTTAATATCGAAAGATTTAAATCAATTACAAAGTCATCAGCCAAACAATGTGCTCGCTCAATAATTCCAAAGATCTATGAACCTCAATCTTTTTCCGAATGGCTTGAAAGAAAAATTGATATGCCTATTATTGCATTTTCACAAAATTCTGATATAAATATTATAAGTTTGAAAGATTTTCTTCCATTTGGTTGTGATAAACTGAGTTTAGTTATTGGCCCTGAAGGTGGTTTTAGTGAAGGGGAGGTTTCTTTACTTAATAATTATAATTCAATCTTTATATCACTAGGTAATCGTCGCTTAAGGACAGAAAGTGCAGTCGTATCTTCTATATCAATTATTAATCAGCTAATAACTGGAGAATAAAAGATGAATGATTGTATTTTTTGCAATATAGTTAATAATGATATTCCTTGTGAAAAATTAATTGAAAATGATTCAATTATAGCATTTAGAGATATTAATCCTCAGGCGCCAACACATATTCTTATTATTCCTAAAAAGCATATAACTACGATTAATGATTTAAAACCTGATGATTCTACTTTAATAGGGGAAATGTTTTTAATTGCTAAGCAATTAGCTAAGATTGAAAATATAAATAATAGTGGATTTAGGATGGTATTTAATTGCAATAAAGATGGAGGACAAACTGTTTTTCACATTCATCTTCATTTATTAGGGGGAAGGAAATTAAGTTGGCCCCCAGGATAAATTTTATTTAAAATAATAGTTTTCACGAGGGATTTTGATTAAAATTATATCCCACAATACCTCGGAATGTATATATCAGAATTAACAATGCATGGTTTCAAGTCCTTTGCAAAAAAGGACGTTGTCCATTTTGGTGAAGGAATCACGGCAATTGTAGGGCCCAATGGTTGCGGTAAAACAAATATTGTAGATGCTATTCGCTGGGTACTTGGAGAGCAAAAGTATAGTATTCTCAGAAGCGGAAAGATGGAGGATATTATTTTCAATGGTGCAAAAAATGTAAAACCCTTAAGTGTTTGTGAGGTATCGTTAACTGTACATAATAATAAAGGGAAACTCCCATTGGAGTATAATGATATAGAAATAGGAAGACGGTTGTATAGAAGCGGTGAAAGCGAATATTTTATGAACCGCACTCCATGTAGGTTAAAAGATATACATGAATTATTTATAGATACGGGAATGGGTTCAGATGCCTATTCAGTGATTGAATTAAAAATGATTGAACAGATTTTGTCTGAAACTGGCGATGATAGAAGAAGAATGTTTGAGGAAGCATCAGGTATAAATAAATACAAGATGCAAAAAAGGTCTACCTTAAAAAAATTCGAATCTACCCGCTCAGATTTGCATAGGGTAAATGATCTTATATTAGAAGTAGAGGCAAAAGTAAAATCTCTTTCTTTGCAATTAAAACGTTTTGAACGTCACTCAAAATTACTAGATGATTTAAAAACAAAAGAGATCGAGTTAGCTTTCATACAGACGCATGCTTATAAATCAGATTTACATCCGTTAAACACTCGAATTGCAGAGTTGAATCATTTAAGAGATTCAAATCAGACAGAAGAATCTGAAGTAGAAAAAAAACTAATATCATTTCAGTCTGTATTTAAAAGTCAGCAGGACGAGCTTGAAAGATATAGAAAGCAATTAAATGATTATAATAATAGCAGAGAATCATTGCAAAGTGATATTATTATCTGGAAAGAACAATCTCGATCTGCGCAGGCCTCTTTAGATCGACTGCTATTGGAAGAGAAAAAAAATAACCAGAAATCAAAACAGCTTAATAATCATCTGGTAGATTATCGTAAATCAATTAATAGCTTGAAGCCAAAAATTGATTCTTGTTTAAATCAATTCAAACAAAAGCAGATTGAGTTTAATAGTAAAGATGATCAATTAAAAAATATAATATCGGATTTAGATATTATGCAAGATAAGCGTTGGGAATTACAGAAGAAATTATCTGATAAGAAATCGATGTATGACACAGCTGGAGTAATAATTAATGAAAAGAGAAATAATACATTAGAATTAAACAATAAGGTAAGTGAGAAACGGATAGAATTAGATAGTATTTTAAAAGATTTGCGCAAATATCAATTAAAAAAGAAAGCTACTCTTAAAAAAATTGATAAAAATAAAATTAACTTAAATATAAATAGTGACGAGTTAAATAAATTAGAAAAAGAAAAATATAACATAGATGTAAATAAAAATAAAACATTATCATCCTTAGATGCCCTTGATTCAAAAAATGCTTTTTATGAGGAATTAGTTAATGCAGCTGAGGGTTACCCAAAAGGCGTAAGAGATGTTTTAAGTAATAAAAATATTTTCAAGGATATTTTGGGAACTGTAGGTGATGTTCTAAATGTTGATCAATCTATTTCTTCTTCAATAGAGATAGCCCTTGGAGATTATGCAAAATGTATTGTTGTAAAAAACAAAAAGGATGCTATTAATATTCTGGAAATAGCTCGCAATCGTAATTCAGGGAGAATTATGATTATCCCTCTTGACAGTCTTCCTTCAGTTAAATATGTTAATAAATCAATTAAATCCAATAAAAATATTATTGGTCGCGCTGTTGATTTAGTCAAGGTATCACCCAAGTATAAATCATTATTAGATTTTCTTTTGGGAAATATTATTATAGTGAAGGATATGAAGGTTGCGATGTCAGATAAAAACCTTAAAGGATATGACGTCATTGATCAAGATGGTGCTTTATTAATAAAAGGAATGATTATTGATCGTAGTTCCAGTAAGAAGAGTTTGGGATTGATTGGTAGAAAAAAGAAGTTGTCCTCAATTAAGGAAAAGATTAAAACTGAAAATTTATTATTTCATAAGCTCGATAAACAGTTAATTAAAGTTTGTGAAGCAATAACAAATAAAGAAAAATATGTTAAAAAATATCAAGTTGATTTGATGGGTCTATCAAAAGATCTTATGGGTGTTAATGATTTATTAGATGGATTAGAAATGCAAAAATCAACGCTATCAGAGTCTATTGCAGGATCAGATGCAATTATTTCTCAAAATCAAAAAGATGTTAAAAGTCAAACAATTTTGAAAAAATCCTTAAAAATAGAAATTCTGAAAGATGATAGAGGTCTAGAAAAATATTTGAAAAAGATAATGAAAACAAATTCAGAATTATCAAAAATTCAGTCTACTAGAGATAATTTACATCAGCATCTACAGGATGCTAGAATAAACCATTTGAATCTTGAAGGCCAACGAGAAAATATAATCTTTCAAGAATCTACTGCAAAAGATAGTATTCAGGAATTTATAAGTAGAAAATCTGAAATTATAAGAGAGATAAAAGATATTAAGGAAAGTGAAAAGAATTTAAAAAGATTGATTTCTGTTGCTGAGAAAAAATTAACTGATATTAATAGCGTTGTTAGCAAGCAAGAATCTGTTCTCAGTTTAAAGCAAGAGGCGACAAATGATTCATATGTAATAATTGAAGAGATGCAGGCTCAAATTAGATCTGAGCAAAAAAATAGAGAATCTTTAATGGAAGAATTAAAAAATTGTGAATTAAAAGTCGCAGATTTAGATCAGCGTGTAAATTTTGTTTCAGAACGTATTTTTGATAGCTATAGCGTAAAAATTCCTAATGAAATGATTGTAGATCAAACTGAAAATGAATTAAATATTGGAATTGAGAGGATTGAAAAAAGCATTGAAAATATTGGGCCAATTAATATGGTTGTTAAAGTTGAACATGAAGAAGAAAATGAGCGATTATTAATGTTAACAGAACAAAGAGATGATTTAATAAAAGCCGAGAAAAACTTATTAGATACAATACAGGAAATTGATAAGGTGGCAAGAGAGAAATTTCAAAATACATTTGATGATATTGGCAAAAATTTTGAAAAATTATTTACTATGTTTTTTGAGGGAGGACGTGGTTCTTTAAGATTAGAAGGAGATCCAGATCCCTTAGAGGCAAATATTGGAATTCATGCTCAACCTCCTGGAAAACGTAATCAATCTCTTCGTCAGTTATCAGCCGGTGAAAAAGCTCTTACAGCTATTGCATTATTGTTTTCTATATATCAAGTCAAGCCCAGTCCTTATTGCATACTCGATGAAGTCGATGCTCCATTAGACGATGTAAATATTAGAAAATTCACTAGAGTTTTGAATAGTTTCTCAAATGATACACAATTTATTGTTGTTACTCACAATAAATTAACCATGGAATCTGCTAATTATCTTTATGGAGTTACAATGGAGAAAAAAGGTGTATCTCAACTTGTTTCAGCAAAACTAGACTGAGGATCAATATTTTATATGTCTGGTCATAGTAAATGGTCTACAATAAAACGTAAAAAAGCTGTTGTTGATGCAAAGCGTGGTAAGGTGTTTACAACTTTAATTAAAGAAATAACCATTGCTGCAAGAGAGGCAGGAAGTGATATTAATTCTAATCCTAGATTGCGCCAAGCAGTGAGTAGTGCCCGAGATGCGAATATGCCCCAGGATAACATTAAAAGAGCTATAATGAAGGGAACTGGAGAGCTTCCTGGTGTGACGTATGAGGAATGTACTTATGAAGGGTTCGGTCCAGGGGGTGTGGCTATATTTATGGAAGTGGTAACAGATAATAAAAATAGAACAGTTGCAGAAATCAGACATCTTATAACAAAATATGGGGGTAATCTTGGAGAGAATGGTAGTGTATCTTGGATGTTTGATAAGAAAGGTCAAATAATAATTTCTAAATCTGAACAAGATGAAGATAATCTATTTGAAGATTCAATTAATGCTGGAGCAGAGGATTTTGATGGAGATGAAGATAATTTTATAGTTAAGACAGATCCATTAGAAATGATGAATGTTAGAAAGAACCTTGAAGATAATGGTTGTAAAGTAGATTCAGCCAAAGTGGAAATGATACCTAAGAATTTACATAAAATTGATAAAGATAAATCAGAGAAAGCTATTATGCTTTTAGAATCCATTGAAGATCATGAAGATATTAAGTCTGTCTATACTAACCTTGATTTTGAAGATTAATAATGCGCGTCATAGGTGTTGATCCAGGAATCGTTGTAACGGGTTTTGGTATTATTGATAAAAAGAATAATAATATTATTGCCCATAGCTATGGTACGGTAAAACCCCCAAAGACCATGAGTCTTTCTGATAGATTAGGATACCTGTATGACGAAATATCTTCATTATTAGATAAATATAAACCTAATATGCTTGCGGTTGAAGATACATTTTATTCTAAGAATTTTAAGTCCGCTATGCTATTAGGGCAGGCAAGAGGATCAATTATTCTTGCAGGGTATTGTGCAAATGTTTCATGTATTGAATTTTCTCCTAAAAAAATTAAAAAGTCAGTTGTTGGAAATGGTAATGCAAGTAAAGAACAAGTGCAATATATGGTAAAAAACATATTGCACTTAGATAAATTACCAACCCCGCTTGATGCTTCAGATGCGCTTGCAATAGGATTGTGTTATTTAAATCAAAACTCTATATAATTAATTATGATTGAATCCATTAAAGGTAAACTTAATAAAAAAAAACCAACTACAGTTATAATAGATGTTGGGGGAATTAGAATAGCTGTTCATATAACGCTATCTACCTATGAAAAATTAGGAGATATTAATTCTACAATTGAGTTGTTAACCTATTTTAATGTTCGTGAAGATATTATGGAATTATTTGGTTTTTTTGATGAAAGCGAGAGGTTGTTATTTAAGCAATTGACATCTGTTAATGGAATAGGACCTAAATCTGCTTTAAATATTTTATCTGGTACGAGCCCAAATATTTTTAAGAAAAATATAATTAACGGTGATATTGGTTCGTTGACTTCAATCCCTGGTATAGGATCGAAAACAGCAAAAAGGATTATAGTAGAATTAAAAGATAAATTTATTGATACTGCTGATTCTATTGATCTAGGTTTCCAATTAGATTCTGAAGAGCAAAGTGTAATTGATGATGTGGTTAAAGTTCTATTATCTCTAGGATATAATAGGGCTTTAATAGATAAAGCTGTTTCAAAGATTGCAACAAAAGATATTTTTAAAGATGATCTTGAAAAAATAATCAAGATGACATTAAATCAATTATAACATGTATGGAGTTTTAAATTGAAGTACACTGCTTTATACGATAAACATCTTTTATTAAATGCTAAAATGGTTTCTTTTGCAGGATACTCGATGCCTATATCCTATAGTAGTATAATTGATGAACATAATGCTGTTAGAAATATGATAGGTGTTTTTGATGTTAGCCATATGGGAGAGTTTAAGGTTTCTGGTCCTGGAGCAGAAAATTTTCTTCAATTTATAACTATAAATGATGTAAAAAAGATTTCTGTAGGGCAAGCACAATACTCTGCTCTATGTCAGAAAGATGGTGGTATTATTGATGATATAATTTTATATCGTTTTGAAGAATATTTTATGATGGTAGTTAATGCTGCAAATATAAAAGATGATTATAATTGGCTGTTAGAGAATTTAAAAGAAGATGTCGATTTAGAGGACATTAGTGATAAATTACATTTAATTGCAGTTCAGGGACCAAATTCAGCTATCATGTTAAATGATATATTAGATTTTAATATTAATCAATTAAAGTATTACAATTTCACACAACTAAAATATAATAATGATTTTTTGATTGTTTCTAGAACTGGTTATACAGGTGAACTTGGTTTTGAAATATATGGTAATAGTGAGTCAATTGTTATTTTATGGGAAGAAATTTTTAAATACGAAAAATTAAAAGTTACACCTGTTGGCTTGGGGGCAAGAGATACGTTGCGCCTAGAAATGAACTACGCATTATATGGTATGGATATAAGTAGATCTATAAATCCAATAGAGGCTGGTTTAGGCTGGATTACAAGTTTTAACAAGGGTCATTTTATTGGAAGAGATGCTTTATTACTTGAGAAGAATGAGAACCATAAAAAACGTATATCATTTGAAATGTTAGAGAGAGCTGTTCCTCGTCATAATTATGATATAATTATCGATGGAAATATTGTTGGTAAAGTAACTAGTGGGACGCAATCACCTAGTTTGGATAAAGGAATTGGTATTGGATATATAGATGCGCGTTATTCTGCTGCCGGAACTAAGATTTTTATAGATATTAGGTCAAGAGAAAAGTTAGCGGTTATTGTGACTCCTCCATTCTACAAAAATGGAACGGTAAATAATAATATTTAGGATATATTGAATGAAAGAAAGAAAACTTGAAATATTAGGAATTCTGAGTATTGCAATTTCTTTTTTAGTAGTTGTGAGCATGTTAGGATATAATTCATTTGAAGATCCAGGGATCTCTCCAAATGTACTAGTGGAGAATCCGATGGGTATTTTAGGCGTCTTTATTGCTTATTTTTTTATAAAGTTTTCATTTGGTTATAGTTCTTTCTTTTTACCTATTTTAGGAATGATTTGGGGATGGTGGTTTTTTAGTAATAAAGATAGATCTTCTCTAAAAAGGATAAGTGCATATCTACTTTGTGCTATGATTTTAATATCAATCAGCCTAGGATTATTAGAAATTAATACATTTTCTAACTCTGAAATTGATTTTAATTATAGTGGGCTAATAGGAGGCAATATAGCGAATCTTCTAGCAAGTTTTTTTGGTATTATAGGGACGATAGTTATATTATTAACGAGTTGGTTGATTTTAATAAGAGGATATTTCTCTTGGAGTTTTTATGTCCCATTTGAGTCTGTAATTAATCTTATCAAGAAAAAGAGTGAAGATCGAAAAATAACTTCAATTGAAAAAAAGACTGAAAAGGAAAAAAGACTTCATACAAAAGATTTAATTAAAAAAATTGAAGAAAAGCAAAAAGAAGAAAATTATCATTCAGTATCAAACAATAAACATGAAGGTAAAAATACTGATGATGAAAAAATTGATGATTTAAAGAATGAAAACAGATCAAATGATGAAAATAAGGTTGTAGAAGATGTTGATGGAGGTACAGTTGTAGAAGATGTTGATGGAGGTACAGTTGTAGAAGATGTTGATGGAGGTACAGTTGTAGAAGATGTTGATAATAGTTTATCGGAAAACGCATCTAATCAAAAGTTAGAATCTGAATTTGATAAGATAGAAGAACAAGGACAGACGAGTGAAATATCTTCAGATAAAAATATTGAAGTTGGCGAAGTTGTTAAGGAAGAAGAAGTAAATATTGATGAGTTGCAAGAGAGAAAAGCGCCAAAAAGAAAATATCAGCTTCCAAGTAGCGATTTATTAGAGATGCCAATAAAAATTCAAGAAGGAATGTCAAAAGATGAATTAGTTGATCGCGCAAACTTTCTAACACAAAGCTTAGAAACTTTTGGAGTAGTTGGTAAAGTGGTTAATGTAAGCCCTGGGCCAGTTATCACTTTATTTGAAGTTGAGCCTGCAGAAGGAGTCAGAGTTAATAAATTTGTCCAGCTTTCAGATGATTTAGCTAGAGTAATGGAGGCAAGTCGCGTTAGGGTCATTGCTCCAATACCTGGTAAGTCTTCTGTTGGTATAGAGATACCAAATAAGGATCCTGACACCGTATTTTTTAGATCGATTATAAACTCAGAAAAATTCGCTGAATCAGATGCGGAGCTTACTTTGGCTATAGGGAAAACGACTTCTGGAGAAATTTCAACATTAAATTTAGCTAAGATGCCTCATTTGTTGATAGCTGGTACAACAGGATCTGGTAAGTCAGTCTGCTTAAATACTATAATATGTAGCTTGCTTTATAATTCAACGCCGGAAGAGTTGAAGTTTGTCATTGTTGATCCAAAAAAAGTTGAAATGACGTTATACAAATCATTAAAAGGGTATCACTTATTAGGAATGGAAGATTTCGAAGAATCTATTGTGACAAAGCCAGATAATGCTACTCTAGCGCTGAGAGCGGTTGAAAAAGAAATGAGCAGAAGATACGATACTCTTGCTGATGCAGTAGTCAGAAACATTCAAGAATATAATGCAAAGAAAGTCGCATCAAGTGAAGAAATAATGCCATATATTGTTGTGGTTGTAGATGAATTAGCAGATTTAATGATGTTAAATGCAAAAGAAGTTGAACAGCCTATTGCTCGTCTCGCTCAATTAGCAAGAGCCGTGGGGATTCATTTAGTTATTGCTACGCAACGACCCTCTGTAGATGTAATTACTGGACTAATAAAAGCAAATTTTCCATCCAGAATTGCATTTCAAGTTGCTAGCAAAATTGATTCAAGAACTATTCTAGATATGCCAGGTGCAGAGAAATTAATCGGTAGAGGAGATATGTTGTATTTAGGTTCAGGATCTTCTGAGCCTGTTCGATTACATAATGCCTTTCTTTCAATTAATGAAGTAGAAGCAATTATGGATCATATATTATCACAACCTAAATCTGAAGAATTAGTACTTGAGTCAGTCAGAGAGCAAACAACGATTGATGCTGATTCAGGAGATAATGCTGAAGGTGATGATGAGTTATTAAATGAAGCAATAAAGCTAGTGATTATTCACCAACAGGGATCCATTTCATTGATTCAGCGCCGTATGAAGGTAGGATACTCAAGAGCTGCAAGATTAATTGATCGAATGGAGCAGTTAGGTGTTGTGGGTTCATTTACTGGAAGTAAAGCACGAGAAGTCATGGTTGATGAGACTTATTTAGAAATGATCAATGATGATTAAATAAGTATGATTTCTGTTTTATTGGCGGTGCTGCTGCTGGTTTCTATTAAGCAAGCAGATCCAAACCAGAAATACCTGGATTATTTATCAAACTCCTTAGTAAATCATAATGGAGTTAGGATGGAAATCAAATGGTCACAAATTGATGGAGATAGAGTATGGAGTCAAATTGGAATTATTGAGCTTATTGGAAAAAAACGATTTTTTTTAGATACCGATCAACAATCTATCAAGATTGATAGCAATTTGATTGTTACTTATTACAAAAGTGAAGATGGAAAAATTATTTATGATACATTAATAGAGGGTAGTTATGATGTGTTCGATTTTTTATCAGGTGATTTTTCAGGATTTATTATAACTAATTCAACAGCTAATAGAGAATCAATTCAATTAGACTATTATATGGATGCTTTAAATATCATGGGAAAAATATGGATCAAACAGAAACTATATGAACCTATAAAATTTACTATTGGTATTAACCCAGAAAGAAAAGAACAATATATTGAAGTAGATATTATTAGTTATACCCCAATTTCTGATATTCCTTTATTTAATTCATTTAATCCCAAGGCTGAGGAAGTTATAGATCTTCGTGAATAGGTATATAAAACTAATTTTTGGAATATGTATAAGTATTGCTGGTTTATATTATGCTTTTAAGGGTATTGATTTTATTCAATTATGGAAAATTATTAATCAATTGGATCTGTTCTATGGTGCTTTATCCTTAACAATACTTGTTTCAAGTAATATAGTAAGAGCTTTGAGATGGCAGATCCTAGTATACCCTATTGAAAGATTTACTCTAAAATCAGCATTTTCATCAATTATGATTGGTTATTTTGGCAATTCAGTTCTTCCTTTCAGGATGGGTGAGCTTTTACGTGCATATGTTTTAGCAGAAAAATCATCATTAAATGTTCCTACAGCATTTGGAACAATAGTAACTGAAAGAATTCTTGATTTTGTTGGTCTATCATTATTAATACTGTTAACAATTCTAGTATATCCAGCAGATTGGATAAGTCAAAAGCTTATTATTACCGTTGTGGTATTATCTTTGGCTGCGTTTGTGTTTGTCTTTTGTTTTAAAGAAATAAAAGAATTTTTCTTATTTGACTTAAAAAAGATAAGATTTTTCCATAAGCCTGTGCTGCTAAAAATAATTGAAATTTTTGAAAGGTTAATAAATGGCGCCGTAGCAATTAGATCTACAAATAATGTTATGTTAATTTTCTTTTATACTATACTAATTTGGTTGATGTACGCTTTTTCGACTTATTATGCTCTTTTATCTACTGGAATATTCATCAAATGGTATGAAGTTTGTGTATTAATGATATCAACTACACTTGCTATATCTGTACCTGCTGCCCCAGCATATGTTGGTACGTATCACGCAACAGTAGTATATGTTTTAACAACATTTTTCTTAATTAATCAACTAGATGCTCAGGCCTCTGCAATAATAATTCATGCTGTTGGTACAATTCCCTTCATTATAATTGGTGCATGGTATTTTATTAATAGCTCGGTAAGTATTAGAGAGATCAATGCTAAGGAATTAATTAATAATTGAAAAAATATAGCACAATCTTTCTTGATAGAGATGGAACTATTAACCCTGACCCTGGTTATATTTCTTCATTAGATCAATTTAAATTTTATGATTTTACTTTTTCTGCGTTAAAGCGTTTAACAAAAGATGGAAATCGTTTTTGTATTGTCACAAATCAATCTGGTGTATCTAGAGGATTAATTAAACAAAAAGAGCTTGATAATATTCATGACTATATCAAAAATCAATTTATGAAAAATTCAATTCCTTTACTTGGAATTTATATAGCAATCGATCACCCTGATAATGCAACAATCAGGAGGAAGCCAGGTGTTGGAATGTTTCTCGAAGCGTCAAAAGATCATGATATTGATCTAAAGGATTCGCTTATAGTTGGTGATTCAAAAAACGATATCCAGGCAGGTAAAGATTTGGGAATGGATACGATATTAGTTTGTACCGGTCGCGGAAGTCAAACGATTTTAGATTATCCTGATTTAGAACCAGACGCAATAGTAAGTAATATAGAAGAAGCCGCTGATTGGATACTGAAATGAAGAAACCAAATAAGATTGCAGTGTTAATGGGTGGGTCAGGCGAAGAAAGAAAAGTATCTCTTAAGTCTGGAAAGGCAATTGCTAAAGCATTAAGAGAAAATGGTTATAATGTCATGGATATAGTATTAGATACTGAATTGATAAGTCTGGTTGATAAGTTGTTTAGTGTTGATTTAGTATTCTTAGGGTTGCATGGAAGTATTGGTGAAAATGGAACGATACAAGGCTTTCTTGATGCCTTGGGTGTGAAATATACCGGATCTGGTCCCTTGTCATCTGCCATATGTATGGATAAAAACATCAGTAAAATTATTGCTGAAAAAAATAATATTTTAACACCAAAATGGAACATATATAATAATAATAATATTCATAATGATAAATTTAATTATCCGGTAATAGTGAAGCCTAATGGGCAAGGAAGCACTGTGGGCCTACGTATTGTTCATAAAAAAGAAGAATTAATGCCTGCATTAGATTATGCTTTTCACTTTGATTCTAGCGTTTTAGTTGAGGAGTATATTAAAGGTAGAGAATTAACTGTTATGATTTTAAATGGTAAAGCTTACCCTATATGTGAAATTATTCCTTCTCATGAACTTTACGATTATGAATGTAAATATACAGCAGGAATGAGTAATTACACTTGTCCAGCCAAGTTAGACTCTGAACTAACAAATTATGTTCACGAAGTATCAGAGAATCTATTTCATTTATTAAAATGTCAAGATTATTCAAGAGTAGATTACCTGATGGATGATCAAAAGAGATTATGGTTTTTAGAAATAAATACTCTTCCAGGAATGACAGATACTAGTTTAGCGCCTATGTCAGCTCTAGCTGCAGGGATAAGCTTTAATGAATTAATTGATACAATAGTTATGCTGGCTTGGAAAAAATGAAAAACTGGATAGCTATATATACAAAATCAAGGCATGAACAGGTTGTTATTAATGAGTTAAATAAAATTAATGTTAAATCTTATTGCCCAATGTTTAAAGAAAGAAGACAATGGAGTGACAGGAAAAAGTGGGTTTATTTTCCTCTATTCCGTAGTTATGTATTTGCAAACATTGATCTGAAAGACAATATTTATATATTAAAAACAACAGGTGTGAATAGTATTGTGAAATTTCAAAATAAAATCTCAATTATTCCTGATCAAGTTATTGAAAATATAAAAAGTATTTCTGAAGGTGGATTTAAAATAGAAAAAGTAGATTATTTTATTAAAGGCGATGAAGTAATCGTAACTAGCGGACCCTTGAAAGGCTTAGATGGAATAGTTTTAAATTTAAAAGGGGATAGTAAAATAATTATGAAAATTGAAGCTATAAAACAGGCCTTATCAGTTGAAATCAGCGCTGGTCAGCTAAAATTAAAAAAGAAAAATGTCTCTTCAGTTTTATAATACCATAAGTCAAAAGAAAGAAAAATTTAATCCTATTTCTGATGAAATTGTCAAAATTTATACCTGTGGACCCACTGTCTATAATACAGCACATATCGGGAATTTTAGAACCTTTCTTTTTGAAGATTTATTAAAAAGATTTTTGATTCATAAGGGATATAATGTGTATCATGTTATGAATATTACAGATATTGATGATAAAACTATAAAGAAAGCAAAAGGAGATAAAAAGCTCTTTCAAGAGTTAACAACAAAATATTTAGCTCAATTTATGGATGATATAGAATTTCTTAAAATCATCCCAGCAGATGTTTATCCAAAAGCTACTGATAATATAAATGAAATGATTGAAATGATTACTAAACTTCAAGAAGATGAGGTTGCTTACTTATCTAAAGATAATTCCGTTTATTTTAACCTGTCTAAAGATAAAGGCTATGGAAGATTGATAAACCTCAGCAATTCCAAGCTAAAGCAGACAGAAAGGGTGATCAATGATGAGTATTCAAAGGATAACCCCCAAGATTTTTCTTTGTGGAAATCATGGACTAATGAAGATGGGGATATATTTTGGGATTCTCCGTGGGGAAAAGGAAGGCCTGGGTGGCATATTGAATGTTCTGCAATGTCAATAAAATATCTTGGGGAGCACTTTGATATACATTGTGGCGGAGTTGATAACATTTTTCCTCATCATGAAAATGAATTAGCTCAATCTATGTCAGCAACGAATAACCTTTTTGTTAATTACTGGATGCATTCTGAGCATTTACATTTAAAAGGCGATAAGATGAGCAAAGCGAAGGGGAACTTCCTAACAATACCTGATTTAATTTCTAAAGGTTTTTTACCGGAAGAAATACGTTTTGTAATGTTAGCCGCTCATTATAGAACAAAATTAACTTTTTCATTGGAACAATGCTCAGAATCAAGATCTGCTTTGCAACGAATTTACGGCTTATATAATCGCTTGTTAAAAATCTCTAATGGTAATTTAGAAATATTTAAATTTCCATCTGAATATGATAATTTTATATTAGCCCTAGATAATGATCTAGATACACCTAAAGCGTTTGCAGTGTTTTTTAAATGGCTAAGATCCATAAATACAAAACTTGATAATAATCAAAATATGGATAATAAAGATATTAATGGAGGGATTAAGTTTATAAATGTAATTGATAGTATTTTTGGTGTTTTAATTAAAGAAAATTTTATACCTGAGGAAATACATAAATTAGCGACTGATAGAGCGGGATATCGAAAAAAAGGTGATTGGAAAGCGGCTGACCGGATAAGAAATAAGATACTCGATCTTGGCTTTCTCGTGGAAGATGGGACGGATGGACCCATTATAAAACCAAAGAAATAGCAATAAATCTATTTTTACTTTTATAAGTATCTATACATAAAATAAAAAATAAATCTTATACGGATATTCGTTTGCACTTAAATTTTCTTATTTCTATATTTCGAGGCTGTTCTCGCATCGTTATTAATAACGATCGTAGTATAGCATTATGCGGGTGAGAGTTTTAAAAAAAATAAAAAATCTACTTTTACGCCGGTGTAGCTCAGCTGGTAGAGCTTCTGATTTGTAATCAGATGGTCGGGGGTTCGAGTCCCTTCGCCGGCTCTGATTGAGTGCTCTTTTACAATTTGAAATAGTCTGTTGGGGAGATGGCCGAGTGGTTAATGGCAGCAGACTGTAAATCTGCCGGCGTATGCCTACGGAGGTTCGAATCCTTCTCTCCCCACTGTTACGCGGGTGTAGTTCAATGGTAGAACACCAGCCTTCCAAGCTGGTTACGTGAGTTCGATTCTCATCACCCGCTCAAGTGATTGCCTGCGTAGCTCAGTCGGTAGAGCACTTCCTTGGTAAGGAAGAGGTCACCGGTTCAAATCCGGTCGTAGGCTCTATTGATATAGATTTTTAAAAATTTAATTTAATTAAGGAGAATAAATAAATATGTCTAAAGCAAAATTTGAACGTACAAAACCCCATGTAAACATTGGTACGATAGGCCATGTTGATCATGGTAAAACAACTTTAACAGCAGCGATTACTCAAACGCAAAGCGCTCGCGGTTTAAGTGAAGTGCGATCATTCGATAGTATTGATAACGCTCCGGAAGAGCGTGAGCGTGGTATCACCATACAAACGGCTCATGTAGAATATGAGACGGAGAATCGACATTATGCTCATGTAGATTGTCCTGGGCACGCAGATTATATAAAGAATATGATAACTGGTGCCGCTCAAATGGATGGTGGGGTGTTAGTGGTTAGTGCAGCAGATGGTCCTATGCCACAGACAAGAGAGCATGTTTTATTAGCGCGTCAGGTTAATGTTCCAAGTATTGTTGTTTTTATGAATAAGACAGATCAAGTAGATGATCCAGAATTGGTTGAATTGGTAGAAATGGAATTACGTGACTTGCTTAATGAATATGATTTTCCTGGTGATGATACTCCTATTATCAAGGGG